>NZ_JBWKPK010000010.1:0-161478 GCF_059418205.1 Caulobacter sp. GW821-FHT09B11 | reverse complement strand
CCCCCGAGACTGGGCGCCGAGCTTGAACTCGCCCCCTCCGTCACGCTGCGTATCCGCAGCGCGCCACCTCCCCCGTTTCTCGGGGGAGGAGCACGAGGCGGCGCTTCAAGATCCAACTTTCGGTTGCTCGCCCCGCGCGCCGGGGCGGCGTAAGCGTCTGCCGCCCTTCATGGAAACCCCGCCCATGCGCCGCTTCGCCCCGTTCCTCGCCCTCCTGGCCATCGCCCCCGTCGTCGCGACCGCCGCCCCGCGCGGCGCGCCGGTGTCGGTGCGCGAGGCCTGGGCGCGGCCGGCGCCGGCCGGGATGAACGGGGCCGGCTACATGGTCCTGGTCAACACCGGCGAGCAGCCGGTGACTCTGGTCCGCGCCGAGAGCCCGTCGGCCCGCGAGGTGATGATCCACCAGACCCGGATGCAGGGCGGCGTCGCCTCGATGCAGGGCATGGGCGAAGGCGTGGTGATCCCGGCCGGCGGCAAGCTCGTCTTCGGTCCCGGCGGCCGGCACTTCATGCTGATGGGGCTGCGGGCGGAACTGACCCCCGGCGGGCGCCTGCCGCTGACCCTGATCTTCGACGACGGTCGCCGCGTCGAAGCCCGTCTGGCGATCCAGCGCAACGCGCCGCGACCGATGGTTGCGGCCCCGCCCGCCCCGCCGCACCGTCACTGACCAGGCAAAGGGCGCCGGCCCGGTTTCCGGCAAACATGACAGAATTTTAAGGCAGGAAATTTCAGCGTCCGGCGCAGATTGCCGCGGGTTTTCCAACGGATCTGCCTTTCGATGAAAAAAGCTTGGTTCGGCGCCGCCGCGGCGGTCGCCCTTTCGATGTCCGCCTACGCCGCCCAGGCCCATGAGGAGCACGCCTGCATCGACGACGCCTGCACCGTGCAGTCGCTGTTCGCTCAGGGCTCCGACGCCGGCGGCGGCGAGGTCTCGCTGGAGTCGCCGCGCTACGGCCAGTGGGGCTTCGACCTCTCGGGCATGGACACCGCGGTGAAGCCGGGCGACGACTTCTACAAGTACGCCAACGGCAAGTGGGACGAGGTCACGACCATCCCGTCGGACCGCACCCGCTACGGCAATTTCGACAAGCTGGCCGAGCTGTCTGAAGCCCGCACCCGCGCCATCATCGAGGGCGCCGCCGCCGGCAAGACCACCGACGCCGACAGCGTCAAGGTCGGCGCCGCCTACAAGGCCTTCATGGACGAGGCCCGCATCAACGCCCTGGACGTCGCGCCGATCGCCGGCGAGCTGAAGCAGGTCCGGGAGATCAGGACCAAGGCCGACTTCACCGCCCTGATGGGCAAGAGCGCGACCACGGGCTTCTCGTCGATCCTGGGCCTCTATGTCTCGACCGACGCCAAGAACCCGACCCGCTACGCGGTCTACGCCGGCCCGGGCGGCTTGTCGCTGCCCGACCGCGACTACTATCTCGACGCCAAGTTCGCCGACAAGAAGGCCGCCTACGAGCTCTATGTCGCCAAGATGCTGACCTCCGTCGGCTGGGGAAACGCGACCGAGAGCGCCAAGGCCGTGGTCGCCTTCGAGACGCGGCTGGCCGAGGCCAGCTGGACGCGCGTCGAACGCCGCAACCGCGACAAGACCTACAATCCCAAGACCTGGGGCGAGCTGCAGGCCCTGACCCCCGGCTACGACTGGAACCGCTTCCTGGTCGGCACCGAACTGCCGAAGATCAATCGCGTGGTGGTGACCACCGACACGGCCTTCCCGAAGTTCGCCAAGATCTATGCCGAAACCCCGCTGGAGACCCTGAAGGCCTGGCAGACGTTCAAGGTCGTCGACGGCGCCGCGCCGCTGCTGTCCAAGCGCTTCGTCGACGCCAGCTTCGCGTTCCGCAACAAGACCCTGGCCGGCCAGCCCGAGCAGAAGCCCCGCTGGAAGCGCGGCGTCGCCCAGGTCAACGACATGCTCGGCGAGAGCGTCGGCAAGGTCTATGTGGCCGAATACTTCCCGCCGGACTCCAAGGCCAAGATGGTCGATCTGGTCGGCAACCTGCGCACGGCCCTGAAGGCCCGGATCGAGAACCTCGACTGGATGGGCCCGGAGACCAAGGAACGGGCGCTGGACAAGCTGGCCAAGTTCACCGTCAAGATCGGCTATCCCGACAAGTGGCGCGACTATTCCAAGCTGGAGATCCGCGAGGGCGACGCCTACGGCAACAGCCTGCGCGCCAACGCCTTCGAATGGCGCCATGACGTCGAGCGCCTGAACCAGCCGGTCGACAAGACCGAGTGGGGCATGACCCCGCAGACGGTCAACGCCTACTACAACTCGGTCAACAACGAGATCGTGTTCCCGGCCGCCATCCTGCAGGCGCCGTTCTTCCATCCGGACGCCGACCCGGCCGTCAACTACGGCGGCATCGGCGGGGTGATCGGCCACGAGATCGGCCACGGCTTCGACGACCAGGGCCGCAAGTCCGACGGCGACGGCGTGCTGCGCGACTGGTGGACGGCGGAAGACGCCGCCAAGTTCGAGATCCAGAAGACCAAGCTGGGCAAGCAGTACTCGGCGTTCGAGCCCTTCCCGGGCGTGCACGTCAACGGCGACCTGACCATGGGCGAGAACATCGGCGACATGGGCGGCCTGTCCTTCGGCCTGGACGCCTACCACGCCTCGCTGCACGGCAAGGACGCCCCGGTTCTGGACGGCTTCACCGGCGACCAGCGGGTCTATCTCGGCTGGGCCCAGGTGTGGCGCCAGAAGAGCCGCGACGACGCGCTCAAGCAGCAGATCGCCAGCGACCCGCACTCGCCGGCCTACTACCGCGTCAACGGCACGATCCGGAACCAGCCGGGCTGGTACAAGGCCTACGACGTCCAGCCGGGCGACAAGCTCTACATCGCGCCGGAAGAGCGCGTGAAGATCTGGTGATGTGAAAGAGACCCTCTCCCTGTGGGAGAGGTGTCCGCGAAGCGGACGGAGAGGGGAGTGGCTGGGAAATCGGCCAATCCGGCGGCAGCTGAAAACGTCCCCCCTCCGGCGCTTCGCGCCACCTCCCCCAGAGGGGGAGGATCTTGAAGAACGACCCCGGGCCTCACCGCTCGGGGTTTTTCTTTGGGCTTAAGTCGCCGCCTCGAAGATCGCCTCGCGCACCAGGTCGGGGCGCTCCATCGGCAGGAAGTGGCTGGCGCCGGGGATGGTCTCGATGCGCACGGCCTTGCCGCGCCGGGAAAAGGCGACGCCGTCGCCGGTGGCGCAGGTCGAGCCGCGCTCGGCCTTCAGGATCCGCACCGGGCCGCGGAAACCGGCCACCGCGCGCCAGGGATCGTGGCCCTGGGCGGCGTAGTTGGAGGCTTCCCAGGCCGGCGTGCAGGCCAGTTCGACCTTGCCGTCGGGCCGGTCCCTGAACCCGCCGCCGACATAGTCGGCCAGCATCGCCTCGGGCCAGGACTTGAAGGCGCCGCGGCCGCGATAGGCGTTAAAGGCGGCCTCGCGGCTGTCGAACACCTCGCGCCGGCGGGTGGCGGCCTGGGCGATCGGCAGGCGCTTCCACAGCCGTCCCGAGGTCCACGGGGCCTGGGCGTAGAGGGCCAGCATGCGCGGCATGACGACGGGATCGAGCAGGACGAGGCTGGAGACCTTGCCCGGGGCCTGGGCGGCGGCCAGCAGGCTGACGGTCGCGCCCATCGAATGGCCGGCCAGCACCACAGGCGCCTGGTCCAGGGCCTGGAGCAGGGCCAGCAGGTCATCGCGCAGGTCGAGCCACGAGCGGCGGCCCTCCGGATCGGCCTTCAGCCGGCTGTCGCCGTGGCCGCGCTGGTCGACCGCCAGCACCCGCAGGCCCGCCGACAGCGGAGCCAGCAGCGTGCGGTAGGTCTGGGCGTTGAAGCCGTTGGCGTGCACGAAGACGACGTCGACGGCGCGGCTGGGCGGGCCGAAGTCCAGCGCCGCCATCTCGCCGCCGCCGGCCGGGCTGTCGATGGCGATCAGGCGCCGCTTGGGTTCGCGAAAGACGGCGGCGTCCATAGGCCCGAGGTTCCTTCTTCGTCGACTTGGGCCTTAAGGTAGGGACGGGCAGTCTCGCCGTCCAATGGAGCCGCGATGAATCCGCTCGCCACGATCGGCTACGAGACCGACACCCAGGCCGGGATGATCGGGCGCCTGAAAGCCGCCCAGGTCGAGCTGGTGGTCGACGTGCGGGCCGTGGCCTCGTCGCGCAAGGCCGGCTTCTCCAAGACCCTGCTGGGAAACAGCCTGTCGGCCGAGGGCATCGGCTACCTGCACCTGCAGCCGCTGGGCACGCCCAAGGCCGGCCGCGACGCCGCCCGCGCCGGGCGAGTGGGCGAGATGCACGAGATCTTCCTGGCCCACCTGGAGGAGCCCAAGGCCCAGGTGGCCCTGGCCCAGGCCACGCAGCTGGCCGGCGAAAGGCGCATCGCCCTGCTGTGCTACGAGGACGACCCGGCCTGCTGCCACCGCCGCCTGGTCGCCGACCGTATCCGCGCCAGCCTGAAGTGCGAGGTCGTCGACCTGTGACCGAGGCGGTGCTGGCCGGCTACGAGGCCGACGGGGCGGACCTGGTCGAGCGGTTCGAGACCATCGACCCGGCGGGGCTCTACGCCCCGGTGGCCGGCTTCATTCCGACGACGCCCGCGCGGATCGCCGACATCGGGGCGGGCACCGGGCGCGACGCGGCCTGGCTGGCGGGGCTGGGCCACGCGGTGGTCGCGGTCGAGCCCGTGGCCGCTCTGAGCGAGGCGGGAAGGCTGCTGCGGCCCGACTTGGCGTGGATCGACGATCGGTTGCCGGAGCTGGCGCGACTTGCTGGGCCGTTCGATCGCCTGCTGCTGAGCGGGGTCTGGCAGCACCTGGACGAGGCCGCGCGGGCGGTCGCCATGCCGCGGCTGGCGGGCCTGCTGACGGCTGGCGGGGTGCTGGTGATGTCGCTGCGCCACGGCCCCGGCGCGCCGTCGCGGCCGGTGTGGCCGATCGACGTGGCGCAGACGATCGCGCTGGCGGAGGGCGCGGGCCTGCGGCTGGTCCACCGCGCCGAGGCGGCGTCGGTGCAGGCCGGCAACCAGGCGGCGGGCGTGACCTGGACGTGGGTGTGTTTCGAGGCGCCTGCTCCTCCCCCGTGAAACGGGGGAGGTGGCGCGGCGCTATCAGCGCCGTGACGGAGGGGGCGCGGGACAGAGCGCTGTGCGCGCCGCCGCCCCCTCCACCGGCTTCGCCGGTCCCCCTCCCCCGCTTTGCGGGGGAGGAGCTAGTTCATCAGACCTGCGTCAGTTGCCACTCGCCGCGGCCGTCCTTGCAGGCGCTGTAGCGCTCGGTGGTCGGGCGCTGGCCGCTGGTGGCGACCGAGGCGGCGATGGTGCGGCACGAGGGCGGCGGGCCGTAGTTGCCGGTGGTCAGCAGAGAGGCCGAGACATAGCCCGTGCCGTAGCCGTTGCGGCCCACCAGCAGCCAGTTGGAGCCCGGGACGGCGCCCAGGATCTCGACCCGCTCGCCGGCCGACAGCTTGCCGACCACGGTTCCGCTGGTCGACGGACCGCTGCGCAGGTTGGCGTTCGAGCGGGCGGTGTAGTCGGCGCCGACGGCGTCGTAGCTGGCCAGCTGCTGGATGTTGCGCTCGAAGCGCAGCGAGTCGCCGGCGACGGGCGGGCCGTAGCTGGACGAGACCACGTCGATGCGGCCCGAGGCGCCGGTGCGCGGGTTGTTCCACACCTGGGTTTGGCCGGTCTCCAGCGCCTTCTTGGTGGCGGCCTGGGCGCGGGCGGTGTCGGTCGACTGCATGCGGCAGCCGATATAGGAGCCCGCCGCCGCGCCGGCGGCCGCGCCGACCAGGGCGCCGAGGGTCTTCTCGTTCTTGGAGATCTTGCTGCCGACCAGGGCGCCGACCCCGGCCCCGATCAGGGCGCCGCCTTCCTGCTTGCCGCCGGTGCCCTCGCACGAGAACAGGCCGCCCAGCGGCTTGCTCTGAGCCAGGGCGGGCAGCGGGGCCGCCAGACCCGAGGCCAGGACGGCGCCGATCGACAATGCGGCGGCGAAAGGCTTGCGCATGATTTCTGCTCCTTGCGAGGCGGACGCTTCGGGGGACCGGTCCGCCGGATTTGACGTCGCCGCCGTCGCCCGTGCTATCGTTCAGGTGAACAATGATAAGGGAGGCGACGATGGGTAATGAAACACCGTCCGACTATAGCTGCTTCACAGTAGAGATCGAGGCCGGCGTCGCCCACCTGAAGCTGATAAGGGCGGAAAGCTTCAACTCCATGACGCGTTCGTTCTGGCGCGAACTGCCCTCGATCGTGAACGACCTGGACCGGCGAGGCGGGGTGCGGGCGATCGTCATCTCCTCGACCGGCAAGCACTTCAGCGCCGGCATGGACCTGTCGGTGTTCGCCGACGAAGGCGTCACCGGCGGCGAGCCCGTCGATCGCCACGTCGCGGCCGAGGCCTTCCGCCACAAGGTGAAGGGTCTGCAGGAGACCTTCTCGTGCCTGGAGCGGGCGCGGATGCCGGTGATCATGGCCATCCAGGGCGGTTGCATCGGCGGCGCGGTCGACTTCGCCACCGCCTGCGACATCCGCTACGCCACGAGCGACGCCTATTTCGTGATCCAGGAGATCAACATCGGCATGACCGCCGACGTCGGCACCTTCCCGCGCCTGTGCAAGCTGATCCCCGAGGGCTGGGTCAAGGAGCTGGCCTATACCGGCCGCAAGCTGCCGGCGGCCAAGGCCCTCGAGCTGGGCCTCGTCAACGCCGTGTTCGACAGCCACGAGGCGGTGGTCGCCCACGCCCTGGAGACGGCCCGCGAGATCGCGTCGAAGACTCCGCTGGCGGTGACCGGCAGCAAGGTGATCATCAACTACGCCCGCGACCACTCGGTGTCGGACACGCTGGATTACCTCGCCGTCTGGCAGTCGGGCATGCTGGCCGGTCCGCATATGGCCGAGGCCTTCGCCGCCAAGGCCGGCAAGCGCGAGCCGGTCTATCCCGACCTCGCGCCGATCAAGGCGGGGATTTAGGGCCGCTTTCTCCTCCCCCGTGAAACGGGGGAGGGGGACCGGCGAAGCCGGTGGAGGGGGCGAGACTGGGCGCTGCGCCGGCGGTCGCCCCCTCCGTCACGCTGCGTATCCGCAGCGCGCCACCTCCCCCGCTTTGCGGGGGAGGAGCATGTCGCCGACAAGCCCTTACAGTTGGAGCGGCGATGCTCTCGACGCCGTGGCCGTTCGGCGCGAGAGGTAGGTCGCCCTAAATCTTCCGGGTGATCTCGATCGCCTGCCAGCCGGCGTTGGGGCCCTGGCCGTCGGGGTCGAAGCTGTAGTGCACGGCGCGCCAGCCGTCGGCGACGCTGCGGTGCCAGCCGATCGCCTTCCAGCCTTCCGGATAGTTCAGCGTGTCGTCGAAGTCGGGCGCGCCCAGGGGCGAGCCGAGCACGACCTCGCCTTTCAGCCGCTCGACCGTGGCGGCCGGATCGGCGGGCTGGAAATAGACGCGGCACTCCGACGTGCCGCCGAGGTCGGCGACGTAGATCAGCGCGGGCCGGCCGGCGATCTCGCCCTGGCGGACCTCCTGCAGGCGGGCCGCGCCCCTGCCGAGCAGCAGGGCCGGCACCGCCTCGCCCTCCAGCGCGGTCCAGCCGGTGGTGCGGGCCTTGCGCAGGATCTCGCCGTGCGAGGCGGGCGCGATGCAGACGTCGCGGAAGGCCGCCAGTTCGCTGTGCAGGTCCGGCGGAGCGACCGGCGCGCGGGCGGCCGAAACGGCCAGGGTGGCGCCGCCGACGAGGGCGGCGGTCGTGGCGAGGATGGCGACGAGCGTGCGGGTCTTCATGATCTCAGGTTGTGTCGCCGCCGCCCCTCCCGGTCAAGCCCGGTTCAGCTTCCGGCCGCTTCCAGCGTCTTCAGGCGATTGACGGCGTTGGTGTTGCCGGGGTCCAGGGCCAGCGATCGGCGGTAGTGAACGATGGCGGCGGCCTTGTCGCCGTTGGCCTCGTAGGCGTCGGCCAGGCTGTCCTGGGCGTTGCCGCTCTGCGGGTAGAGCTCGGCGGTCAGCTTCAGCACGACCAGGGCGGTCGGGGCCTTGCCGAAGGCCAGCAGGCGGTAGCCCCAGTCGTTCAGTTCGTGCTCGTCGGGCTTGAAGGCCGGATCGCGGCGCAGGCGGGCGACGACGGCGTCGGCCTGCTGCGGCGGCGCGGCGGCCAGCTCGGCGCGCAGGGCGGCGACGCCGGTCAGGGTCATGCCGGGGACGAAGCCCTGGGCGATCTCGTCGATCAGGTCTTCCGGCGTCGAGCCTGCCAGGTTGCTGAGGATCGCCACCCCGACCTTGTCGTCGGGATAGAGATAGACGGCGTTGCGGCTGCCGCCGGTCATGCCCACGACCAGGCGATCGGGGCGCTTCAGCACCAGCCAGCCCAGGCCCCACTGGCCCGGCTTGCCGTCGGTATAGGGCGCCGGCGTCCACATCGTCGCCTTGGCCGTCTGGCCCAGCAGGCGGCCGTCCATCAGGGCGATCATCCAGCGGCCCATGTCCTCGCCGGTGCTGTCGAGGCCAGCGGCGGCGCGGGCCAGGGGCGAGAACACCTCGCGCCGCACGGCCGGCTGGTCGGGGGTCTCGCGCTTGTAGCCGTAGGAGACGGTGCGCCCCGGGCCGGGGTCCAGGCTGTCGCCGTAGCGCGAGCGGGTCATGCCGGCCAGGGCGAACTGCTCGCCGCCCAGCGGCTCGGAGACCGGCCGTCCGTGCAGGCGGTCGATCGCCATCTGCACCAGGGCGTAGTTCGTCTGGCAGTAGTGGAAGCGCTCGCCGGGCGGAAACAGCACCGGCGCGGCCAGGGCCTCCGTCCAGGCGTCGGCCTCCGAAACCGCGCCGTCCTTCTGGCGGGGCACGAAGTCGGGCAGGCCCGAGGTGTGGCTGAGCAGCCGGCGCACGGCGATCCCGCGCCAGGTCTCGGGGAGATCGGGCACATAGGCGCCGATCGGCTTGTCCAGGTCCAGCCGCCCGGCCTCGACCTCGCGCATCGCCGCCACGCCGGTGAAGGCCTTGGTGATCGAGTTGATGGGGAAGGTGGTCTGCGCGGTGACCGGCGTCTTGGCGGCCAGGTCGGCGACGCCGTAGGCGCGGGAGAGGACGATCTGGCCGTCCTTGACCACCACGACCTGCAGGCCGGGGATATGCCGCTCGGCCATGGCCCGGCGGACGACGGCGTCGGCCCTGACGGCGGGATTGGCGGCGGGATCGGCGGCCGGAGCGGCCACGGCGATCGCCGGCGCCAGCAGGGCGGCGGCGCAGATCAGCGGCTTCCAGCTCATGTCGAGATCCCCTCGCGTTGCGGGGCGCAGAGGATCAGGCGCGGGGGAGGGAGCCCAGTTAAGTTTTGGTCATGGGGAGGCTGCGCGGCGTCCCCTTCCATCCCGTCATTCCCGCCCTTGTGGCGGGAACCCCTCTGTCAGCCGCAAGGGCAGGAGGGGCGGACTGCTGAGCAGTCCGCTTGCGCCTCACCTGCGAGCGGAACCAGGGGTTCCCGCCACAAGGGCGGGAATGACGGGCGTTAAGAAGGTCTACCGCCCCAGCCAGATCTCCGGCCGCTGGTCGAGGAAGCCCGACACGCGCGCCGAGATCCCCTGTTGATCCCGGGCCGAGGGGTGCCAGTCGCAGGCGGTCAGTTCCATCTCGCCGACGGGGATGACGGCCAGGCGGGTCTCGCCGTCGGCCTTCAGGCGTTCGGCCACCCGGTCGACCTGGGCGGCGATCTCGTTCTCGGCGCTGGGCGGGGCCAGCAGGATCAGGAAGGCCTGGGGCTGGCGGGCGCGGATCGTCTGGGCGAAGCGGGCGTAGGTCACGACATAGTCGTCGCGCAGGGCCTGGCGGTCCTTCCACGGCTCGCCGGCCTTAAGGGGCGTGGAGAAGTCGTTGGTGCCGAGATTGATCACCACCACCTGCGGCGCCCAGTCGGCGTTGGCGTAGGCGGGAGCCGCGCCCAGCAGCACCTTGGGCCAGGCCAGCGGCAGGGTGTCGCCCGGCATGCCGCCGTAGTTGCGCACGATCCCGCGGCCCGAGATGGCGTTGACCTGATGGTCGGCCCCGAAGCGGGCGGCGGTCAGCGGGCCGAAGGCGATGGAATTGTCGGTGGTGCTCCACACCTCGTCGCTCGTGCAGGCGCGCTTGTCGGAGGCGTCGCCGTAGCCGACGCTGTGGGAGTCGCCGATGAACTCGATCTGGCGGCGGGGCGCGGTCAGCGGCAGGGGCTTGCCGCTCTCAAGGAAGAAGCCGCCGAAGCGGGCGGGGCCGGCCTGCATCTCGCCGACCACGGCGGCGCGCACCAGGTGGCGGCCGGGAGGTAGGCCGTCGAGGCGATAGAGACCGGGGGCGGGCTTGACCAGTCGTCCGGCCGGAACGCCGTCGATGGACAGGTGCAGGATCTGGTCGCCGGCGCCGACCTTGATCAGCACGGCCTGGCCCTCGAAGGCGGCTTCGAAATGGACGCTCGGCCACTGGTAGGTCCAGCCGTCGGGACCCGCCGCGACGCGGCCGCCGGCCAGGGCGGGCAGGGGCGTCAGGGCGGCGGTCTCGGGGACCAGGGCCAGGCGCGATTGCGCGGCGGCGGTGGTCGCCCACGCGGTGGTCGCCAAGGCGGCCAGAGCCACGGCCGTCAGAAGCCCTCGAAAACCCATCGCGCCCTCCCGTCTTGTGCGGAGACCGGGTTTAGCGGGCGGCAGGAATAAGGAAAGACGGAAAAGGTATTCGAGAACCCTCTCCCCTTGCGGGAGAGGGTGGCCTCGCGGAGCGAGGTCGGGTGAGGGGTCTCTCAGAACTTGAAACCGCGTGCGGCGGCCAGGTCGGGCGAGGCGTCTCGTGTCTGAGAGACCCCTCATCCGTCGGCCTTCGGCCGCCACCTTCTCCCGCAAGGGGAGAAGGGTCACTTGGCCGTAAAGCCTTCCGGCAGTTCGGCGCCGCGCAGGTCGCAGCCGGCGAGGGTGGCGCGGGCGAGGTCGGCGTCGATCAGGCGGGCGCGGACGGCCACGGCGCCGGTGAGGTTGGCGGCGCGCAGGATGGCGCGGGTCAGGTCGGTGCGCAGGGCGCGGCCCTCGCCGATCACCAGCGGGCCCAGCTTGGCGCCCGTCAGGTCGGCGCGGGCGAGGTCGGCGTCGGTCAGTCGCGCGCCGCGCAGGTCGGCGCCCTTCAGCTTGGCCCCGCGCAGGTCGGCCCCGACGAGGTTGGCGCCCTGCAGCTCGACGCCCTCCAGGTCCATGCCGAAGAAGATCGCGCCGGGCGCGGCCAGGCCGCTCAGCTTGCGGCCCTTGAGCCGGCGCAGGGGGCGGAAGTCGACCTGCGGGATCGAGATCGCCCGGCCCTGGGCGCCGCCGCTGGCGCAGAAGCGCTCGTGCTCGTCGAGCAGGTCGTGCAGCGGCTGGTCGTCGACATAGATCAGCGGCGGCGGGGCGCGCAGCACCCCGGCCATGTCGGCGTCCTCGAGATTGGCGCCGGAGACGTCGACCCCGGTCATCACCGCCCGCCGCAGCAGGGCGCCAGAGAGGTCGGCGCCGAAGATCTCGGCCCCGGTCAGGTCGACCCGGTTCATGGCGGCGTTGTTCAGCCGGGCGCCCGACAGGGTGGCCCCCGACAGGTCGGCGTCGGTGAGGTCGGCGGCGCGGGCGAAGGCGCCCGACATCTGGGCCCCGTTGAGGCTGGCGCCCTTCAGCAGGGCGTAGTCGAGGCCGGCGCCGTCTTCGGAATGGCGCAGCAGGCGGAAGCCCTCGGCCCCGTCCTGCACGGCGGTCAGGCCCTCGCGCAGGTCGCAGCCCGACAGGTCGGCGCCCGACAGGTTGGCGCCGCGCAGATAGGCCCCGCGCATGTCCACCCGGGTCAGGCGGGCGCCGCGCAGGTCGGCGTCGCGCAGGTCGGCGCCGTAGAGCACGGCGCGGTCGAGAACGGCGCCGCGCAGCGAGGCCCCGGCCAGCAGGGCGCCGGTCAGGTCGGCTTCCGACAGGTCGACGCCGTCGAGTTCGAAGTGCGAGAGGTCGATATAGGCCAGGGACGCGCGGCGACCGGCCGGCAGGCCCTTCAGGTAGCGGCCGTGCGCCTCGACCGCGGCCTTGACGGCGGCGGCCTGGGGCCTGCGGATCAGGCTTTGCGGAGCGGCGGCGGGAAGGGGCGACATAGGCTTTTTATCAAGGGTTCCCGCAACTTATGACGCCGCTCCATTTAAGGAACGGTTTGTTTTTCGGCTGTGAAACAAATCACAGCCAACCTTTTCGACGGAACCACAGCAGGGGAATCACCGCCGCCGCCAGCATCAGGCCCAGCGCCCAGGGATAGCCTTCCATCCAGCGCAGTTCGGGCATGTGCTCGAAGTTCATGCCGTAGATCCCCGCGATCAGGGTCGGCGGCAGGAACACGGCCGAGAACACCGAGAAGATCTTGAAGATCTGGTTCTGCTCGATGTTGATGAAGCCGAGCGCCGCGTCGAGCAGGAAGGTGATGTTGCCCGACAGGTAGCTGGAATGGTCGGTGATCGAGGTCACGTCGCGCTGCAGCGATTTGAGGTGGTCGCGCAGTTCGCGGTCGCCCTCGAACTGGTCGGCCAGGCTGGCGAAGCTGAGCAGGCGGGCGAGGCTCACCAGGCTGTCGCGGGCCTTGGCGTTGACGATCTGGGCCCGGCCCAGGCGTTCGAGGATCTTCTCGAAGGCCGCGCCGCGCGGGCGGCCGAAGATCATCCGCGACTGGGTCTCGACCTCGCTGGCGGTGCGCTCGAGGATGTCGGCGGTGCGGTCGATGACGGCGTCGAGCAGGCCAAGGAAGGTCTGCGGGCCGCCGGGGCACAGGCTGGGCTGGCGCTCGGCCTGGGCGGTGAACACCGAGAAGGCGCGCGGCTCGACGTAGCGGATGGTCACCAGCTTGTCGCCCGTCAGCACGAAGGTCACCGGGGCGGCCGTGGGCAGCTCGCCCTCGGCGTTGACCAGGATGGTGGCGGTCATGAAGGTGCCGCCGTCCTCCTGGTAGAGGCGCGAGGAGGCCTCGATCTCGGCCATCTCCTCGCGGGTGGGCAGCAGCAGGCCGATCGACTGCTCGACGGCCACTTCCTCGGCGCGGGTGGGGTCCACGAGCTCGATCCACACGGCGTCGGACGGCAGACGCCAGTCGGGCGTATGGCCGCCCGGCTCGAAGCCCGGGGCGCCTTGTCGTAGAACTCTCAGCATGGATCGACCCGGACCTTCACCCTGCGGGTGTGGCCCAGGCGGAGCATGGCGTCAACGCGCCACGCTGGTCGGGATCAGCGCTGTTGCTGAGCGGGCTTGTCTTCGCCTTGGGCGGCGGCGATCAGGGCGGCGATGCGGTCGGTCGAGTCGGCGGCCTGGTTGATCATGTCCAGCGGGTTGGCGCGGACCGACGAGGCGACCTGGTTGGCGGCCTGTTTGGCCAGCGACACGGCGGCGTTCTGGGCGAGCGCCAGCTTGCTGGTGGCGGCGGCGATCGTGACCGCCTGCTGGTTCTGGTAGATGAAGCCGTGGGTCGGATAGACCGTGGTGCCCAGGTCGCGGATCGGGTCGTACCAGACCTTGACCTGGCTCCAGTCGCCGGCCGCCGACACGTCGACGACGGTGACGTCCTGTTCGACCTGGCCGCGGGCGCCGTTCATGACGGACCAGTTGGCGTGGGTGACCTGGATCACCCGGTCGGTCAGAACCTGCGAAACGAAGGCCACGTGGCCGAGGTTCATGCGGGCGGTGGGCTTGAAGCAGAGGACGGCGCCGGCCTTCGGCGTGAAGCCGACGTCGTACTTGCCGACCGCCTGGCCCCACCAGGTGCGGGCGTCGCCGAAGATCTGGATGCCCGACATCAGGCGGGCGAAAGGCACGCACTGCCAGTACCCGTCGGCCACGGCGCTCGAGATCGGCGCGAGGCTGACCATGGCCGCAGCGGCCAGGGAACCCCAGAGGGCTCTCTTCCGTTTCGTCATGCTGTGGGTACTCCCCCGCGTCACTGGGTAAGTCGATAACCCTGGGGGAAAAATATGAAAAGAGTGTTTATTGAGCCACAGTGACGGTTGTGGCGGCGCCACTGCGTCGCTTGGCCAAAGACTTCATGAAGTCCCGGGCCGGCTTTTCCACCAGATGGTACGAGCCCGCCGACAACGGAATCAAGGCTGCGACGATTAACGTCCAGACGACCAGCGGCAGTTTTTCGCCCTCGATATTCAAGAGCTTGGCTGCTCCGTTGACCGCCAGGATCTTCCACGGAATGCAGATCATGTAGGTCGAGTAGCTGATCTCGCCCAGATACACGAAGATGCTTTGGGTGGCGAAGCTCGAACCAGCCTTGGCCAGGCGCGCCAGCGATAGAATAAAACCGCCCAAAATGGCCACGATCAACGCATCTGGCGCCTGAACCTGCACTGTAGCGAGCAGAAGCACGCCCGCCACGCCGGCGCCGATTCCCGCTCCGCGCAGGCTGAGCGTCTGGTTCTTCCACAGGGTGTAGAGCGCGCAGCCGTAGAAGAAGCACGGCACGATGCGCAGGGCGCCCCAGCGGATCGTCGCCTCGGTCAGCGGGAAGCCGGCCAGCTTTTCGAAGGCCGGATAGAGCGCGGCGATCACCGCCAGGGCCGCGCCCAGCAGCACCAGCGGCCGCTCGCGCAGCTTCCAGGCCACGAAGGCGAAGGCGGGGAAGCTGAGATAGGCGAACCACTCGGCCGAGATCGACCACGAGGGGTGGTTCCAGCCCGACACCGGCGCGAAGCCCCAGGCCTGGACCATCAGCAGATTGGCCGGCAGGGCGTCCCAGGCCAGCATGTTCTTGTCGACCGCGATGCCGGCGATCCCGGCGGCGAGCGCCATCAGCCCGACGCCGGCCATCGTGAACAGGTGCAGCGGATAGACCCGCGCCAGCCGGTTCCACAGGAAGCCGCCATAGCCGAACCGGCCCTCGCCGAAAGCCGTCAGATAGACGTGGCAGAGGATGAAGCCCGAGAGCACGAAGAAGGCCTCGACGCCCAGATAGCCCTTGGCCACCACGCCTGGAACCGCGCCCGTGACGGCGAGGTTTGGCCAGTAGTGATACATCACCACCCAGAAGGCGGCGAAGAAGCGAAGCGCGGTCAGGGGCTTGATATGGGCGGCGTCGGTCATATCTGCTCTATCCAAGTCCCAAGTTTCGCCGCATTTCGCCGACCGCCGTTTTTGGCGGCCGCGGCGGGGCTCGCGGCGGGCTGGGGCGTGATCAACCTGTCCACAGCCTAGCCAGGACCCATGAACGAACTCCTTCACCTCGCCGCAGACCCGGCCGCCTGGGCGGCCCTCGTCACCCTGGTGGTCATGGAAGTCGTGCTCGGCATCGACAACCTGGTCTTCATCTCGATCCTGTCGAACAAGCTCCCGCCCGAGCATCGCCAGCGCGTGCGCCGCATCGGCATCTCCCTGGCGCTGATCATGCGCCTGGTGCTGCTGTCGACCATCGCCTTCATCGTCGGCCTGACCGCCCCGGTCTTCGACCTCGGCATCGTCGGCCCCGTCGGCAGCCACGGCGAGCCGGCCTTCGAGACGGCCTTCTCCTGGCGCGACCTGATCCTGATCGCCGGCGGCCTGTTCCTGATCTGGAAGGCCACCAAGGAGATCCACCACACGGTCGATCCCAAGGAGCAAAGCCACGACGTACTCGACAAGACCGGCGCGGCCATCTCCAACGTCGGCGCGGCGATCTTCCAGATCATCCTGCTGGACCTGGTGTTCTCGATCGACTCGATCCTGACCGCCGTCGGCATGACCGAGCACCTGGCGATCATGGTCATCGCCGTCGTGGCCGCCGTGACCGTGATGCTGCTGGCCGCCGACCCGCTGGGCAACTTCATCAACAACAACCCGACCGTGGTGATGCTGGCCCTGGGCTTCCTGCTGATGATCGGCACCGTGCTGATCGCCGAGGGCTTCGGGGTGCACGTGCCCAAGGGCTACATCTACACCGCCATGGCCTTCTCGGCCGGCGTCGAGGGCCTGAACATGCTCTCGCGCAGGTCGGCGAGTAAGAAGGGGAAGTAGCGGACCTGCTCCTCCCTCGCTTTAGCGGGGGAGGTGGCGCGCTGCGGATACGCAGCGTGACGGAGGGGGCGAGTGACAAAGCGCCGCGCGCGCCGCCGCCCCCTCCACCGCTTCGCGGTCCCCCTCCCCCGCAGGCGGGGGAGGAGAAATGAAAACGCCGCGACGGCCCTGGGCTGTCGCGGCGTTTCTTTTTGGTCGTCGCTGAACTCAGTGCGCCGTCGCCGGCGGCGGCTGGCGCCTCGGGGCCCGCTGCAGCATCCCCCGGGCGATCTCCTGCTCGCCGATCAGGGCGTCGGTGGCGCCCATCTGGGTCAGCAGGTCGACATCGGCGTCGGTGTAGGCGCGGGCGACGATGCGGGCGTCGGGGTTGGCCGCGCGGGCCTGCTCGATGATCCGCGCCGCCTCGAAGGGGCTGGGCACCGCCACGAAGACGTGGGTGGCCTTGTCCAGGCCCGCCTGCATCAACACCTCGGGGCGCACGGCGTTGCCCTGCACCACCTCGAAGCCGGCCTCGCGCAGTTCGATGGCGCGGTCGCCCTCGTCCTCGATGACGACCAGCGGCGTGCGGTTCTTCAGGCCTTCGGCGACGGCCTTGCCGACCCGGCCGTAGCCGACCAGCACCGCGTGCGGCTGGGCCGCGGCGGCCACCGGCTCGACCGCCTCCTTGACGCTGACCTTGACCATGGCCTTGTCCAGCCAGGCGAACAGCAGCGGGTTGATCAGGATCGACAGGATGGCGCCGGCCAGGATCAGGTCGCGGCCTTCGGCCGGCAGCAGCTTCAGCGACACGCCAAGACCCGCCAGGATGAACGAGAACTCGCCGATCTGCGCCAGGCTCGCCGAAATGGTCAGGGCCACGCTCTGCGGGCGCTTGAAGGCCAGCACCAGGGCGTAGGCGACCAGCGACTTGCCCACCACGATGATCAGCACGGTGGCCAGCACCGCCAGCGGCTCGCGCAGCAGCACCATCGGGTCGAACAGCATGCCGATCGACACGAAGAACAGCACCGCGAAGGCGTCGCGCAGGGGCAGGGTCTCGTTGGCGGCCTGATGCGACAGCTCGCTCTCGGCCATGATCATGCCGGCGAAGAAAGCCCCCAGGGCGAACGACACGCCGAACAGCGCGGCCGAGCCGAAGGCCACGCCCAGGCAGATGGCCAGCACCGCCAGGCGGAACAGCTCGCGCGAGCCGGTGTGGGCGATGCGGTGCAGGATCCAGGGGATGACCCGGCGGCCGACGATCAGCATGAAGGCGACGAAGGCCACGACCTTGCCGATGGTGATGGCGAAGGCCATGAGCAGGCCGCCCGAGGCGTTGGCTGGCGGGGTTCCGCCCATCACGCCCGACAGCGCCGGCAGCAGGACGAGGGCCAGCACCATGGCCAGGTCCTCGACGATCAGCCAGCCGACGGCGATGCGTCCCCGGTCGGTCTCGATCAGCCGGCGCTCCTGCAGGGCGCGCAGCAGCACCACGGTCGAGGCGACCGACAGGGCCAGGCCGAACACCACGCCCGCGCCCCAGCCCCAGCCCAGCGCGACGGCCAAGCCGACGCCCATGACGGTGGCGGCGAGGATCTGCACGACGGCGCCGGGAATGGCGATCTTGCGCACCGCCATCAGGTCCTTGACCGAGAAGTGCAGCCCGACCCCGAACATCAGCAGGATGACGCCGATCTCGGCCAGCTGCGGGGCCAGTTCCTGGTCGGCGACATAGCCCGGGGTGAAGGGGCCGACGATGACGCCCGCCAGCAGGTAGCCGACCAGCACGGGAAGCTTCAACCGATTGGCGAGCGCGCCGAAGACGAAGGCCAGGCCCAGCCCCGCGACGATGGTTGCGATCAGCGAGGTGTGGTGCATGAAGCCTCCTTGACGGTCATCTTTTTCGGGCGTACTCAACCAATATGGGTGACAAGCCCGCGAGTTTCCAGATGCCTCACGCAAAAATTCTCCTTCCGGCCCAATGCCGGGGCGCCCGTGGCCTGCTCAACTGGTCGCAAGGCGAGCTCGCGGACAAGGCGGGCGTGTCGCGCAGCACGGTCAAGGACTTCGAGACCGAACGCCACGCCTTGCACCATAGCACCGAGCGGCTTCTCATCGACGCTCTGGAAGAGGGCGGGGCCGTGCTGATCGCGGCGGCCGAGGGTGGCGAGCCCGAAGCGAGCGCGTGGGGACCCGGCGTGCGGCTGAAGGCGGCGACTGATTAGGATCGACCAAGGAGGGCAGGGCGCTTGAACCACGAGGTTTCACCGGCTGACTACAAGGATCTGGTCCTGTTCCTGGCCACGGCCGGGATCGTCGCGCCGCTGTTCAAGCGCCTGAAGATCAACCCCATCCTGGGCTTCCTGCTGGCCGGCGTGATCCTGGGGCCGTTCGGCCTGGGCCGGCTGATCGGCATCGCCCCGTGGCTCGACTACGTCACCGTCGACAATCCCGACGAGATCGGCCAGCTGGCCGAGTTCGGCGTCGTCTTCCTGCTGTTCATGATCGGGCTGGAGCTGTCGTGGGAGCGCCTGCGGCTCCTGCGCAAATACGTCTTCGGCCTGGGCGCGGCCCAGGTGGTGGGCTGCTCGCTGGCCATGGGCGCGGTGGCCATGCTGCTGGGGCAGTCGCCGGTGGCGGCCCTGGCCATCGGCTCGGCCCTGACCCTGTCGTCGACCGCCATCGCCGTGCCGGTGCTGGCCGAGCGCAAGCGGCTGCACGCCGAAGGGGGGCGGGCGACCTTCTCGGTGCTGCTGTTCCAGGACCTGGCGGTGGCGCCGATCCTGATAACCCTGGCGATCCTGGGTCGAGGCCACGGCGAGTTCGACGCCCGCGGCCTCTTGGCCCTGCTGCCGGCTGCCCTGGGTCTTGGCGCGATCGTGCTGGTCGGCCGCCTGGCCCTGCGGCCGATGATGCGCTCGGTCGCCAAGGCCAAGAGCGAAGAGATGTTCATGGCCGCCTGCCTGCTGGTGATCATCGGGGCGGGCCTGGTCAGCGCGCTGTCGGGCCTGTCGATGGCCCTGGGCGCCTTCGTCGCCGGCGTGCTGCTGGCCGAGACCGAGTATCGCCACGAGGTCGAGGTCAAGATCGAGCCCTTCAAGGGCCTGCTGCTGTCGCTGTTCTTCGTGTCGCTGGGCATTCGCCTGGACCTGTCGCTGCTGGTCGCCTCGCCGGTCCTGGTGCTGGGCACGGCCGTCGGCCTGGTGGTGGTGAAGGCGGCCATGGTGTTCGGCCTGGGCAAGCTGTTCGGCCTGTCCAACCGCGCCTCGGCCGAGAGCGCTCTTGCCCTGGCGGCCGGCGGCGAGTTCGCCTTCGTGCTCTTGGCCAACGCCATGGACGCCGAGGTGGTCAGCCCCGCCGTCGGCCAGGCCGTGCTGGTGGCCGCCACCCTGACCATGTTCCTGATCCCGGCCCTGACCGGGATCGGCGCGCGGCTGGGGCGCAAGACGCCGGCCGAGACCAGCGAGGCGCCTGACGCCCCCGAGGCGGTGGACCTGTCGACCGAAGAGCCCAAGGGCCGGGTGCTGGTGGTGGGCTTTGGCCGGGTGGGGCGGCTGGTCGGCGACATGCTCGACCGCCACGACCTGCCGTGGATCGCCATCGATCGCGACCCGGGCCTGGTGCAGCAGGGCCGCCGCGCCGGCCACCGCGTCTATTTCGGCGATGCGGCCCGGGTGGAGCTGCTCGAGCGCTGCGGCCTCGACCATGCTCGCGCGGTGGTGGTGACCATGGACGCGCCCGAGGCCGCCGAGGCGGTGGTCGCCGCCGCCCGGGGGCATCGCCCGGACCTGACCATCGTCGCCCGCGCCCGCGACGCCCGCCACGCCGCGCGGCTCTACGAGCTGGGCGCCACCGACGCCGTGCCCGAGACCATCGAGGCCTCGCTGCAGCTGTCCGAGGCGGTGCTGGTCGATATCGGCGTGCCCATGGGCCTGGTCATCGCCTCGATCCACGAGCGCCGCGACGAATACCGCAAGGTGCTCAATCGTCCGGACGCCCTGGGCGGCAAACGCAAGCGGCTGCGCGACGCCGGGTGAGGCCCGCCTGCGCCCATCTAGGTCGCAGGTAGCCGGACACCATGTGGAAAACTTGGCCATTACGGCCATTTTTCCGCCGTCAGAACCTGCGCGACGCTACGGAAGGCCTTGCGCGCACGCGCTTTGCGTGCGAACCGAGGGGGGAACGGGCGCCTTCGGGAAACCCCTGCCGTCAGATTCGGCGGAGGGGATTAACAAGGCGACCGTGAGGTGTCGCGGGGGGCTTTCCGCCTCGGTGAAACTTTGGACGGTGTTGCCGAGCCGACACTTTCGCGGAACGTGCGCCTTGGTATAACGATGCTCGGCCGTTGGGCCGTGCAGGGCAATAGAGGGCTCTTGATATGAAACTCAAACTCCTGGCGGGAGCCGCCCTGGCCGCGGTGTTCGCCGCGTCGGGCGCTTCGGCCCAAGAGACCGGCTGGTACGGCGCGGTCGACCTCGGCTACCACTGGCCGAGCCCCACCAACACCGAGTCGGACGGCAACGCTCCGGACGGCGCTCACTATCACTGGACCTGGAAAACCGAGTCCGATTGGGCCGGCTTCGTGCGTCTGGGCTACCAGTTCACCCCGAACTGGCGCGCTGAACTCGAAGGCGGCTATCGTCCGGGCGACCTCGAAAGCGTCCGCGGCAACCCGGTTCGTCAACAGCCGCGCGGCCTCTGCACCCCGGGCGTGACCCGCACGACCGCGAACCCGACCTGCGGTTCGCCGGACGGCTCGCTCGAGTCGTGGTCGCTGATGTTCAACGTCCTGTACGACTTCGCTCCGGGCGCCAAGTTCAACCCGTTCCTGGGCGCCGGTCTCGGCGTGAACCGCCTGGACGTCCAGACCCTGGGCCAGTTCAGCGGCACCTCGGGCGCCATCACGACCGCCAACCCGGCGATCCAGAACCTGACCGTCGATGACGATGACATCGCCATCGCCTGGCAGGGCATCGCCGGCATGTCGTGGAAGGCCACCGACAAGCTGAACGTCGACCTGACCTATCGCTACTTCGCGACGGACGACCACAGCTGGCAGTCGAAGGGTTCGGCCGCTCTGCAGCCGGGCACGTTCGAAGGTCAGTACAAGGACCAGTCGGTGACGGTCGGCCTGCGGTACTCGTTCGCGGCTCCGCCGCCCCCGCCGCCGCCCCCGCCGCCCCCGCCGCCGCCTCCCCCCCCGCCTCCGCCGCCTCCGCCCCCGCCGCCTCCCCCGCCGCCTCCGCCGGCGTTCGAAGCGCGCGAATTCATCGTCTACTTCCCGTTCGATCAGTACGTGCTGACGCCGGAAGCCCAGTCGGTGGTTTCGGAAGCCGCGAAGTACGCCAACGACGGCAAGGCCACCAAGCTGGTGGTCGTCGGTCACACCGACACCTCGGGCTCGCCGAAGTACAACGCCCGCCTGTCGGAGCGTCGTGCGAAGGCCGTGGCCGATGCGCTGGTTGGTCTGGGCGTCGCCCAATCGACCCTGGCGGTCGACTGGAAGGGTGAAACCGCTCCGGCCGTCGCCACCGGCGACGGCGTGAAGGAACCGCTGAACCGCCGTTCGACCATCTCGATCAACTTCTAAGATCGAGACCGGACGGAAGCTCACGCTTCCCGACGAAATGCGAAGGCCCCGGAGGAAACTCCGGGGCCTTTTGCTTTTTGATCCTCCCCCGAGTAGCGAAGCGAAACGGGGGAGGGGGACCGCGAAGCGGTGGAGGGGGCGAGACTGGGCTCATTGCCGGCCGTCGCCCCCTCCGTCACGCTGCGTATCCGCAGCGCGCCTCCTCCCCCGCTGAAGCGAGGGAGGAGTAGGCGGCGGACCTCGTATGGCTGGGGACACGGTGGCCGCATCAATATCGGGCTCCTTCGCCCCTCGGCCTCCCAAATATCCCCGCTCTTTTTTGATCCGAACCCTTCCGAAGAATCCGGAATCGTCGGTTGGCCGACCCCTCCGGTCGCGGAGCTTCGTTAACGCTGCTGCGGCGCTTCGCCGCGCCGAAAAATTCTCATGTGGGCAACCCCTTGATACGCACGGGGAACCTCCAGGCGTTCACAGCTTGTTAACGAAAAACTCGCCTCGGAAGCGTTCCGACCCGTTGACGAAGAGGCGGGGTCTGTGGCCCCATATATGGGCTCTGGGGGCGCAACGCCCACTATATCTAGCGGCTTCGCTGGAAGCGGACGGCTTCTCGCAAGCGCATGGTAAATGGACGGGTTCTGCACATGACCGCTGGTGAAGCGACCAAGATTCAAGCTGCCGCGCGCCCTGCGTCGGCCTTCAAGGAACGTCCGGCCCTGGCGCTGGTGCGCAAGGTCGAGGTCGACCGTTCGCGCGACGCCCTGCTGACCGATTTCGGCAAGACCACGCTTGAAGACCGCTACCTGCTGCCGGGCGAGTCCTACCAGGACATGTTCGCGCGCGTCTCGACGGCCTTCGCCGACGACGCCGACCACGCCCAGCGTGTCTACGACTACATGAGCCGCCTGTGGTTCATGCCGGCCACCCCGGTGCTCAGCAACGGCGGCGCCGATCGCGGCCTGCCGATCAGCTGCTTCCTCAACGCCGTCAACGACAGCCTCGACGGCATCCTGGGCGTCTGGAACGAGAACGTCTGGCTGGCGGCCAACGGCGGCGGCATCGGCACCTACTGGGGCGGCGTCCGGTCGATCGGCGAGAAGGTCAAGGGCCAGGGCCAGACCTCGGGCATCATCCCCTTCATCCGCGTGATGGACAGCCTGACCCTGGCGATCTCGCAAGGCAGCCTGCGCCGCGGCTCGGCCGCCGTCTATCTCGACATCCACCACCCGGAAATCGAAGAGTTCCTGGAGATCCGCAAGGCCTCGGGCGACTTCAACCGCAAGTCCCTGAACCTGCACCACGGCATCTCGATCACCGACGAATTCATGCACGCCGTGCGCGACGGCCTGAAGTTCGGCCTGCGCTCGCCCAAGACCGGCGAAGTGCTGCGCGAAGTCGAGGCCCGCGGCCTGTGGCAGAAGATCCTGGACCTGCGCATGCAGACCGGCGAGCCCTACCTGATCTTCTCCGACACCGTGAACCGCGCCATGCCGTCGTTCCAGCGGGAGCTCGGCCTGAAGGTGCGCCAGTCGAACCTGTGCAGCGAGATCATGCTGCACACCGGCACCGACCACCTGGGCAAGGAGCGCACCGCGGTCTGCTGCCTGTCGAGCGTCAACGCCGAGACGTTCCTGGAGTGGCGCGACCACCCGACCTTCATCGAGGACGTCATGCGCTTCCTCGACAACGTCCTGCAGGACTTCATCGACCGCGCCCCTGACGCGGCCTCGACGGCCGCCTACGCCGCCATGCGCGAGCGTTCGGTGGGCCTCGGGTTGATGGGCTTCCACTCGTTCCTGCAAAGCCAGAACGTGCCGTTCGAAAGCGCCCTGGCCAAGAGCTGGAACATGCGGATGTTCAAGCACCTGCGCCGCGAAGCCGACAAGGCCTCGATCGCCCTGGGCGAAGAGAAGGGCCCGTGCCCGGACGCCGCCGACCGCGGCTCGGTCGAGCGCTTCTCGCACAAGCTGGCCATCGCCCCGACCGCCTCGATCTCGATCATCTGCGGCGGCACCAGCGCCGGCATCGAGCCGATCCCGGCCAACATCTACACCCACAAGACCCTGTCGGGCTCGTTCGCGGTGAAGAACCCCTATCTGGAGAAGCTGCTCGAGGAGAAGGGCCAGAACACCGACCTGGTGTGGGGCTCGATCCTGGAGAACGAAGGCTCGGTCCAGCACCTGGAGTTCCTGAGCCAGGACGAGAAGGACGTCTACAAGACCGCCTTCGAACTGGACCAGCGCTGGGTGGTCGAGCTGGCCGCCGACCGCACGCCGGAAATCTGCCAGAGCCAGTCGGTGAACATCTTCCTGCCCGGCGACGTCGACAAGTGGGACCTGCACATGCTGCACTGGCAGGCCTGGGAACGCGGCGTGAAGAGCCTCTACTACCTGCGCTCCAAGTCGGTTCAGCGCGCGGCCTACGCCGGCGCCGACGGCAAGGTCGAGGGCGTCTCCGAGGGCTTCGACGTCGCGGAAAAGACCGACTACGAAGAGTGCCTCGCCTGCCAGTAACAAAGACTGGCTAAGCGACGATTCACCACAGCGGCGCGACACCTCGCGCCGCTGTTTTTCTGCGCGGAACCAATACAGTCTCGAACTGTTCACCGAACGCCGGGTTTTCCCGGTGGACGTATCCGAAATGCCGGATACGGTGGGCGAGATTGGGATTGGGGAATCCGCAATGCGTATCGTTTACGCAACGATCGCGACGTGCTGCGGCGCTGTAATGGCGCTCGCCGGTGCGCACGCTGACGCTGCCGTTCGCAAGGGCAAGCGCGCCAAGGCGGCTGCGCCGGCGTCCGCGCAGGCCCTCAGCCCCGCCCTGCAGAAACTGGATCTTTCGCGTCGCGGCTCGGCCCAGCCTTCGGCCGCCGCCTTCGTCGCCCGTCCCGTCGACGAGCGCGCCGCCGAGGCGGAAGGCGAGGGCTTCGCCGTTTCGCCCGCCGGCCTCTACGGCGACGCCAACCTGCTGGACGCCGACCGCTATTACGAAGAGCGCGGGCCGGTCAGCTGGCGCTCGGGCAGCTTCGTGGTCGGCGACAACGGCCATGCCGTGGACTCGGTGCGGGTCTCGGTGGCCAGCTCCTCGCGCCTGGCCCAGAGCGCGCCGCTCAGCCTGGTGCGTCCGGGCGCGGCCAATTTCGACGCCGCCACCGTCGACGTCAGCGTCTCGCGCGGCTGGCCGGCGGCGGCCAAGTTCGGGGCCGGCAAGCTGGCCGTCGACTTCACCCCCCATGCGGGCGTCGGCTTCGGCGGCGCCGGCGGCTCGGCCGAGGTCGGGGGCATGGTGCGGATCGGCAAGAAGGACAAGAGCGTCGAGGACCGGGTCATCGACGGCCTGGGCGTGCGCGACGGCCGCGAAGCCTTCGGCGACCGCGGGCGCTGGTACCTGTTCGCCGGGGCCAGCGGCCAGCTGGTCGGCATGAACCTGCTGCGCGGCCAGGACGGCGACTGGAGCCGGGCAGGCATCACCGCCGACACCACCAGCAAGCTGATCGGCGACGCCCAGGCCGGGGTCGGCTGGCGCCGCGGGGCCATGCAGGCCTCGGTCGGCTACATCCGCCGCGAGATCAAGGCCAAGGACCAGATCATGGGCATGGCCTCGCAGGAAGATTCGGTCGTGGCCCTGTCGTTCAGCCTCAAGCCGGAGTGGTGAGGACGGCTTCCCGTGCCTCCTCAGGCGTGCGAACCCTTGAGTTTCCGGCCGCGATCATGCAGCTAGCGACCATCCTTCCGTAAAGTCGTCGAGCGTCATGAGCGATAGCGAGCCCCCGCGCCGCAAAATCCTGAGCCTGAAGAGCGGCGTCGCCGCGCCCGGCGGCCCGCCGCCGCTCGAGCGCCTGCAGAAGACGGCCCGGGTGGTGACGCCCGAACCGGCCGCGCCTCCGCCTCCGCCGCAGGTCGGCGACTGGAAGTGCAAGCCCTGCGGCACCCGCTTCGACCCGCCGGCCGAACTGGCCGACGAGGATCACGTGCGCTGCCCGTCGTGCAACGCCCGCCTGGGCCTGGCCGCCGATTTCCGCGCCGACCCGCCGCGCGTCGAAAAGCTGCGCGCCCGCCACCTCAAGAAGGCCGGCTGAAGAAAGCCCCCTGCCGCGCGTCAGCGCGGCGGCGGCGGACGGTCCGAGCCGTCGCCCGGAGGCGGGCCGCCCGGCTTGCCGTCAGGGCCGCCAGGGGGCGGACCGCCGGGGCCCGGACCGCCTTCCGGCGGCGGACCCTCCGGCAGGAACGCCGCGATGCGGTGATTGCTGAGGGTGAAGCGCACCTTCTGGCCCACCATCACCCCGCCCAGCATGCCCGGCTTGACCGTGGCGAAGGGCAT
The DNA here is from genome assembly GCF_059418205.1 of Caulobacter sp. GW821-FHT09B11. Taxonomy (NCBI): domain Bacteria; kingdom Pseudomonadati; phylum Pseudomonadota; class Alphaproteobacteria; order Caulobacterales; family Caulobacteraceae; genus Caulobacter; species Caulobacter sp. GW821-FHT09B11. Next base: position 135,596 of record NZ_JBWKPK010000010.1, on the reverse strand, counting down.
GGTCCCCGCCGGCCAGTTCAGCGGCTCCGAGGCCGCATAGGCGATCGTCACCCGATCGGCGGCCGGATCGACGGCCGTCACCACGCCGGTGATCACCACCTTGTCCAGGTCGGTCTGCTTGACCCCGCCCGGTCCGCCGCCGCCCGGTCCGCCGCTCCCCGGGCCTCCTGGGGGCGGACCGCCGCCGCCGCGTCCGCCGCCGGGCGGCTGGGCGTGGGCCGCCGAAGCGAGCAGGACGACGGCGAGGGCGGGAAGGATGAGCTTGCGCATGACCGGACGGGAAAGGTTGAGTTCGGCTCCTGCCTAGCGGCCTTGTGCTGCCGGACGACTGCGTTCGGTTTCCGTCCTGCAATGCAGGCGGGTCTGCGCATGGCGAAGATTGTTCGCGCGCGCCTCGATGCGCCTTTTTGCGGGCAAATCTCGAGTGGAACATCCTCAGGTTCAGCGACCCCCTCTCGACCCCGGAGACTTCCATGCTCGCAGCCCTGTTCGCGGCGATCGCCCTCGACGGCTCGGTTCCGCCCCCGGCCGATCCCGCCGCCCTGACGAGCAGCGCCGCGCCGCAGGCGTTCGACCCGGCGGCCGTGAAGGCGATCGAGGCGGCGGCCTACGACTATGTGGACGGCCAGCTGGAGGGCGATCCGGCCCGCGTCGCCCGCGTCCTGCATCCGGACCTGGCCAAGCGCGCGGTGCGCTCGCGGCCGGATCCGGACGAGACCCTGGGCCTGCGGCGGATGAGCCGCGACGAACTGGTCGACCTGACGCGGCAAGGCGCGCTGCGGACGCCCCGCCAGGACTGGAACCGCAGCGTGAGGGTGCTGGACGTCGCCGGCAACGTGGCGGTGGCGCGGGTGGAGACGCCCTGGTTCGTCGACCACCTCAATCTTGGCCGCTTCGGCGAGCGCTGGGTGATCGTCAACGCGCTCTGGTACGCCAAGCCCCAGAAGCCGGCGACCTGACGCAAGGCGCCTCGACCGCGCCCCGCCGCTCGCCTAGGAACGGGGCGGGCAGGACGGGGGCGTCATCCATGTATGGTCGGCAAAGTGCGGGCGAGGTGACCTTCACGGGACGGGTCGTCGGGGCGACGATCTGCCTTGTGCTGGCCGCGGCGCTGGCCTGGCCGGGCGTGCTGACGCTCCTCAAGCCTCCCGTCGTGCGCCTGCCCGACTACATCCGCGCGGCCGAGGGCGAGGTGATGGTGGCCGCCGGCTTCCAGCCGCGCGAGGCCTATCTGATGCGGCTGAACGACGGACGCATCCTGACCCTGCACTGCGCGCCGCAGGGCGCGACCGGCCAGCGGCCGTGCGTGCAGGATGCGCTGAAGACGCTGGGCCAGCCGCTGGACCGGCCCTACCGGCTGACGGTGTCCTACGGGGCCGAGCGCCTGGCCGACGGGCGGATGCGCAACGTCATGATCCGCGCGATGCTCTACGACGTGATGCTGTTCACGCCGGAAGACCAGCTGTGGTTCTGGAGCCGGCGCGGGGTGCTGTTCGACACGATGAGCGAGCCGGAGTTCCTGCTGTTTCCGGGCCTGGTGGCCCTGGTCGGCTTCTGGGAGGCCTTCCAGGCCATCGGCGCCATGGAGACCCAGGGCCTGGGCCGCCGTCGCCGCCGTCGTTGGCGGCGCTAGGCGCTCAGCCCTCGGTTCCGGGATCCAGGCTGATCGCGCCGGGCTCGGGCTTGGGGCGGCCGCCGGGGCGGCGGAACAGGCCGCGCCAGCCGGTCGGCTCCAGCGCCGGGCTGGTCCAGACCTTGTCGTCCATCGCCAGGGCCTCGGCCTTGTCGTAGATCTTGCGCATGGTCACGGTGTCGAACCGCAGCATGTTGAAGCCGTCGAAGTCGCCCGGGATCGAGGCCACGCTGAGCGGCAGGTTGTGGCGCGTGCAGAAGCCTTCGGCCAGGCTCAGGGCCTGGCGGTAGGAGAACCGCAGCATGGTCTCGAAGCTGCGGCCCATGATCGAGGCCACGCCCGGCGGGGTCGAGCGCGGCGAGGGATCCAGCACTGTATTGACGATGACGTAGACCCGGCCGCGGCGGACGCGCGAACCGAGGTTGCGCCAGTGCAGCAGGGCGTCGGGCATCAGGAACAGCGGCGCGGCCACGCCGCCGTCGACATGCATCTCCTGCCGCCGCTCGCCGTCGCACTCGACGTCGAACAGCTTGGGCGGAAACAGGCCCGGCACCGAGGCCGAGGCCACCAGGATCTCGCGGAACAGCTTCACGGCCTCGGGGCCGCCGTGGGTGGCGATGGCCCCCATGTCCCAGATCGAGGCCCGCTGGTTGTCGAGATTGGTGGTGGCGATCAGCAGGCGGCGGCCGCGGGCGTGCTCGACGGCGACGGCCTCGATCAGGGTCTCGTCGACGAAGGGCTCGACCAGGGCGTCCAGGCTTTCGCCCTTGAAGATGCTGGGGCCCAGCGCCGGGGCCAGGCGGCGCAGGCTGAGCAGCTCGGCCGCGTGGCCGCCCAGATAGGCGTCGGTCAGGCGGTCGTCCCACTCCGGGCCCAGAAAGGCCAGGGGCGCGATCAGGGCGCCGGTCGAGACGCCGGTGACGATGGCGAAGTGGGGCCGCCGGCCGGCCTTGGACAGGCCCGTCAGCACGCCCGCGCCATAGGCGCCGCCGGCCGCCCCGCCCGACAGGGCCAGGATGTTGAACTCGTCCATGCCGATCAGCGAGCGCACCGGCGTCAGGCGGTCGGCGGCGGTCTTCAGCGCGTCCTCGGCCTGTTCGATCGACAGGCGCACGCCGGGAAAGCCGACCGCCTCGGCGTGGGCGCCGGCCAGCGGGGCGGGCAGGCGCTTGCCGCGCAGGGGATCGGGTCCGCGCCAGTCGCGCAGCAGGCCCTGGATGGTGAGGCGGGTCTCTGTGCCGCCGGGTCCGTGGTCGTGAGCCCCGTCGCGCGCCATGCGCGTCAGGCCCGGGCGCCGGCCAGCACCACCCCGACCAGCACGGCCGCGTAGTGCAGGACTGCGCCGCCGATCACGTGGCCGTGCCAGATGGCGCGGCGGAACTTCAGCCGGCGCATCAGGTAGAAGATCGTGCCGGTGGAATAGACGATGCCGCCGATGGCCAGCAGCAGCAGGGCCACCCACGACAGGCCCTCGATCATCGGCTTGATGGCCACCAGCACCAGCCAGCCCAGGGCCATGTAGAGGCCGACCCAGAAGCGCTTGTCGAGGCCCGGCAGGAACAGCTTGGCCAGCACGCCCAGCCCGGCGATGCCCCAGACGGCGGCGGTCATGCCGATGGCCCACCAGCCGGTCAGGTTCTGGGTGGTGAAGGGCGTGTAGGAGGCGGCGATCATGATGAAGATGCCGGCATGGTCGAAGCGGCGCAGCAGCGGCTGCCAGCGCGCCTTGGAGAAGTTGTAGGCGGTCGACAGCGACAGCATGGTCACCATGCCCAGGGTATAGACCCCGATGGCGGCCATCTGGCTCAGCGAGCCCAGGCCGAAGGCCAGGCCCAGCAGGATGCCGCCGCCGAGCAGGGCGCAGGCCAGGCCCGCCAGGTGCACGATCAGGTCGGCGAGCTTCGCGCCCGACGTGGGATAATGCTTGGTGAAGTCTGAGATCGTCATGGCCCGCCCAGCCTAGTCGAATTGGGTGACGTATAAACGTCGATCATCATGGCGCCGAAAGGGCGCAAGGCAAGCGTGACCGATGATCACGCCAGGCCCATCAATCCGTCCCAGGCCAGCTTGGTTCCGACCAGGATCAGCAGGACGTAGATCACCTTGTAGAAGCCCTCGGCCGGCACGCGCCGCACCAGCCAGACGCCAGCCCAGGTGGAGGCCAGGGCCAGGGGCGTCAGCACGGCCACGGCGGTCAGCACGCTAGGCGTGAACTGGCCGAGCGCCAGGTAGGCCGGCATCTTCATCCAGTTGACGATGGCGAAGAAGATGGCGCTGGTGCCCACGAAGACGTCGCGCGGCAGGCGGCGGGGCAGGACGTAGATCTGGAACGGCGGGCCGCCGGCGTGGGAGATCTGGCTGGTGAAGCCCGAGGCCATGCCGCACAGGGCGCCCAGCCACGGCCGGCCGGGCGTGGCCTCGATCGCGGCGGCGGCCTTGACCGCCCGCTCGGCCCACAGGCGCTGGGCGGCGAACAGCACCGACACCAGCCCGACCGCCAGCTCCACCGCCGACGACGACACCAGCGCCGCCAGGGCCCAGCCCAGGAAGATGCCGACCGCGGCCGGCGGGACCATCAGGATCAGCAGGCCCTTGTCCCAGGTCTTGCGATAGGACCAGACGCCGACGACGTCCTGCAGGATCAAGAGCGGCAGCAGGATCGCCGCGGCCTTCACCGGCCCGACGGCCAGGGCCAGCAGGGGCGTGGCCACCACCCCGATCCCCGCGAACCCGCCCTTGGCCAGGCCCACCAGGATCACGGCGGGAACGGCGACGGCGTAGAAGAAGGGATCGGTGAGCATGGCGGGGGCTTAGCAGGCGGCGGCCGGACGGGCCATGGGGAGCCGCCCGCCGTATTTCCCGGCTTCGCACTCGACGCCCCTTCAGCCGTCATCCCGGCCGGAGGGCCGCGTAGCGGACCGCAGAGCCGGGACCCAGGGGCGGCCGCACTGCGCTTGGCCCCTGGGTCCCGGATAAGCCCTTCGGGCTTTCCGGGATGACGAGCAAATTACGGGACGATGATCCTGAGTTTTCCCGAGGGCGTTCCGACGCCCTACACCAGCGGCGGGTTCACCTGTCGGAAGCCGCCTTCGCGCCAGTAGGGGTAGTAGGGATAGGCCGGGGTGACCGCACTGGCGGCGTCCAGGGCGGCGACCTGTTCGGGGCTCAGGCTCCAGCCGACGGCGCCGAGGTTCTGGCGCAGCTGCTCCTCGGTGCGGGCGCCGACGATGACGCTGGAAACGGTGGGGCGGCGCAGCAGCCAGTTGATGGCGATCTGCGGCACGGTCTTGCCGGTCTCGGCGGCGATGGCGTCCAGGGCGTCGACGATGCGGTAGAGGCGCTCGTCGTCGACCGGCGGGCCGGCGTCGGCGGTCTGGTGCAGGCGGCTGGTTTCCGGCAGCGGCTGGCCCCGGCGGATCTTGCCCGTCAGGCGGCCCCAGCCCAGCGGGCTCCAGACCATGGCGCCGACGCCCTGGTCGGCGGCCAGCGGCATCAGCTCCCACTCGTAGTCGCGGCCGGCCAGCGAGTAATAGGCCTGGTGGGCGACATAGCGGGGCCAGCCGTGGCGGTCGGCGGCGGCCAGCGACTTCATCAGCTCCCAGCCGGCGAAGTTGGAGGCGCCGACATAGAGCACCTTGCCGGCGCGCACGAGGTCGTCGAGGGCCGACAGCGTCTCCTCCACCGGTGTCGTCCCGTCGAAGGCGTGCAGTTGCAAGAGGTCGATGCGGTCGGTCTTCAGCCGCTTCAGCGCCGCCTCGACGCCGCGCACCAGCCGCAGGCGCGAGGCCCCGGCCTCGAGCGGCCCGTCGCCCATCGGCAGGCCGAGCTTGGTGGAGATCAGCGCCTCGTCGCGGCGGCCGGCCAGGGCCTCGCCGAGGATCTCCTCGGAGGCGCCGTTCGAATAGACGTCGGCGGTGTCGAACAGGGTGACGCCGGCCTCCAGGCAGATGTCGATCAGCCGCCGGGCCTCCTCGACCCGGGTGTCGCCCCAGGCGCTGAACAACGGCCCCTGGCCGCCGAACGTGCCGGCGCCGAAGCTGAGGGCGGGGACCTTGAGGCCGGACCGGCCGAGCGTGCGGTATTCCATGGGAGGTCTCCTGAGGAAGACGGGGAAGGGATCCCGGCCGGTCGGCGATAGCGCTCCCGGAGAAGCGGTTCTTGCTCGATCCGACTTTCGGCCTGGGGGCTAGCTCCTCCCTCGCGAAGCGGGGGAGGTGGCGCGGCGCTATCAGCGCCGTGACGGAGGGGGCGAGTGACGGAGCGCCGAGCTTGAACTCGCCCCCTCCACCGCTTCGCGGTCCCCCTCCCCCGCAAGCGGGGGAGGAGATATCGGCTCAGGCCGCCGCCAGTTTCTCGCGGCGTTCCAGGCCAAGGCTCAGCGCCGCCAGGGCGAGGGCGGCCATCGGCACCAGGGCCGCGATCGGGGCGATGGCCGCCAGGCCCGCGCCGTGGGCGATCACCGCGCCGCCCAGGGCCGCGCCGATGGCGTTGCCGAGGTTGAAGGCGGCGATGTTGAGGCTGGAGGCCAGGCCCTTGCCCGCGCCGCCGGCCTGGCTGAGCACCCGCATCTGCAGCGGGGCGACGGTGGCGAAGGCGGCCGCGCCCAGCAGGAAGGCGGCCAGCACCGCGCCGATCTTGTCGTGGAACGCCCAGCCCGAGGCCAGCATGACCACGGTCAGGACGGCGATGCTGCCGGCCAGGGCGGCGTTGAGGTTCCTGTCGGCCCAGCGGCCGCCCAGCAGGTTGCCGGCCACCAGGCCCGCGCCGAACACCAGCAGGATCGGCGAGACGGCGGCCTCCGAGAAGCCGGCCAGCTGCGTCAGGATCGGCTGGATGTAGGTGAACACCGCGAACACCCCGCCGAAACCGAGCACCGTCATCACCAGGCCCAGCTGCACCTGCGGACGTGCCAGGACGGCGAACTCTTCCTTCAGGGGCGCGGGATCGACGGCCTTGTCGCCCTTGGGGACCAGCAGGGCCAGGATCACGAGCGCCAGGGCGCCGATGGCGGCCACCGCCCAGAAGGTCGAGCGCCAGCCGAAGGCCAGGCCCAGCCAGGCCCCGAACGGCACGCCCAGCAGGGTGGCCAGGGTCAGGCCGGTGAACATGATGGCGATGGCCGAGGCCTTGCGCTCGGGCGGCACGAGGCTGACGGCGACCAGCGAGCCGACGCCGAAGAAGGTGCCGTGGGCCAGGGCCGTGACGATCCGCGCGCCCATCAGCAGGGCGAAGTTCGGCGCCAGGGCGGCGGCCAGGTTGCCCAGGGTGAAGATGGCCATCAGCGCCAGCAGCGTGGTCTTGGGCGGCAGGCGGCGCGTGGCCAGGGTCAGGATCGGCGCGCCGACGAAGACGCCCAGGGCGTAGCCGGTGGTCAGCCAGCCGGCCGTGGGGATCGAGACGCCGAGATCGGCCGAGACCTGCAACAGCAGGCCCATGATGACGAACTCGGTGACGCCGATGCCGAAGGCGCCGACGGTCAGGGCATAGAGGGCGAGGGGCATGACGGCCGGCTCCGGTGAATGTGCGGACCGTCAGATAGCGTTGGCGCGTTCGATGAATTAGATTGCCGGAAGGATCATCACTTGTGAATTGAAGGCGCTATGGCGCGGCAGGAAATCAATCGCACCGCCGAGATGGAGGTCTTCGTCCGGGTGGTGGAGCAGGGCGGCTTCTCGTCCGCGGCGCGCAGCTTGCGGATGACGCCGTCGGCGGTCAGCAAGCTGGTGGCCCGGCTGGAGGCGCGGCTCGGCGCGCGGCTGGTCAACCGCTCGACCCGCAAGCTGACCCTGACCGCCGAGGGCCAGACCTTCCACGAGCACTCGCTGCGGGTGCTGGCCGACCTCGACGAGGCCGAGCGCGCCGTGGCTGCCAGCGCCGCCCCGCGCGGCCGTGTGCGGGTCAATTCCAGCGTGCCGTTCGGCCAGCACTACCTGCTGCCCCTGGCCCCGAGGTTCCTGGCCGCCCACCCCGACATCCAGCTCGACATCACCGTCACCGACCAGGTGATCGACCTGATGGACGAGCGGGCCGACGTGGCGATCCGCGTCGGGCCCATGCGGGCCTCGCAGCTGATGGCCCGCAAGATCGCCCAGAGCCGGATGGTGCTGGTCGCCTCGCCGGCCTATCTGGCGGGCGCCGGGACGCCCGCCCACCCCGACGACCTGCCTCGTCACGAACTGATCACCTTCAACTTCGCCCGCCACTGCGACTCCTGGCCGTTCCTGATCGACGGCGAGGGCGTCTTCCGCCCGGTCCACGGCCGGGCCGAGGTCGGCGACGGCGAGAGCGCCCGCGTGCTGGCCCTGGCCGGGCAGGGGATCGCCCGGCTGTCGGTGCTGCACGTCGGCCCCGACATCGCCGCGGGGCGCCTGGTCCCGGTGCTGGAGGCCTTCAATCCCGGCGACATCGAACTGATCCACGCCGTCTATGTCGGCCACGGCGGCCAACTGCCGGCCCGGGTGCGGGCCTTCATCGACTGGCTGGCGGGCGAGGTAACCGTGGGCAAGGGCGAACCGGCGGCGCTCGATCACTTCCCCAATCAGCCCGTCATTCCCGCCCTTGTGGCGGGAAACCCTGTTTCCGCCCGCATGTGAAATGCAAGCGACGTGCTCAGCACGTCGCCCCTCTCGCCCTTGCGGCTGACAGAGGGGTTCCCGCCACAAGGGCGGGAATGACGGGAGATAAAAGGACTACCCCGCCGCCTTGCCGTAGGCGCTGATCGCCGCCGCCATCTCCGGGGTCGCTTCCACGGCCGGCGCGGCGGCCGTCTCGGGCGCGGCTCCGCCGGCCAGGCGGGCCTGGGCTTCGGGTGAGAGGGTGACGGTGTCGCGCGGCGTGGCCGAGGGCTGGGCGGCGTCGCGGTCGGACTGCAGGCGGGCGCGGTAGTCGCCGACGGTGGCCGGCCCCTTGGCGCCGGGCACGCCGACCTGCAGCGAGGCGACGATGGTCTGGTCGGTCTCGGAGAGGCCGTCGAAGGCGTCCAGCGCCTTCTGCTGGGGAACCGGCTGGGCGGCGTCGGAGCCGGCCCAGGCGGCCTTGGTGAAGGTGTTCAGCGCCGACTGCACGGTCTTGGCGAAGGGCGACTCGTTGAGCGCCTGGGAGAGGCCCGCGCGCTCGCCGTGGCCCGCGCCGGCCCAGCGCTCGGCCAGGGCGTGATAGGCGCCCAGCTGCTGGTCCAGCCCGACCGATCCCGTCGTGTCGTTGAGCGCGGCCGTCGCGGCCGCCGTCCCCCCGGGATAGGCGACGGGGGCGGCCAAAGCGCCCGTGTCGGTGGTCGAAAGCTGCGAAATCTTCATCCTGCCGACAGCCATCGCGCCCGCGCGGTGAAGAGGGGATGAACGCTCGCCCCAGGGCTGCGCGGCATGCTGTCGCGCCTAGAGGGGAGGGCGCTCGCCGTGCGGCAAGCGCCCTCAATCAGCGTCAGCCGCCGACCAGCACCTCGGCCACCTGCACGGCGTTCAGCGCCGCGCCCTTGCGCAGGTTGTCGCCGACCACGAAGAGCGCCAGGCCGTGTTCGACCGTCGGGTCGGGACGCACGCGGCCGACGAACACCGGATCCTGGCCGGTGGCGGCCAAGGGGTTGGGCACATCGTCCAGCACCACGCCCGGCGCGGCGCCCAGCAGCTCCAGGGCCTCGGCCACCGAGATCGGCCGCTCGAACTCGGCGTTGATCGAGAGGGCATGGCCGCTGAACACCGGCACCCGCACGCAGGTGCCGGTGACCGGCAGGTCGGGCAGGCCCAGAATCTTGCGGCTCTCGTCGCGCAGCTTCAGCTCCTCCTCGGTATAGCCGTCCTCGCCCAGCACGTAGTTCAGCGGCACCACGTTGTAGGCCAGGGGCACGGCCCACTTCTGCGGCTCGGGCAGGGGGGCGGCGTCCGGCGACAGGGCCAGGCCGTCGAGATCGCCGGCCGCGCCGGCCTGCACCTGCTCGGACAGCACCCGGATGCCCTCGACCCCGCCGCCCGAGGCGGCCTGGTAGGTGCTGACGGTCAGGCGCTTGAGGCCCGCGCGGTCGTGCAGCGGCTTCAGGGCCGGCATGGCGGCCATGGTGGTGCAGTTGGGATTGGCGACGATGCCCTTGGGGATCACGGCCAGGGCGTCGGGGTTCACCTCCGACACCACCAGCGGCACGTCGGGGTCGCTGCGCCAGGCCGAGGAGTTGTCGATGACGATCGCCCCGGCCGCGGCGGCCTTGGGGGCCAGTTCGCGCGAGGTGTCGCCGCCGGCCGAGAAGAACACGATGTCGAGGCCGGCGAAGTCGGCGCCGGCGGCGTCCTCCACCGTCACCGACCCGTCCTTCCAGGCCAGGGCCTGACCGGCCGAGCGGGCCGAGGCGAAGACCCGCAGCGAGGCCAGCGGGAAGTCCCGCTCGGCCAGCAGCTTCAGCATCATGCCGCCCACCAGGCCGGTGGCGCCGACGACGCCGACATGCGGCGGGTTCGAAAGGGAAAACTTGTGGCTCATGGTCGTGCGTCTCCAAGTGATGTGGAGCGCGGGGAGCCGTCAGGTCTCGTGATCAAGAGAGCCGCCCCGCGCAGTGCGGGGCTGGTCTGGGGATGCTTGCGTCAGATCGCGCGCATACCCGCCGCCCCGCCGAAGCGGGTCGTTTTGCGGGTAATAATTTTGGTCGCGGCCAATTGCATCGAGCGGGTTGATAGCGGGCAAGCGGCGCCGCGTAAAGCGCGATCCCTCTCCCCTTGCGGGAGAGGGTGGCCTCCGAAGGAGGTCGGGTGAGGGGTCTCTCAGACCGATCCGCTGCGGCGGCGGCAAGGCTAGGTTGGGCGGGTTTCGTTTGAGAGACCCCTCATCCGTCGGCTTCGCCGCCACCTTCTCCCGCAAGGGGAGAAGGATCAGGTTTGCGCGCCGTTCTTCTCCCACCCCTCCACGAACGGGAAGCGCTTCTCCCAGAACCCCGCCAGCCGCGGATCGCTATCCACCCGCCGCACCACGTCGGCCATCTTCGGCGCGCGGTCGTAGAACCGCACCCGGCGCGAGCCCCAGCGGCTGACGACGGCGACATAGAGGTCGAGCACGGTCAGCTCGTCGCCCAGGATGTAGGCGCCGGGCTCGACCTGGGCGTCCATCATCGCCCAGCAGTCGGCGATGCGGTCGGCGGTGGCGGCCTTGACGCGGGCTTGGGCCTCCGGATCCGGCCCGGCCAGCCGCGAGGGATCGTCGCGCACCCAGAACAGCGAATAGATCGAGGCCGGGATGAAGGTCATCCAGCGCAGGAACTGGCCCCGGCGCGGATCGCCGACGGCCGGCCCCAGCCTAGCTTCCGGATGGTTGTCGGCCAGCCAGATCAGGATCGCCGCGCTCTCGGTGATCGTCTCGCCGTCGGGGGTGACAAGGGCCGGGATCTGCTTCATCGGATTGACGCCCGCGACCTTGGCCTGTTGGGCCGCGCCCTCCCAGGTGGGCGCCTCGATGACCGTGTAGGGATGCCCCAATAGGGTCAAAGTCGCTTCGACGGGGACCGAGCCCGAGCCAAGCGCGCCATAGATGGTGTAAGCTCGATTCATCATTGGTTACCCATTCTGCCCACAACATCTTGTGTGCTGAGACAATCTGACCACTAGATGCGCGCCGTCGCCCTGCGCTATCTAGATCCTACTCGTCCGCTCGATTCGCGTCCGCCCGCTCTGGAGACCGCCATGTCCGCCTCGCTGATCACCACGCCCGGCCTCATGATCCCCTCAGGCGGCTACAAGCCCTTCCGCTATCCCTGGGCCTATGACTTCTGGAAGAAGCAGCAGCAGGTCCACTGGATGCCGGAAGAGGTGCCGCTGGGCGAGGACCTCAAGGACTGGGCCGTCAAGCTGAACGACAAGGAGCGCAATCTGCTGACGCAGATCTTCCGCTTCTTCACCCAGTCCGACGTCGAGGTGCAGGACAACTACATGGAGCGCTACGGTCGGGTGTTCAAACCGACCGAGGTGAAGATGATGCTGGCTTCGTTCGCGAACATGGAGACGATCCATATCGCGGCCTACGCCCTGCTCCTCGAGACCATCGGCATGCCCGAGACCGAGTTCTCGGCGTTCATGGAATACGAGGCCATGAAGGCCAAGCATGACTACATGCAGACCTTCGGCGTCGACAGCCACGCCGACATCGCCCGCACGCTGGCCATGTTCGGCGGCTTCACCGAGGGCCTGCAGCTGTTCGCCTCGTTCGCGATGCTGATGAACTTCCCGCGCTTCAACAAGATGAAGGGCATGGGCCAGATCGTCTCGTGGTCGATCCGCGACGAGAGCCTGCACTGCGACGGCATCATCAAGCTGTACCACGCCTTCAACAAGGAGACCGGCGCGGTCACCAAGAGCGTGGCCGACGACATCGTCGACTGCTGCAAGACCGTGGTCGGCATGGAGGACAACTTCATCGACCTGGCCTTCGAGGCCGGCGACATCCAGGGCATGACGCCCGACGACATCAAGCAGTACATCCGCTTCGTCGCCGACTGGCGCCTGCGCCAGCTGGACCTGCCGGAAGTCTACGGCGTGAAGGAAAACCCGCTGCCGTGGCTGCAGGCCCTGCTCAGCGGCGTCGAGCACGCCAACTTCTTCGAGGCCCGCGCCACGGAATATTCCAAGGCCGCGACCAAGGGCCAGTGGCACGGCGCCGACGGCGTGTGGTCGAGCTTCGAGGCCATGCTGCAGAAGCGCACCGACATCGTTTCGGCCGACCACTAGTCGCCGAACCGTCGTGACGAGATTGACGCCGCCCGCTAAGCCGGGCGGCGTTTTTCGTTCTGGAGAGCATGCATGCGCATCGCGGTGATTGGTCCCGGCGCGGTCGGTGGAACCCTGGCGGCCTGGCTTTCGCAGGTCCACGAGGTGACCCTGTGCGCCCGCACCGCCTTTACGCGGCTGGAGGTCGAGACGCCGGAGCGGACGCTGGTCGCCACGCCAACGGTGCTGACCGATCCGGCGGAGGCTGCGCCCCACGACTGGGTGCTGGTCACCACCAAGACCTATGACGCCGCCGGCGCCGCGGTCTGGCTGGCCGGGCTGGTCGGCCCCGACACGCGGGTGGCGGTGCTGCAGAACGGCGTCGAGCACGTCGAGCGCTTCAGCTCCTACCTGCCGGCCGAGCGCATCGTCCCGGCGGTGGTCGACATCCCGGCCGAACGCACTGCGCCCGGCGTGATCCGCCAGCGGCGGCTGGGCTGGATCAAGGTTCCGGCCGGGGCGGCGGGCGAGGCCTTCGCCGGCCTCCTGGCCCATACGCCGATCGAGGTGGCGACCACCGACGACTTCAAGACCGTCGCCTGGCGCAAGCTGGCCCTCAACTGCGCCGGCGCCGTCAGCGCCCTGACCCTGAAGCCGGCCGGCGTCGCCCGCCGCGACGACGTCGCCGCGATCATGCGCGACCTGGCGGCCGAGTGCGTCGCCGTGGGCCGCGCGGAAGGCGCTGACCTGCCGCTGGAGCTGCCGGATGAAGTGGTGGCGGGCTATCGCGCCAGCCCGCCGGACGGGGTCAACTCCCTGCACGCCGACCGCCTGGCCGGCCGCCCCATGGAGATCGACGCCCGCAACGGCGTCATCGTCCGCAAGGGCGCGGCCCACGGGATCGCGACCCCGGTCAACGCCATGGTGGTCGCCCTGCTGGAGGCGGCGGGGGAGTAGGGCGGGGCGAGCCTTGCCATGACCAACGGTTTGCGGCGTCATGGCGCCATGAGGACTCTCGCCGCCGCCGTCGTCGCCCTGATGAGCCTGCAGTGCTGGTCGGAGGCGTCGGCTTGCAGTCGCGCCCACAATCCAGGCGTGATCGCCCTCACGCAGGACTGGCGCGAAGACTTCGGGCAGGCGTTCGCGCGGGCGAACGGCGTCCATATCGTTTCGGTCAGCGACGCCGGCAAGCACGGCGACGGCGCGTGGACGATGTTCTGCGATTTCTACGACCTTGGTCCTCCGCCGTTGGAACGACGCGCCTCGAAAGCCAAGAAGGCTGAGCGTGAGGCCGAGTTGCGGCGGGTCGAACAGGCCAGCGAGGCCTGCCAGGCCGGAGAGGCGAGGGTTCACGTCCTGGAGACGTTGAAGGGGCGCGCGCCCGTCGACTGGGTCGAAGCCAGCGCTTTCATCACGGTGACCGACGCCCCGCCGGCCGAGCCTCTGATGCATTGGAACGATGGGCCGGCGGTCTGGGGCGCACGCCTCGAGAACCATGCCGGGGCCAACTGCGACGGCGTGGTCTTCTCGCGACGGATGAGCAGCCGGGCGACCTATCTGGTCTTCACGTTCGAGCGCGACGAGCCCCCGCCGCTCATCACCCACGCTTTCCTTGTCAATGACTCCGCGCCGTTCCTGGCCGAGGCGCGCCGGCTGGCGCGCCTCGCGCCCTGATGTCGGCCTAGCTCTTCAGGAAGCCGCCCAGCAGGTCGCCGACCGCGCCGCCGATGCCCTCGTCAGGCAGCTTGCCGCCTGGGGTCAGCTGGTCGACGAGGCCCGGCAGAATCTCCGACAGCTTGGCGGCCGCCGTCTGCGGATCGACGCCCAGCTTCTCGGCGAACTGGCCGACGGCGCCCGAGCCGAGCACGGCCTGGATCTGTTCGGCCGAGACCGGCAGGTTGTGGCCGCTGGCGACCCACGACTGTGCGACTTCGCCCAGGCCGCCCTTCTGGAAGGCGTCGACGAGGCCGCCGACCCCGCCCGCCACGCCCAGGCTCTTGACCGCCTCGGCCAGGTCGCCCTGGCCGCCCAGCAGACCCGTCAGATTGTCCAGCAGACCCATGGTGTCGCTCCGCTCGATCGCCAGTCCGTCGTGGACCCGACGTTGCGGCATTAAGAGCCCGGACCCGGCGCGCGGCCAAGAGAAAAGGCGCGGACCCTGCGATCCGCGCCTTTCACGAAACAGCGATGGATGCGCGGTCGGTTACGGCCGGTCCTTCTTGGGGATGGCGGCGATCTCTTCCGGCGTCAGCTTGGTGATGGTCTTGGCGCGGATCGGCATGGCGAAGCCGCTGCTGTCGGAGACCTTGAGGTCCAGGTCGATCGGGTTGCAGACGGTGTCGATGCCGCGGACGGTCGAGACCAGGAAGTTGCCCGGCCAGGTTAGCTGGTTGCTGCCCCAGGCGAGGTCGACCTTGTAGACGTCGCGATTGCGCACCTTCATGTAGAGGGTGTTCTTGTCGGGGGCGCTCCAGCCCTGCCAGTCCGACAGCTGGAAGCACTGGCGCTGGGCCTTCTGCGGCGCGGCGGTTTCGTCGGCCAGAGCCGGGGCCGCGAGAAGCGCGCCGGCCAGGCCGGCCCCGACCAGCGTGGCTCGGGCGATGGTTTTCAGCTTGACCATAGCGTTTGTCCTTACAGTCCCTCGCGCGAAAGATTGGGCCTGACGAGGCCGCCGTCAATGGTCAAGGCGTCCCATTTTTGGGCCGGGGAGGGGGAAGGTTTTGCGGCTTCCCGCGCTCGATCCGCTTTTCCGATGACCGCATCCCCTCTTCGCTTTCCTGGGCCTTGTGCCCAGGACCCATGGTTCAGCCTGCTCAGACCTTTTGAATGCGGTCTGGGTCTGAGCAGCGGCCGGCATGGGCCTTCGCCACGAGGGCGAGGGAGGCGGTGTTGTTGGGGGCATCGCTCACCCCCCCCACCCCCAAACCGTAAAACCCCCGCGAAAGCGGGGGCCCAGGCTTTTTCTGAAACGCGGGGCGCTCGACGATAAAACGCCTGGGTCCCCGCTTTCGCGGGGATTTTACGGAGAAAGGATCAGGCTTTGGCGGCCTCGGCCTCCGGCATATCCTCCAGCTCCCCCTCCCACTTGGCCACGACGGCGGCGGCGACCGAGTTGCCGACGACGTTGGTCGCCGAGCGGCCCATGTCGAGCAGGTGGTCGACGCCCAGCACCAGGGCGATCCAGGCCTCGGGCAGGCCGAAATAGGTGAGGGTGGCCATGATCACCACCAGCGAGGCGCGCGGCACGCCGGCGATGCCCTTGGAGGTCACCATCAGCAGCAGCAGCATGAAGATCTGCTGCTGGATGGTCAGGTGCACGCCGTGGGCCTGCATGATGAACATGGTGGCGAAGGTGCAGTAGAGCATCGAGCCGTCGAGATTGAACGAATAGCCCAGCGGCAGGACGAACGAGACGATGCGGCGGCGCACGCCCACCTTGGGCAGGCTGTCGAGGATGCGGGGGTAGGCGGCTTCCGACGAGGCGGTCGAGAAGGCCAGCAGAGCCGGTTCGCGGATCACCCCGAACAGCGGGATGGCGCGCTTGCCCAGCACCACGAAGGCGGCGGCGAAGAGGAGCACCCACAGCGTGCCCATGGTCGCGTAGAAGCCCAGCACGAACTTGGCGTAGGCGCCCAGCATGGCCAGGCCCTGGGTGGCGATGGTCGAGGCCAGGGCCGCGAAGATCGCCAGCGGGGCCAGCTTCATGACGAAGCCGGTGACCTTGAGCATGATCTGGGCGCACTGCTCGACCAGGTGCAGCACCTGCGGGGCCTTGTCGTCGAGCGCGGCGACCGCGGTGCCGACGAACAGCGAGAAGACGACGATCTGCAGGATCTCGTTCTTGGCCATGGCGTCGAAGATCGAGGTCGGCACCAGGTGGGTGATGAAGCCCTTCAGCGTGAAGGCGTCGGTCGAGGCGGCGGGCTTGGAGGAAACCGCGGCCTCCACCAGATGCAGGCCATGGCCCGGCTGCAGCAGGTGAACCATCAGGAGGCCCAGCAGCAGGGAGACGGCCGAGGCGCCGATGAACCAGCCCAGGGTCTTGGCCCCGATGCGGCCCACCGCGGCGGCGTCCTCCATGTGGGCGATGCCGGCGACCAGGGTGGTGAACACCAGGGGCGCGATGATCATCTTGATCAGGCGCAGGAAAATGTCGGTGATCAGAGACAGGCCCGAAGCCGCCGACTTGGCCCCTTCGGCGTCGAGGAACTGGTTGCACCCCCAGCCGACGAGCACCCCCAGCACCATCGCGCCGATGATCAGATAGGCGAAGCGTTTGTTCATCGGGGCCCCCTGGCGCGCCGTCGGCGTCGACGGAAGTGTTCTGTATTATGGAGGAAAGACGCGCGAGAAGGTCCGCGCCGCCATTCGCTCCTTATTTGAGCATTTCCGCCCTTGTGGCCGACGAACCTGGGTTCGTCCATGCCCTAGAGGTGATCTTGGCCGGCTTGCTGCACGCCACGCCGGATAAACAGGCGCACCTGTAGAGACGAAAGGCCGTTGCCCGTTCCCGGATTGACCCGGCGGCGAGCGACCTCGCTAAGTAAGAAAGTTTTCCACCTGGACGGGCCGCCCGTCTCGCCAATGTCGTGAAATGTCGCTATAAAGACCCATGTCAAACCAAGAAAAAGCGATCGCCGTCGTCGAGCGGCTCAACTCCGAATACCAGCGCGCCGTCGAGGCCCTGCGCACCGCCCTCCGGGCCTATCTCGAACATGGAACCCGCCCCGACCCGCAGATGCGGTTCGACGGCTCGTTCACCTATCCCGAGCTGCGCCTGACCTACGATCCCGAGGCCCTGCCGCCGAAACTGGCGCGCGCCTTCGCCCGGGTCAGCCGTCCGGGCGTCTATTCGACCACGATCACCAAGCCGGCCCAGTTCCAGGACTATCTGGTCGAGCAGCTGTCGCTGCTGATGGACGACTTCGAGGTCGAGATCGAGGTCGCCCGCTCCGAGCAGGAGATCCCCTATCCCTACGTGCTGGACGCCAGCATCGACCTGAACCAGGCCGACGTGCGCAGCGAGGACATCGCCCGCTTTTTCCCGACCACGGACCTGGCCTTCATCGGCGATGAGATCGCCGACGGCGTCTGGAACCCGGCGCTGGAGGAAACCCGGCCGCTGGCGCTGTTCGACGGCCTGCGCACCGACTTCTCGCTGGCCCGCCTGCGCCACTACACCGGCGCGCCGGCCGAGCACGTGCAGCCGTTCATCCTGTTCACCAACTACCACCGCTATGTCGACGAGTTCGTCCGCTGGGGCGTCGAGCAGCTGAAGAAGCCCGATAGTCCGTACACGGCGCTGTCGTGCTCGGGCGGCGTGGTGGTCACGGCCGACACGCCGAACGCCGAGCAGGCCATCGCCGACGGGGCGTGGCGCAAGCACCAGATGCCGGCCTACCACCTGATCGCCCCGAACGGTCAGGGCGTCAGCCTGGTCAACATCGGCGTCGGCCCCTCCAACGCCAAGACCATCTGCGACCACCTGGCGGTGCTGCGCCCGCAGGCCTGGCTGATGATCGGCCACTGCGGCGGCCTGCGCGACACCCAGACCATCGGCGACTACGTGCTGGCCCATGCCTATCTGCGCGACGACCACGTGCTCGACGTGGTGCTGCCGCCGGAGATTCCGGTGCCGTCGATCGCCGAGGTGCAGCGCGCCCTCTACGACGCGGCCAAGGCGATCAGCGGCGACACCGGCCAGGAGCTGAAGAAGCGCCTGCGCACCGGCACCGTGGTCACCACCGACGATCGCAACTGGGAACTGCGCCACAGCCTGTCGGCCCTGCGCTTCAACCAGAGCCGCGCCGTCGCCATCGACATGGAAAGCGCCACCATCGCCGCCCAGGGCTACCGCTTCCGGGTGCCGTACGGGACGCTGCTGTGCGTGTCGGACAAGCCGCTGCACGGCGAGATCAAGCTGCCGGGCCAGGCCAACGCCTTCTACGAGCGGGCGATCAGCCAGCACCTGCAGATCGGCATTCTGACCTGCCAGCTGCTGCATGCGGAAGGCCCCAACCTGCACTCGCGCAAGCTGCGCGCCTTCGACGAGCCGCCTTTCCGGTAAGAATTGGCCGCGTAGAAACGACGAAGGGGCGGTGGTCATCCACCGCCCCTTTTTCTTTGAAGTCCTGTCGCCCTACCGCGGAACGCTGAAGGCGATCGGGATGGTCACCTGGCCCCCGGCGATGGGCTGGCCGTCGATGGTCTTGGGCTGCATGCGGAAGAATTGGCTGAGTTGCAGGGCCGCGTCGCCGAACGCGTAGGGCCCGTCGCTCTGGCGGAGGACCCGGCAGTTCTCCAGCCGGCCGTCGAGGGCGACGCGGCAGGTGATGAGCGCCCGGCCCGGAGCCTTCGCCGCCGCCGCGTCGGCCGGATAGTAACGGGCCAGATCGTTGGCGTCGGGCTTCTCGACCCAGTCGGGGCGGGTGATCACGGCCGGCTCGGGGGCGGGCGCGGGATTGGCGGCCCAGACCGCGCCGGCGGCGGTCGAGGCGACCAGGGCCACGAGGATGAGGCCCGCCTTGCGGCGCAGCGGGGTGACGGAGGCGGTGTTCAGCATGATCAGTCTCTCCTTCAGGGGATGGGGGCCGGTCGCCGGCCAATGGCAGCCGAGCGGGGCGTGGCGGGCGCCCAGCGCCGAGCCGAGCAGGGTTTCGGCGTAGAGCCGGCGGGCGTGCGGATGACGCTCGATCACCGCCGCGTCGCAGGCGATCTCCTGGTCGATGCGCAAGGTCCGGGCCGCCAGGTGGACCAGCGGGTTGAACCAGCACAGGCACTGCAGGGCGACGGCCAGGCCGTTGATCCGGGCGTCGCCGCGCCGCAGGTGGACGTCCTCGTGCGCCAGCACCAGGGTGCGGGCCTCGCCTTCGAAGCGGTCGGCGAAGTCGGCCGGCACGACGATGCGGGGGCGCAGCCAGCCCAGGACCAGCGGTCCGGCCTCGACATGCTCGCCGCGCAGCACGGCCGGCCGGCTCTCCAGCGGGGTGAGGCGCCCGACGGCGCGCACGAACCGCAGCTGGCGCACGGCGAACAGGCTGAAGGCCGCCAGCACGCCCAGTTCCCAGATCACCAGCAGCACGGTCGGCAGGGCCGGGGCCTTTGTCGCGACGGGCGCGAGGGCCTTGCCGGCGGCCGCGGCCAGCTCGACGGCTGGGGCCATCAGCGTGGTCGGGGCGGGGATGGGGATCAGACTGACCAGGGCGCACAGCGGCGGGGCCAGCCACAGCATGTAGGCCGCCAGCGGCCCGAACCGCGTCCGCACCGGCCGGCGCAGCAGCATCACCGCCAGGATCGCGGCCGACAAAGCGAGGTTGGCGCGTAGCAGCGCCTCGAGCAGGGCGCTAATCATGGGACCGGTCATTTGGAGATCCTGTCGACCAGGGCCTTCAACTCGGCGACGTCCTCGTCCGACAGCTTTCCGCCCTCGGAGAACTGGGTGACCAGCGGCGCCAGGCGGCCGTCGAACAGCCGGTCGAGCAGGCCCTGGCTCTCGGCCTGGACGTAGTCGCGGCGGGCCAGCAATGGCGTATAGAGATAGCGGCGGCCGTCGGGCCTGGCGGCGATGGCCTTCTTCTTCAGCAGGCGGCTGATCAGCTGCTTGACCGTGCCTTCGGTCCAGTCGTTGGGCGCGCCGACCTCGGCGATGATCGCTTCGGAGGTCAAGGGGCTGGATCGCCACAACGCCTCCATCACCACGCTTTCGGCCGAACTGATCCTCATGGCGCTCCCCGCTGGTTACGATGACAAACGTCAACGATGTGACGTTGACATCTGTCATCGTAGTCGTCAACCGACGTTATCGAGGAGTGTTCACAAGGCGCTCGCGACCGACACGGCCAGCATCAGCAGGGGCAGCGCGACGCAGACGAGGAACCGCAGATCGTGCATGGCGCATTGATGCGCGCATAAAGGCGTTACGCCAAGCGCGCTCGCGCGACGGGAGGGGCGGCTTAGCGCGAGACCCGGTCCAGGAACCCGACGATCCCCGCCGCCAGGGCCGGCTCCATCACCGCGCTCATGTGGTCGCCGGGCACGCGCCGGGCGTGGGCGTTGGGCAGCAGGCCGGCCAGGGCCTCGGCCGAGCCGTTGTCGTCGTCGCGCTGGCCGGCGATGACCAGGGTCGGCACGTCGATGCGGGCGATGTCTTCGGCTGAGGTCGGCACGAAGGCGTTCAGCACCCCCAGCATGGCCTCGGGCTTGAGGCCGCCGGCGGCGATCATGGCCTGCACGCGGCGGCCCGCGCGGGGGTCCTTGGCCTGCTCGCCGTTGCGGATGGCGTCCTCGAACATCGCCGCCCGCTCGCCCGCGCCCATCAGGCCCGAAGCGCCCATGCCGGCCAGCACCAGCCGCTCGGGCCGCGCCCCGCGCACCAGCATCCGCACCGCCGTGCGCGCGCCCAGCGAATAGCCCACAAGATCGTAGTCGGTGAGGTGCAGGTGCGAGACCAGGGCTTCCTGGTCCATGGCCAGCACGTCGGCGGGCCAGGCGGCGGGATCGGTGGGGGCGTCCGAGCGACCGTGGCCGCGCAGGTCGGGGGCGATCACCTTGCGGCCGGCCTGGGCCAGGGCCGCGGCGATGCCGGGCAGGAACCAGTTGCTCTCGGCGCTGGCCAGGAAACCGTGCAGCAGCAGGGTCGGCCAGCCCTCGCCCAGGGTGCGGTAGGCGATGGAGACGCCGTCGAAGCTCTGGAATCGCTGGACCGGAAGCATGGGGGCAGCTTCCGCGCAGTTGCACCATCAGTCCAGAGTCTCGATTTCGTCGCCGTGGATCGCTACATCGGGGCCATGACCCGTCAAATTCCCCTGCAAGGCGTCGAGAACTTCCGCGACTACGGCGACTACGCCGCCGGGGCGGGCCGGTTGAAGAAGGGCCTGCTGTTCCGCGCCGCCCACCAGGCCGACGCCACCGACGAGGACCTCTCGGCCATGGCGGCCCTGGGCATCGTCACCATCGTCGACCTGCGCCGCAGCCAGGAGCGCAGCCACCAGCCCTCGCGGCGCTGGGCAGGCTTCGCCGCCGAGGTGATCGACAACGACCTGGGCGGCCACGGCGATGATCCCTGGCTGACCTTCCTGCGCGGCTGGGATTTCTCGGAAGGCGACTTCCGCGCGTACATGATGGAATCCTATCGCCGGAAGCCGTTCACGCCGCGCCACGTCGATCTCTTCAGGCGCTACTTCGCGGCCCTGGCGCAGGCGAAGGGGCCGGTGCTGATCCACTGCGCCGCCGGCAAGGACCGCACGGGCCTGTTGGCCGCCCTGACCCACAGCCTGGCGGGCGTGTCGCGCGACGACCTGGTCGAGGACTACCTGGCCACCAACGATCCCGAGCGCTACGGCCGCATCGGCGAGCAGATCGGCCGCCACTTCGCCGACTATACCGGCTCGGTCCCGCCCGAAGCGGCGATCCGCGCGGCCCTGGGCGTCGAGGCCGAATACATCCTGGCCTCGATCGAGGCCATGGAGGCGGCCCACGGCTCGATCGAGGCCTATCTGGAGGCGGTGCTGGGCGTGGATGCGGCCGCGCGCGAGGCGATCTCGGCGCATATCCTGGCCTAGGCTTCGCCTACGAGCTAGCGGGACGCCTCCGGAAAGCGGGCCAGCTTCCGCACGTCGCCTGGGTCGTGCTGGACGGTGATCCGCGCCTTCAGGGTGGTCGCCAGCCGGGCGAGGCGATCGATCGACGCCAGGGAGTCGGCGCGGTCGGTGTTCCAGGTCGGCACGCGGCGCGGCGCCAGCTGGGCTTTCAGGTGGGCGACGTCGCCGCTGAGGATCACCGCCCCGGTCCGGGGAAGCCGGACCAGCAGCGCCTGTTCGCCGGGCGTGTGGCCGGGCGCGGCCAGGATCGTGACCGATCCGTCGCCGAACACGTCGCGGTCGCCCTGGACCGGATCGACGGCCCCGCCGCCGGTCAGCCAGGGCGTCAGCAGGCCGGGATCGGCGAAGGGCGGCGATCCTGCGCGCAGGGCGGCCAGATCCGCCGCGCCGATCAGCAGGGTGGCGCGCGGGAACAGGGCCGCCTGTCCGACATGGTCGAAATGATAGTGGCTGATCGCCAGCCGGCCGATCTGGTCGGGGCGCACGCCGATCGCGGCCAGCTGGCTTTCTAGGTCCTGGTCGAGGGTGGCGCTGATCGGCTGGGTGTCCAGCGGCTTGCCCAGCAGCGCGCGCGGCAGGCCCGCGTCCCACAGCAGGTAGTCGTCGCCGTGCCGGATGAGATAGCAGCCGTTGCTGAGCCGGCGGGTCTGGCCGGCATAGGCGCCGGTGTCCGACAGCGGCGAGGCGTCGTTCATCTGGATCCGGCCGCAGTCCAGCCGCCACAGGCGCAGCGGCGCCGGCTCTGGTGCGGGCGTCGCGGCCGTCGCCGAAACCGCGCCCAGAGCGCCCAGGGTCAGGAAAAGGCTCGTTGTCAGTCTCAACCAGGCTCTACGCATGTCGTCCTCACTCGTGGAAGGAGGATCGACTAGCCGGGGAGCGGGCCGGGCGAGGCCCCCGGACGCTCGACGATGAGCCCGAAACGCTCGCTTTGCGGCTTGCCTTGCCGCACCTGCCCGTCGAAGGGTTTGGCCATGGACCTCGACCCTTCCGCGATCACCGACAAGAGCCTGCGCCAGACGTTGCTGGCGCGTCTGGCGGCGCTCAGGTCGCGGGGCGCGGCGGGGGCGCATCACTATGCCGGGTCCGACGGCGGGGCGGTGTTCGGCTACTGCTGCTTCGTCCGCGAGCGGATCGCCCAGCTGCGTCTCTCCGATCCGCTGATCGTCGTCGTGCTCAGCGGCGCCAAGGAGCTTTGGGCCGGCGAGCGCTGCGAGCGCATTCCGGCCGGCGTTCCCTTCGTCATCCCGGCCGGGGTGACCTTCGACATCGTCAATGCGCCGGACGCCGCCACGGGGCGCTACGAGTCTGTCGCCATCACCATCGACGAGGCGCTGCGGCGATCGGCGCGACGCCTGGCCGGGCCCGGGGATCAGCCGGAGCGGGCCGGACGCAGGGCTTCCAGGTCGGCCATCGACCTGACGCCGGACTTGGTCGAGGCGTTCGGCCACGCCGCCGCCGCCCTGACCGATCCCGGCCAGGCGACGGCCCTGGCGCGACACCGCATCCTCGAGATCCTGCTGCTGGTGCGGCGCGCGCCGGCCGCCGCCGGTCTTTTCGCCGCGACGATCCGGACGCGGGCCGAGGAGATCGTCCGCCAGGATCCGGGGCGGGCCTGGCGGGTGGAGGCCCTGGCGAGGGACATGGGCCTGGGCGCCTCGACCCTGCGACGACGGCTGGCGGCCGAAGGCGGATCGTTCCGCGAACTGCTGCTGGAGGCCCGGATGGCGGCGGCGCAGGAGTTGCTGATCCACGACGCCTACAGTGTGGCGCCAGGCGGCGCAGGCGGCCGGCTACAGCTCGCGGTCGCATTTCGCGCGGCGGTTCCTGGTCGCCCACGGGGTTCGCCCGAGCCGCCTGCGTGCGGTGACGACGTGACAAACGCTCGTTTGCGAGCCAGGCTCCGCTTCAGGGCCGCGTCAGACGGCCCCATGGGAAGGGCGGAGAGGCATGAGCGAGGTCCTGGACGGCGCGCCGTCGGCCGTGGGTGAAGGCTCGCGCGTCCCGCAATCAGCTCCGGTTAAGGCGCCCTTGACCCGGGGCGGGCTGTCCTGGGTGCTGCACCAGGGCTCGCGCGACGTCTATGTGGTGCTGGTCACCATCTACATCTTCGCCCCCTACTTCTCGGGCGTGCTGGTCGGCGACCCGGTGCGGGGCCAGGCGATCATGGCCCAGATCGCCACCGCCTACGGCCTGCTGGTGGCCCTGACCGCGCCGGTGCTGGGCGCGTCGATCGAGCAGTACGGGCCGCGCAAGCCGCTGATCACCCTGGCCCTGACCACCATGCTGCCGCTGCTGGTGCTGCTGTGGTGGGCCATGCCCGCCGGCGGGCTGCCGCTGTGGGCGACATCGCTGGTCCTGGTCGTGCTGGGCGTGGCCTACAACTGGGGCGACGCGCTGAACAACGCCCTGCTGCCGCGCGCGGCGGCGAGCCCGGCCCAGGCGCCGCTGCTGTCGGGCCTGGGCTATTTCCTGTCCAACGGCCTGTCGGTGCTGATGCTGGTGCTGATGCTGTGGGGCTTCGTGCTGCCGGGGCAGGTCGACTGGCCGGGCGTCCCCAAGGCGCCGCTGCTGGGCCTGTCGACCGGCAACCACGAGCCCAGCCGCCTGGCCGGGCCGCTGTCGGCGCTGATCATGGCCCTGGGCGCGATCCCGTTCCTGCTGTGGACGCCGGACGCGCCGCGCACCGGCCTTTCGGCCCGCGCCAGCCTGACGGCGGGTCTGGCGCTGCTGCGCGACACCTTCGCCAACCTCAAGGGCCATCGCGACGTGGCGACCTTCCTGGGCGCGCGCATGCTCTATTGCGACGGCATGACGGCGCTCCTGGTGTTCGGCGGGCTGTTCGCCGCCGGGCTGATGGGCTGGGGGCCGCTGGAGATGCTGGTCTACGGCGTGTCGCTGAGCCTGTTCGGCTCGCTGGGCGGCTTCCTGGCCCCGACCCTCGACCGCCGGCTCGGACCCAAGCGGGCGGTGCAGGTCGAGATCGCCGGCTGCCTGGTCGCCCTGATCTGCGCCCTGGGCATGCGGCGCGACCGCATCCTCTATGTCTTTCCCTACGATCCCGCCGGACCGGCGGTGTGGGACGGGCCGTTGTTCCGCACCGCGCCCGAGCTGCTCTATGTCGGCCTGGGCCTGATCATCGCCGTCTGCGTCACCGCCCAGTACGCCTCGAGCCGCACCCTGCTGGTGCGTCTGGCCCCGGCGGACCGCACGGCGGCCTTCTTCGGGCTCTACGCCCTGTCGGGCACGGCGACGGTGTGGCTGGGCTCGGCCCTGGTGGCGGCGGCGACCTCGGTGTTCAGGAGCCAGGTCGCCGGCTTCCTGCCGATAGTCGGCCTGCTGGCCCTGGGCTTGGTCGCCCTGTTCGCGGTGCGCGGCGGCGGACGCGAGGCTTGAGGCGCCAGCCGGACGCGCCTATCACCCGCCGATGCGCGACGTCGCCCTCATCGCCACCCCCTGGCGCGACCCTCTCTGGGCGGCGGCCCCCTGGCGCGACGAGCCCTTCGCCTGCGCCCTGCTGTCGGGCGGGGCGGGCGAGCGCTGGTCCTACCTGCTGCGCGATCCCGACCAGACCCTGACACTGGCCGCCGACGATCGCCGCGATCCCTTTCAGGCCCTGCAGGAACTGGTGGGCGCCAATCTGCCGGCCGATCCGGAAGGCCCGCCGTTCCAGGGCGGGGTGGTGGGTCTAGCGTCCTACGAGCTGGGCGACCGGATCGAGGCCCTGAACCTTCCGCGCGGCGACTGGCCCGACCTGGTCTGCGCCCGCTATCCGGCCCTGCTGGCCTTCGACCATCTGGCGCGGACCATCGTCGCCGTCGGTCGCGGCGAGGGGATGGCCCAGGCGCAGGCCCGCGCCCGCGCCGCCCTGGCCTGGCTGGACGCCCCGGCCCGCGACCCCTTCGACGGCCGGTTGTGCGATGCGTTGCAGGCCGAGCCGCCCGCCGCCTACGAGACGGCGGTGGCCCAGGTGGTCGAGCGGATCCTGGCCGGCGAGATCTTCCAGGCCAACATCGCCCGGGCCTGGCGCGGACGGCTGGCGGCTGGCGCCGATCCCTTCGACCTCTTCGTGCGCCTGCGGAGCACGAGCCCGGCGCCGTTCTCGGCCTGGCTGCGCCTGCCGGGGCGGGCGATGGTGTCGAACTCGCCCGAGCGGTTCCTCAAGGTGCGCGGCGGGGCGATCGAGACCCGGCCGATCAAGGGCACCCGGCCGCGCGGCGCGACGCCGTCGCAGGACCGCGCCCTGGCCGCCGAGCTGCTGGCCAGCGCCAAGGACCGGGCCGAGAACCTGATGATCGTCGACCTGATGCGCAACGACCTGGCCAGGGTCAGCCCGGCCGGGACCGTCCGCACGCCCGAGCTCTTCAAGGTCGAGACCTACGCCAACGTCCATCACCTGGTCTCGACGGTGGAGGGGCGGCTGAAGCTCGGCCTCGGCGTCGCCGACCTGCTGCGGGCGACCTTTCCGCCCGGCTCGATCACCGGCGCGCCCAAGGTGCAGGCCATGAAGGTGATCGCCGGCCTGGAGGGGCCGCGCGGCCCCTATTGCGGCTCGCTGTTCTGGGCGGGCTTCGACGGGGCCTTCGAGTCCAGCGTGCTGATCCGCTCGGTGGGACTGGTCGAGGACGACGCGGGCTGGCGGCTGGAGGCCAAGGCCGGGGCGGGCGTCGTCGCCGACAGCGATCCGCTGTCCGAGCGCCTGGAGACCGAGGCCAAGATCGACGCCCTGCGCCGGGCGCTGACCGGGGAGGGGGCATGACGATCGACGCCGTTCCGCTGACTGACATTCCTTTGACCGACAGGGGCCTGCTGCTGGGCGACGGCCTGTTCGAGACCCTGCTGGCCGTGGACGGCGCGGTCCGTCACGTCGAGGCCCACCTCGACCGCATGGCCGCCGGTTGCGAGGTCATCGGCCTGCCGCCGCTGGATCGCGACGCGGCCCGCGCCCTGGTCGAGGCCGCCCCGGCGACCGCCGGCCTGACCGAGGGCCGCGCCGCCGTGCGCCTGACCCTGACGGCCGGCTCGGGCGGACGAGGCTTGGACCGGCCCGAGGCGCCGGTCTTGCGCCTCTTCGCATCGTGCGCCGCGGCGCCGCCGGCCGGGGCGCCGGCGCAGGCGGTGATCGCCACGGTCCGCCGCAACGAGGGCTCGCCGGCCTCGCGGCTGAAGACCCTGGCCTATCTCGACAACGTGCTGGCCCGAAGCCAGGCCCGGGCGGCGGGGGCGGACGAGGCGCTGATGCTGAACAACCGCGGGGAGCTGGCCTGCGCCTCGGCCGGCAACCTGTTCTGGCTGGACGGCGAGACCCTGGCGACGCCGGCTCTGGCCTGCGGCGTGTTGGCGGGCCTGGCGCGGGGACGGGTGATGGCGGCCGCGCGCGGCATGGGCCTGGCGGTGGTCGAGGTCGCCGTCGGACCCGAGGCGCTGACGGCGGCTCAGGCGGTGTTCCTGACCAACAGCCTGACCGGGGTGCGGCCGCTGCGGCGGCTGGACGGCCGCGCGCTGGGCGAGGATCCCCGCGTCGCGGCCCTGGCGGCGGCGATCTAAAGCCCTACGACGTCGACCAGGTCACCGTGTCGGACTTGCGCGGCCGCAGGAAGAAGGTGCGCCGGAAGGTGATGCTCTTCGACACCAGCAGCGAGGTCGGCGACGAATAGACGTAGCTGGCCGTGCTCATGATCACGCTGCTGCTCTTGGGCAGCACGCCGTCGGAGACGGTGACGCTGGCGTTGGCCTTCGGGCAGTCGGAGGCGTTGCTGTTGGCGGTCCAGGCCACGGTGCCCTTGCGGGTGCCGTCGGCGGCCGCGGTGCTGGTGTCCGAGGTCAGGCTGACCAGGCACATCTTCAGGCCGGTCGACGAGAACGGTGACATCACCGTCTTGCCGATCGCGAAGATGTCGTTGGCCCGGGTCTGGGTGATGGTCGAGCTCTGGGCCGCGATGTCGCCGATCAGCGAGGTGGTGTGGCTGAGGCGGCGCTGGGCCATCATCGCCTGGGTCACCTCGC
This sequence comes from Caulobacter sp. GW821-FHT09B11, assembly GCF_059418205.1. NCBI lineage: Bacteria > Pseudomonadati > Pseudomonadota > Alphaproteobacteria > Caulobacterales > Caulobacteraceae > Caulobacter > Caulobacter sp. GW821-FHT09B11. The sequence continues at coordinate 107,685 of NZ_JBWKPK010000010.1, read as the reverse complement.
CCATGCCGAAGTAGAATAGCAGCAGCAGCGGCGCCAGGAGGGCGAACTCCACGGCGACGGCGCCGCGCTTGTCGCGCCAGAGGCGCGCGGCCGGCGAGCGCCGGAGGCGCGCGGGGGAGACGGGGCGGCGGATCATGTGGGGCACGTCACGCTGGTGGCCGTGCTGCTGTTGTACGGCTCGTTGACGAAGGCGGTGGAGGCCGTGAGCGTGCGCTTGCCCTGGCTGTTGGCCGACAGCACGGTCTGCAGCAGGGGCGTGACCACCGGCCAGGCGTAATAGGCTCGGACCAGGACCAGCGAAGCTGGGCCGCCGGGATCCCAGCAGGTGTTGGTCGGCGTCGTCAGGCTGGTGGCCGAGGCGAAGGTGGTGACCGTGCGCACGTCGATGCGCAGGGCCGAGGCGCAGGGGCCTTCCAGCCACGACATGTGGCCGCAGGTCGAGGTCTTGAAGCTGCTGGCGGTGCCGCCCGCGACCTGGACCTGGCCGGTGCGGATCTCGCGGCTGGTGTCGATGACCGCGTTCTCCAGGGTCACCGCGGCGAAATAGATCAGCCCCAGTTCGAACAGGCCGAAGAACAGCAGCAGGAAGGGGATCAGCAGCAGGGCGAACTCGACCGCCGTCGCGCCGCCCTCGTCGCGCGCCAGGGCGGCCGCGCGGCCGAACGGCAGGCGGCGGGCGGCGAGCCGGAGGCGGGCTCGGAACGATACGGGCGGCTTCCCCATGCGAAGGTCCGTGGCTGACACCGGGCGACCCTAGCCCATGCTTCCTAACCGCCCCCTAACCGCCTGCGGTCGGGAGAGATGCGAGGAGCTAATGGTGGAAGACGCGCATGCGCGCGCCTGTACGTGAGGGGCTCAGGGCTGGCCGGCCGCGGGGGCGGCGGTGGTCGAGGTCAGGACGGTGCAGCGGCCGTCGCAGGCGTAGGTCGAGGCGCTGGCGCCGCGCTGGACGGTGACGGCGTCGGCCGAGACCTCGGTGACCAGCACCTGGCCGCCGGCCAGCGTGCGGCCCTGGCCGTCGAAGGCGAACACGGTGGTCACGCCCACGCGCTTGCCCAGGATCACCAGGGTGCGGTCGTTGACCACGCTGACGTCGGCGATCTGCGGGTCGCCGACCACGATCTCGCGGGCCGCGCCGCCCAGGGGCAGGGTGGTCGCCTGGCCGGCGGCCACCGAGAGGGTGCGCGGGGCGGCCGGAGCCGGGGTCGGAGACGCCGCGTGAGCGGCCGCGGCGGCCGCGCAGAGGCTGAAGAAGGCGGCGATGGCGAGCGAGAGGCGGCGCATGGCGGTCCTGTCGGAGCAAATTCAACGCCCATGACTCTGCCGAAGAATGGTCAATAAAAGACTAAGGACTGCTGGCCTGCGACAAACTGGACTGTTCAAAAGTCCTTAGAAATAAGGCGGTTGCGACGCTCGAAAACCGACTTGGTTAAGAGTTGCTAATGGTAAAATTAAATAAACCAAAAGAAAAATCACGGAAAAACTCCGTTGTTTACTGTCGATTAAGCGAGGTTGGCGAAATTGATCGTGTTTTCGGGGGTAAACAAGTCGCCGCGGCTTGCTGACCCAGCCAAGTTTTTCTCAGCAGGAGATCAAGTCATGTCGAAGTTTGTCACGCGCTTCCTGAAGGACGAGTCGGGCGCCACGGCCATCGAGTACGGCCTCATCATCGCCCTGATCGCCGTCGTCATCGTGACCGCGTTCACCACCCTGCGTCCGGCCCTGGAAGGCGCCTTCGGTCGCGCCACCACCGAGCTGACCACCGCGGCCGCCGGCTAATAGCCAGCGGTTGAAGGAGAGGCGACTGATGGTCGTGTTCTGCGAACGCTTCCTGAAGGACCGCCGGGGCGCGACCTCGATCGAGTACGGCCTCATCGCCGCCTTGATCAGCATCGTCGTCCTGGCCGCCGTCCAGCTCCTGGTTCCGGCCATCGCCGGGGCCTTCGGCCAAGCCGAGACCCAGCTCAGAGCCGTCGCGCAGTAAAAAGCGACAGCGCAGAGCTTCAGAACTTGGGCCGCGTCCTCGCAAGGGACGCGGCCCTTGTCTTTTCCGGCGTCTGCTTTGCTGATCTTCGACGAAGTCTTCGATCTTGGTTTTCGGCGCCGCTCGGAAACCATTGCTTCATCGGCGGCGGGGTAGAGTTCCTCGCACGAGCCGCCCAGGATCCAAGATGCAGACCCTGTCCTTCCTTCCCCTGATCGTCTTCGCCGGCCTGGCGGTGGTCGCCGGCCTGAAGGACGTCACCAGCTACACCATCCCCAACTGGATCTCGCTGGCGCTGCTGGCCGCGTTCCCTTTCGCGGCGCTGCTGGGCGGCGCGGGCTGGGTCACGGCGGGCCTGTGTCTGGCGGTGGGCTTTGGCCTGCTGCTGGTCGGCATGCTGATGTTCGCCCTGCGCTGGGTGGGCGGCGGCGACGCCAAGTTCCTGGCCGCCTGCGCCCTGTGGATGGGCGTGTCGGGCCTGCCGACGTTCCTGCTGTTCACGGCCCTGGCCGGCGGCGCCCTGACCATCGGCCTGATGACCCTGCGCGCCGGCTGGCTGGAGCCGATCATCGCCGGCGGCCCGGCCTGGATGCGCCGCCTGGGCGACAAGAAGGGCGACGTGCCCTACGGCGTGGCCATCGCGGCCGGCGCCCTGGCGGCTCTCCCGCAGAGCGCGATCGGGCTTTCGATCCTCAACTAGGCGAGCCGCGCGCCGCGTCCCGCGGCCGCGTCAGGCTGTCGCGGCCGGGAAGCCCCTTGGAGGGCGGGTCCTTTAGCGGCTGTTAACCATGGGCGCCCCAGTCTGGGATGCGGCCAGAACGGCTGTCGATCCAAGCGTCCGCTGGCCTGAAGGCCGCGACGCCCGCAGCCCGCCTTGCCGACCAGAGCCCCGCCCCGCGCATGAACCCCGTCAGAATCATCATCGTCCTGGTGGCCGCCGCTTCGGCGATCGGCCTGGCCGTGCTGATGCAGAAGGCCGTCGGCGGCAAGTCCGCCAAGGCTGTCGCTGTCGCCTCGGCCCCCGCGCCGGGCCTCGACGCCAAGCCCATGACCCTGGTCCTGGTCGCCAAGCGCGACCTGACGATCGGCGCGCGCCTCGGCCGCGACGACGTCGAGTGGAAGGCCTGGCCGGCCGACGCCGTCAGCCCCGTCTACATCACCAACGGCGCGGCCCCGGTCGAACCCGCCAACGGCGCGGCCAAGGCGGTCAAGACCGTCGGCGACGCCACCGGCCTGGGCGGCGCGGCTCCCGAGGCCGCCGTCGAGGGCGCGATCGTCCGTGACCCGCTGCTGGCCGGCGAACCCATCGTGCCGCGCAAGATCGTCCGCGGCGGCGAAGGCGGCTACCTGTCCGTCGTGCTCTCGCCCGGCGCCCGCGCCATGGCCGTGCCGGTCACCTCCGAGACCGCCGCCGGCGGCTTCATCCTGCCCGGCGACCGGGTCGACGTGCTGCAGACCCGCGACGCGCCGAACACCGAAGGCGCCAACACCGGCAAGCAGGTGATGGCCGAGACCGTGCTCCAGAACATCCGCGTCCTGGCCCTCGACCAGTCGACCTCGGCCGACAAGGACGCCAAGACCATCGTCGCGGCCACCGCCACCCTCGAGGTGCGCCCGGTCGAGGCCGAGGCCCTGACCCGCGCCAAGGCCGCGGGCCCCGTCACCCTGGCGCTGCGCGCCTACACCGACCTGGGCGGCCCCTCCGGCGTCGCCGCCACGTCCCAGGACTCCACGGTCATCCGCATCAATCGCGGCGGACAGACCTCCAGCATCGCGGTGCGCCAATGATCCGCCGGTTCGCTTCCGTCTCGCTCGCCGTCCTGACGGCCCTGGGTCCCGTGGCGGCCCCCGTCGCGGCCTGGGCCGACGGCCCGCCGGCCGGCGACCGGGTCTATCGCCCGGCCCGCGCCGCCGTCCGCCCCGTCGCGCCGGCCCCCGACGTCTACCAGCAGCCGGTCGCCGACCAGGTGCTGCGCATCGACCTGACCGCCGGTCCGGGCGCCCGCACGCTGAACCTGCCGCGCGGCAAGTCGGCGATCATCGAGCTGCCCGCCGACGTGCGCGACCTTCTGGTGACCAACCCGCAGGTGGCCGACGCCGTGCTGCGCAACCCGCGCCGCATCTACGTCCTGGGCCTGGGCAAGGGCACGACCGACGCGGTCTTCTTCGACGCCGCCGGCCGCCGGCTGCTGTCGCTGGCCATCCGCGTCGACGAGGACTCCAGCACGCTGCAGGACACCCTGCGACGGGTGCTGCCCACCGCCAACATCGAGGTGCAGGCCGTCCGCGACAGCCTGATCCTGACCGGCACGGCGGCCAATGCGGTCGACGCCAACACCGCCTCGCAGATCGCCGCCCAGTTCGTCAGCAAGCCCGACCAGGTGGTCAACCTGCTGGCGGTCGCCGGCAAGGACCAGGTGACGCTGAAGGTCCGGGTCATCGAGGTCCAGCGCAACATCGTCAAGCAGCTGGGCGTCAACGTCTCGGCCGCGCTGAACCAGCTGGGCAGCAACAACTTCTCGGTGGGCTTCCAGCCCAAGTACGCGATCAACAACGGCCTGCAGGGCGGCGGCACGATCGGCGCCACCATCGGCGGCAGCGACAACAGCGCCACGGCCACCGTGCAGGCGCTCGAGCGCGTGGGCCTGGTGCGCACGCTGAGCGAGCCGAACCTGACGGCGGTGTCCGGCGAGGCCGGCCGCTTCCTGGTCGGCGGCGAGTTCCCGGTGCCGGTCGACATGTCCGAGACGGGCAAGGTCAGCCTGCAGTTCAAGCCCTACGGCGTCAGCCTGGGCTACACGCCCGTGGTGATGTCGGGCGGCCGCATCTCGCTGAAGCTGTCGACCGAAGTCTCCGAGCTGACCAGCGTCGGCGCCTACACCCTGACCTCGGGCTCCTCGACGATCGTGGTGCCGGGCCTCAGCGTGCGCCGCGCCGAAACCACCGTCGAGCTGCCCTCGGGCGGTTCGCTGATGATCGCCGGCCTGCTGCAGCAGCAGAGCAAGGAAAACATCGACGCCCTGCCGGGGCTCAAGAGCCTGCCGATCCTGGGCGGCCTGTTCCGGTCGCGCGACTATCTGAACGGCGAGACCGAGCTGGTGATCCTGGTCACCCCCTACATCGTCGATCCGACCAGGCCCGGCGACCTGCAGACGCCGGCCGACGGCCTGCGCCTGGCGGGCGACATGGGCACGGTGCTGCTCGGGCGGCTGAACGCGGTGGTCAAGGCGCCGGCCGGGGCCAACGCCAACCGCAGCTACCAGGGGCCTGTCGGCTATGTCATCGAATAGGGGCGCGGCCATGACGCGATGCACTCTTCAGCGCCTGACCGCGACCGTCGCGGGCCTGGCCGTCCTCACCGCCCTGTCGGGCTGCGCCTCGGCGATGAACGAAGCGCGGGCCGACGCCGCGGCGATCGCGCCGCCGCCGGCCACGACCGAGACCCAGCAGTGGGAACAGCGGGTGGGCATCGACGCCGCGCCCGACGAGATCCTGCTCGCGATCCACGCCGAAGGCCTGTCGCCGCGCCAGGCCGAGGCGCTCGACGCCCTGGCCGCGCGCTGGATCGAGGCCGAGGCCCGCGAGATCGTCATCGGCGCCCCGGCGGGCGGACGCGACGCCCGGTCCGCCGACCGGATGATCGCCGCCGCCCGCGCGCGCCTGACCGCGTCCGGGGCGGCCGGCGCGGCCATCCGCGTGACCAGCTACGACGCCGGCGGCGACAAGAGCCCGGTGCTGCGGGTCGGCTACGTGCGCTACACGGCGACCCCGCCCCAGTGCGGCCAGAACTGGGACGACCTGACGGCCACCCGCAAGAACGACGTCTACGCCAACTTCGGCTGCGCCATCACGGCCAACATCGCCGCCCAGGTGGCCAATCCCCAGGACCTGCTCGGCCCGCGTCCGACGACGCCGGCCGACGCCGGCCGCCGCGACACCGTGTTCGACAAGTATCGCAAGGGCGAGAAGACCGCGTCGACTCGCGAGCCGCAGGCGTCCGGGGCCATTTCGGAGGCGGTGAAGTGACGACGCGCGACCACGACCCCTTCGACCTGGGCTTCGAGGCCGACGATGAGTTCGCCTCGCCGGCCGCCGGCGATCCCTGGCGCGCGGCTCCGGCCGCGCCCGCCGCCGCCCAGGCCCACGCCGCCGCCTCCGCGGCGCTGGGCGCCGATCCGTTCGCCGACTTCCCGCCGGCCCGCCCGCGCTCGGAGCCGGCCGCGCCGTCCAACCCGTTCGCCGAGCTGGCGCCCGCCGCCGCCGCGGCCTTCGCCGCGGCTCCGGCCGCGACGCTGGAGATCGCCCGCCCGCAGGCCGCGCCCCAGGTCCAGACCTGGTCCGCGCCGCCCGCCGAGGACATCCTGCCCGGCGCCGACGCGACCACCGGCGAGGCCAGCGTGCCGCGCATCGCCATCCACGCCTTCGGCGTGCGGGCCGAGACCCTGGCGATCATCGAGGCCGCGGCCGCCGACCGCCGCATGGCCCGCGCCAGCGTCTCCACCCGCTCCGGCGGCCTGGAAGCGGCCGTCGACTTCTACCAGAACCAGCCGACGCCCTCGCTGGTGCTGGTCGAGACCATGGACTCGGCCCAGCGCATGCTGGCCCTGCTGGACGGCCTGGCCCAGGTCTGCGACCCGGGCACCAAGGTCGTGGTCATCGGCCAGACCAACGACATCGCCCTCTATCGCGAGCTGATGCGCCGCGGGGTCAGCGAGTACCTGACCCAGCCGCAGAGCCCGCTGCACGTGATCCGCGCGGTGACCGGGCTCTACGCCGACCCGTCGGCGCCCTTCGTCGGCCGCCAGGTGGCCTTCGTCGGCGCCAAGGGCGGGGTCGGAGCCTCGACCATCGCCCACAACTTCGCCTGGTCGATGGCCGAGCGCGTCGAGGCCGCGACGGTGATCGTCGATCTCGACCTGCCGTTCGGCACGGCCGGCCTCGACTTCAACCAGGACCCGCTGCAGGGCGTGCTCGACGCGCTGAGCCAGCCCGAGCGCCTGGACCCGGTGCTGATGGACCGCATGATGGTCCGCTGCGGCGACCGCCTGTCGCTGCTGGCCGCCCCGGCCACGCTGGAGCAGGACTACGACATCGGCGCCGACGCCTACGAGGAGGTGACGCAGAAGATGCGCGGCGCCGCCCCGTTCGTGGTGCTGGACATGCCGCACAACTGGGCCCCGTGGACCCGCCGGGTGCTGGTGGGCAGCGACGACCTCGTCATCGTCGCCACGCCGGACCTGGCGTCCCTGCGCAACGCCAAGAACATCGTCGACCTGGTGCGCCAGGCCCGTCCCAACGACGCGCCGCCGCGCCTGGTGCTGAACCAGGTGGGCGTGCCCGGCCGTCCCGAGATCCCGGTCAAGGATTTCGGCGAGGCCCTGGGCGTGACGCCGTCCCTGGTGCTGCCGTTCGATCCCAAGCTGTTCGGCCAGGCGGCCAACAACGGCCAGATGGTCGCCGAGGTGGCCCCCAAGTCGAAGGCGGCCGAGGGCATCGATCACCTGGCGCGGCTGATCAGCCGCCGCGAGGCGCCGGCCGGCGCCAAGTCGGCTTCCATCCTGTCGGGCCTGTTCAAGAAGAAGTAGGGGCGAATGTTCGGCAAGCGCGATCAGGCCACCGTCACCGAGCGCCAGGCGCCGCCACCCGCCCCCACGGGCGGGGCGGCCATCGCCACGCGCCCGCAGCGGGTCGAGCCCGCCGCCGCTCCGGCCCCCAAGGCCTCGGCCCCCGCGCCCAAGCCCACGCAAGGCCTGGAACAGCTGCGCGCCGCCCAGGGCGCGGCCAACCAGACCGCCAACATCGTCCGTGAGCAGAGCGACTACTACCACGCCACGAAGACGACGATCTTCAACGCGCTGCTCAACACCATCGACCTCTCCCAGCTGGCCCAGCTCGACCAGAAGCAGGCCGCCGAGGAGATCCGCGACATCGTCGCCGAGCTGGTGGCGATCAAGAACGTCTCGATGTCGGTCTCCGAGCAGGAGCACCTGGTCCAGGACATCATCAACGACGTCCTCGGCTATGGCCCGCTGGAGCCGCTCCTGGCCCGCGACGACATCGCCGACATCATGGTCAACGGCGCACACCGGGTGTTCATCGAAGTCTCCGGCAAGGTGCAGCTGACCAACGTCCGCTTCCGCGACAACCTGCAGCTGATGAACATCTGCCAGCGGATCGTCAGCCAGGTCGGCCGCCGGGTCGACGAAAGCTCGCCGATCTGCGACGCCCGCCTTCCCGACGGCAGCCGCGTCAACGTCATCGCCCCGCCCTTGGCTCTCGATGGTCCCACCCTGACCATCCGGAAGTTCAAGAAGGACAAGCTGACGATGAAGAACCTGGTGGAGTTCGCCTCCATCAGCGCCGAGGGCGCGCGCGTCCTGGGCGTCATCGGCGCCTGCCGCTGCAACGTCATCATCTCGGGCGGCACCGGCTCGGGCAAGACGACCCTGCTCAACACCATGACCGCCTTCATCGACCCCACCGAGCGGGTCGTGACCTGCGAGGACGCGGCCGAACTGCAGCTGCAGCAGCCGCACGTGGTGCGCCTGGAAACCCGTCCGCCGAACCTGGAAGGCCAGGGCGCGGTGACGATGCGCGATCTGGTCAAGAACTGTCTGCGGATGCGTCCCGAGCGGATCATCGTCGGCGAAGTCCGCGGCCCGGAGGCGTTCGACCTCCTCCAGGCCATGAACACCGGCCACGACGGCTCGATGGGCACGCTGCACGCCAACAGCCCGCGCGAAGCCATCAGCCGCGTCGAGAGCATGATCACCATGGGCGGCTACGGCCTGCCCTCGAAGACCATCAAGGAGATGATCGTCGGCTCGGTCGACGTCATCATCCAGGCCGCCCGTCTGCGCGACGGCTCGCGCCGCATCACCCACGTCACCGAGGTGGTCGGGCTGGAAGGCGACGTGATCGTCACCCAGGACCTCTTCGTCTACGAGATCACCGGCGAGGACGAGCACGGCAAGGTGCTGGGCAAGCACCGCTCGACCGGCATCGCCCGGCCGCGCTTCTGGGACCGCGCTCGCTACTACGGGCTGGAACGCGAGCTGGCCGAAGCGCTGGACGCGGCTGAGTAAGGGTCGGCGATGTTCATCCTGATCGCCATCCTGGGCTTCATCACCATCGCGGGCCTGGGCTTCGTGCTGACGGGCGGCGGCGAGAGCGGCGGCGCCAAGGCCGCCAAGCGCGCCCAGGTCATCGTCGGCGGCGGCGAGCGCCAAGCCGCCGCGCGGGCCAAGGTCGCGGCCAACACCCCCGACGCCCGCCGCAAACAGATCCTCAAGACGCTCAAGGAACAGGACAAGAAGCAGAAGAAGGCCACCCTGACGGTCGCCGCCCGCCTGCGCGCCGCGGGCCTGGGCGAGAACGCCAGGATGTTCTGGATCATCAGCGGCGTCCTGGGCCTGATGGTCATGCTGGTGCTGCTGGTCGTGCAGAAGATCCCGCTGGTCGCCCTGGGCGGCGGCTTCGCCGCCGGCTTCGGCCTGCCGCGCTGGGTGGTCGGCTTCATGGCCGCCAAGCGCACCAAGAAGTTCACCGAGGCCTTCGCCGACGCCGTCGACATCATCGTCCGCGGCATCAAGTCGGGCCTGCCGGTGCACGACTGCCTGAAGATCATCGGCAAGGAGAGCCCCGAGCCCCTGGCCGGCGAGTTCCGGATCCTGACCGAGAACATCGCCATGGGCATGCCGCTGGATTCGGCCCTCGAGCGTCTCTACGAGCGCATGCCGACCTCGGAGGTGCGGTTCTTCGCGATCGTGCTCAACATCCAGCAGAAGACCGGCGGCAACCTGGCCGAGGCGCTGGGCAACCTGTCCACCGTGCTGCGCTCGCGCAAGCTGATGACCGAGAAGATCAAGGCGCTGTCGGCCGAAGCCGTGGCCTCGGCCTTCATCATCGGCTGCCTGCCGCCGGGCGTGATGGTGCTGATCACCGTCATCGCCCCCGACTACATGACCACCCTGTTCACCGACACGCGCGGGCGGCTGATGCTGCTGGGCGCGGCGATCTGGATGAGCTTCGGCATCTTCATCATGCGCCGCATGATCAACTTCAAGTTCTAGGGAGGACGACGCATGGCCGCGATGCTGACCGATCCCTCGAACCTGCTGACGGCCTTCGTGGCCCTGGTCGTGTTCGCCACCATCATCACCCTGGCCGCGCCGGTGATGAACAGCAACGGGCTGGAAAGCCGCCTGAAGTCGGTGGCCAACCGCCGCGAAGAGCTGCGCCGCCGTTCGCGCGCTGCCCTGGCCAACAAGGGCGCCGGCGGCACCCTGCGCCACACCGACGAGGGCATGTACAAGACCATCGTCGACCGGCTGCAGCTGTCCAAGCTGCTGGAAGACCCCAAGGTCGTCGACAAGCTGGCCCAGGCCGGCTTCCGCGGCCCCAAGCCGGTGTCGACCTTCTACTTCTTCCGCTTCGTGATGCCGTTCGCCTTCGCGCTGCTGGCGGCGACCTACCTGTTCGGCATCAACGGCTTCGGCCTGCAGACCATGCAGAAGCTGGCCCTGTGCGTGGGCGCCCTGACCATCGGCTACTACGCGCCCAACCTCTATATCCAGAACATCGCCCAGAAGCGCCGTGAGTCGATCGTCGCGGCCTTCCCCGACGCGCTCGACCTGCTGCTGATCTGCGTCGAGAGCGGCATGTCGATCGAGGCGGCGATCCAGAAGGTCGGCAACGAGGTGGGCTCCAGTTCGATCGAGTTGGCCGAGGAGCTTTCCCTGCTGACCGCCGAGCTCTCCTACCTGCCCGACCGTCGCCTGGCCTATGAGGGCCTGGCGCGCCGGACCAACCACCCGGGCATCAAGTCGGTGGCCACGGCGATGATCCAGGCCGAGCGCTACGGCACGCCCCTGGGCGCGGCCCTGCGCGTCATGGCCAAGGAAAACCGCGAGCTGCGCCTGTCGGCCGCCGAGAAGAAGGCCGCCAGCCTGCCGCCGAAGCTGACCGTGCCGATGATCGTGTTCTTCCTGCCGGTGCTGTTCATCGTCATCCTCGGCCCGGCGATCCTCAAGATCTCCGACCTGATGGCCAAGAAGCCGGTCGGCTAGCCGACGGGCTCGGCCCGCACCGCGCCGGCCAGGAAGGCCGCGTGGGTCGGCAGCGCGCCGGCCGTGCGGGCGGCGGCGTGGGCCAGGTCGGCCAGCCAGTCGTCGACGCTGGCCTCGGGAACCGCCGCCGTCATCGGATGGGCGGCGGCCGGCGCCAGGCCCTGGCCCAGCAGCACCTGCACCCAGCTGGTTTCCTTGAAGAGATCGTCCTCGTGGCTGAACACCCGGCCGGGGCCGGTGAACAGCGAAAGGCGCGCGGCCAGGCTGTCCGGGATATCCATCGCCTTGCGGCTGGCCCAGAACGGCGTGTCGTCGCGCTCGGTGGCCTTGTAGTGCAGCACCAGAAAGTCGCGGATGCGGGCGTATTCGTCGCCGGTCTGGCGGTTGAACTCGGCGATCAGGGCTGGATCGAAGCCCTGGTCGGGGAACAGGGCCAGCAGCCGCGCCAGGCCCGATTGCACCAGGTGGATGCTGGTCGATTCCAGCGGCTCCATGAAGCCCGACGCCAGGCCCAGGGCCACGACGTTGCGGTTCCAGAACGCCTTGCGGCGGCCGGTGACGAAGGTCAGCAGACGCGGTTCGGCGAGCGGCTCGCCCTCCAGATTGTCCATCAGCACCCGGGCCGCCGTCTCCTTGTCGGTCCAGGCGCTGGAGAAGACGTGGCCGTTGCCGGTGCGGTGCTGCAGCGGGATCCGCCACTGCCAGCCGGCGTCGCGGGCCCAGGCGCGGGTGTAGGGAACCGGCGGGGCGGCGTCGCGGCTGGGAACGGCCCAGGCGCTGTCCATCGGCAGCCAGCGCGACCAGTCCTCGTAGCCGGTCTTCAGCGCCTCCTCGATCAGCAGGCCCCGGAAGCCCGAGCAGTCGATGAAGAGCTCGCCCTCGACGCGGCGGCCGTCCTTCAGCGTCACGGCCCGCACGAAGCCGCTGCCGGGATCCTGGTCGACCCCGACCACCCGGCCCTCGATCCGTTGCACGCCTTGCCCCTCGGCGTGGCCGCGCAGGTGGCGGGCGTAGAGCGCGGCGTCGAAGTGGAAGGCCCAGCTGAGCGGCTCTCCGCCGCCTGGTCCCCCGCTTTCTGGCGTCACGCGGCCGAAGCGTCCGGCGCGGGCGGCCAGGGCGTTGGCCGACCAGGCCCAGAAGTCCTCGCCGGCGGTTCCGCGCCGACGGGCGTCCAGCCACCAGTGATGGAAGGGCGTGGTGCCCAGCGAGCGGCCCACCTGGCCGAAGGCGTGCATGTAGCGGTGGCCGGGGCGCAGCCAGTCGACGAACTCGATGCCCAGCTTGATGGTCCCCTGCGTCGCCCGCAGGAAGGCGTCCTCGTCCAGGCCGATGAAGGCGTTGAAGAACCGCAGCTGCGGGATCGAGGCCTCGCCGACCCCGACCGTGCCGATCTCCTCGGACTCCACCAGCCGGATGGTGGCGGAGGGGCCCAGGGCCCGGGCCAGCAGGGCGGCGCTCATCCAGCCGGCCGTGCCGCCGCCGACGATGACCACGTTGCGGATCGGTCCTGCGTTCATGGCGTGCTCCCTGGCGCGACCGTGGCCGCCTTCTTTCGAGGCGGTTTTCCGATCGTCGCGGTCTCCTGAAAAAAGAAAACCCCCGTCGGCGCAGGAAGCCGACGGGGGCGCGAGGACGCGGGGGAAGAGCGCGCCTTAGAACTTGTAGGCGACGCCGACCAGGAAGGTGCGGCCGTACTCCTGGTAGTCGATGACCTGGCGCTCGTCGCCGTTCTGGTAGGTGACGAAGGGCTCGTTGGTCAGGTTGTTGACCTGGGCCGTCAGCGACAGGCCCTTCAGCGGGCCGTTCTCGAACGAGTAGCCGACCTGGCTGTCGAGCACGGTCTCTTCCTTGACCATCCGGTAGGTGCGTCCGTTGCCGAAGCCGGAGACCTCGCCCAGGAACTTCGAGCGGTAGCGCTCGCTGAGACGGGCCGAGAAGCCGCCCTTCTCATAGTAGACGGTCAGGTTGCCGACGGTCTTCGACAGGCCCGGGATCGGGATCGACGGGTCGCTCAGGCTGTACTGGATCTCGCTCTCGGTGCGCGAGGCGCTGAAGATCGCGCCGAAGCCGTCGAGCGCCGGGTGCAGCAGCGAGCCCGGCATCGAGAGCGTGAACTCCACGCCCTTGATCGAGCCGCCCTGGCCGTTCTGGGGAACGGTGATGTAGCCCTGGCGCAGGACCGGCTCGCCGGCCGTGCTGTTGATCGGATAGCCGGTGAAGTCGTGCAGGACGCTGGCGTCGTACACGTAGGTCTTCAGGTCCTTGTAGAAGGCGGCCAGCGAGACATAGGCCTGGCGACCGAAATACTTCTCGTACGAGATGTCGATGGCGTTGGCGCGCCAGGGCTCCAGCTCCGGATTGCCGCCGCTGCCGCTCCAGGGCGACTGGGCCAGGTTGGTGCTGTTGCGCAGGGCTTCGTTGTAGCCGTAGTTGGTGCTGGCGCGCATCTGGTCCATCCGCGGACGGGCCAGGGTGCGGGCCGCGGCGAAGCGGATCACCTGCTCGTTGGGCAGGCGCACCTGCAGGTTCACGCTGGGCAGGAAGTCGACATAGCTCGTGCCGCCCGACAGGTGGGTCTGCTGGGTGGCCGTGCCGGTGCCGCTGGCGCCCAGGGCGTTGGAGCTCTGGTCGGTGTTGACCACCTGGAAGCCGAAGTTGCCGGTCAGCGGGAAGGCGCCGACCTCGGTCTCGATGTTGGCCATCAGGTAGCCGATCGTGACCTTCTCCTCGACTTCCCAGCTCTTGACCAGGACGTCGGCGTTCGGGTTGCGGATCTTGGTGTAGGCGCCGTTGTTGAGCAGGGCGAACGGGTCGTAGGCGACCACGCCCGACAGGCCGGCGAAGCCCAGCGAGGTCACGCCCAGGATGGCGCTCGACGGGATCGTGACGCTGGCCGGGGCGCCGACCGCGCTCAGGAACCATTCGTCGTTGACCAGGCCCTTGGTGCGTTCGCTGTAGTTGACGCCGAAGGTGATGCTGGAGATGCCGTGGGCCGGATCCAGCTCGCGCTTGGCCGAGAAGCGAGCCGCCTTCAGCTCGTCCTCGATGGTCGGCATGTTCAGGTAGCCGTCCTGGCCGCCCGTGACGACGTCGCCGCCCCAGCCCTGCGAGCTGGTCAGCTTGGTCACCGCCGGATCGCCGTAGTTCAGGGCGTTCTTGAAGGTGGCGCCGTGGTCGCTCATCGAGAAGCTGACGGTGTCCAGCGCGCCCAGCGTGTTGCGGCCGGTGCCGGCGTAGGTCTCGAGGATCATGTCGGTGCGCTCGACCTTCGACCAGGAGAGGTCGGTGTCGAGGGTCCAGCTGTCGCCGAGGGACCACCTGTTGTTCCAGCCGACCGACCAGACGTCGGCGTCGCGGTCGTTGCCGTCGTTGCGGATCACCGGCTTGACGTTGGCGTAGGTGGCGTTGGTGACCATGCCGCCCGAGACCGTGGTCCCGCTGATGGCGGGGCCAGGACGCGTGCCGTTGGCGTCGGTGGCGCCGCCGCCCCAGGCCAGCGGGATCTCCATGCCGCGCACCAGCTGGTGGTTCTCGAACTTCGAGTAGAAGACGTCCAGCGTGCTGGTGAAGTCGTCGGTGGGGGCGAACTCGATCGTGCCCATCACGCCGTCGCGCTTCAGCTTGCTCGACATGGCCGTGACCCGGGCGCCGCCGAGCAGCAGGTTGCCCGCGCCGTCGGTCGGATAGCCCCAGGCGTTGAAGCGCTGGGCCTGGTAGGGCGACTCCATGTGGGCGTAGCCGATGGCGACGCCCAGCTTACCGTCCATGAACTGGTCGATGTAGGAGATGTTGAAGCGGTTGCCGTGGTCGCTCGAGCCCGGGTTCAGGGCGCCGATGTCGTTCCACTCGTAGCGGGCGCCGACGGCGAAGGCGCGCTTGCCGAACTTCAGCGGGCGGATGGTGCGCATGTCGGCGGTGCCGGCCAGGCCCTGGCCCAGCAGCGCCGCGTCGGGGGTCTTGTAGATGACCACGCCGCTCAGCAGCTCCGACGGATACTGGTCGAACTCGACGCCGCGGTTGTCGCCGGTCGAGACCTGCTCGCGGCCGTTCAGCAGGGCGGTGGTGAAGTCGGGCGCCAGGCCGCGGATCGAGATCACCTGGCCGCGGCCGTCGAGGCGCTGGGCGGTCAGGCCGGGCAGGCGGGCGATCGACTCGGCGATCGACACGTCGGGCAGCTTGCCGATGTCTTCGGCCGAGACGGCTTCGACGATCGAGGTCGAGTCCTTCTTCAGCGAGATGGCGCCTTCGATCCCACGGCGGATGCCGGTGACGGTGATCTCCTCGACGGTGTCGGGTTCGGTGGTCTGGGCGGCGGCCGGCGTGGTTTGAGCCTGGGCGGCTCCGGCGGCGATCATCAGCGCCAGCCCCGTACCGCCCATCAGCGCCGCGCGGCGCAGCTTGAATCGGATGTCCATGATGTTCCCTCCCGCAAGTGGTGTCCGCGCGGTTCCTCCGCGCCGTGTTGCGCAAATTACTGCAAACAGCTTCCGGCTTTTGCAACTGAAAAATGGATGGATTGTCATGTTCGTTGACCGGGAGGTGCGCTTTCCGCTGCTTTGCCGGGGTTTTTGCGGCCTTTTCGCCACAGTGCGACAACCATGCCGCTCATGCTCGTGAGGCGAATGGATTGACAGCAGGTCAGCGGCTTTGCAAATCTATGCAAAATTGACGTGGCGACTAGGTCGTCGAAGATCGCGACGCTAGGGATGGAGGGCAGGGGTATGGACACCCGCAATCGGTGGGGGCGGCTGGCGGCCGCGCTCGGCTGCGCCGGCCTCGCCGTGACCGCCGTCCCGGCCTTCTCGGCGCCCCAGGCCGCCCTGGCCTCCGAAACCTTCCGCGCCAGGCTTCCCCAGGACGAGGTGATCTACTTCGTGCTGCCCGACCGCTTCGCCAACGGCGATCCGGCCAACGACCGCGGCGGGCTGAAGGGTGATCGCCTGGCCACCGGCTTCGACCCGGCCGACAAGGGCTTTTTCCACGGCGGCGACCTGAAGGGCCTGGCCGGCAGGCTCGACTACATCCAGGGCCTGGGCGCGACCGCGATCTGGCTGGCGCCGATCTTCGCCAACAAGCCGGTGCAGGGTCCCGAGGGCTACGAGAGCGCCGCCTATCACGGCTACTGGATCACCGACTTCACGACGGTGGACCCGCACCTGGGAACCAAGGCCGACTTCAAGGCCCTGGTCGAGGCCGCCCATGCGCGCGGCCTGAAGGTCTACATGGACATCGTCGTCAACCACACGGCCGACGTCATCAAGCTGAAGGAATGCGAAGGCCGGCGCTGCGACTACCGGAGCAAGGCCGACTATCCGGTCAGCCGGCGCGGCGGCGTCTCGGGCGAGGCGATCAACGCCGGTTTCGCGGGCGACGCCGACGGCTCTGTCGGGAATTTTGCAAAGCTCACCCGGCCCGACTTCGCCTACACGCCCTACGTTCCGGCGGCCGAGGCGAGGGTCAAGAAGCCCGACTGGCTGAACGACCCGATCTGGTACCATAACCGCGGCGAGAGCGATTTCGTCGGCGAAAGCTCGCTCTATGGCGACTTCGCCGGGCTCGACGATCTCTACACCGAGAACCCGCGCGTGGTGGCCGGCTTCATCGACATCTACGGCGCCTGGATCGACGAGTTCGGCATCGACGGCTTCCGCGTCGACACCGCCCGCCATGTGAACCCGCAGTTCTGGCAGGCCTTCGTGCCGGCCATGCAGGCGCGGGCGGCCGCGCGGGGCATTCCCAACTTCCACATCTTCGCCGAGATCGCCGACCCGGATCCGGTGGCCCTGGCGCGCTCGACCGTGGTCGATGGCTTCCCCGCCGCGCTGGACTTCGCCTTCCAGCAGGCGGCGACCGAGACGGTCGCGGGCAAGGCCGGGACCGACCGCTTCGCCCGGCTCTACGCCGCCGACGCGCTCTATCGCGGCGGCGAGGCGGCGGGGCTGCAGGTCCCGACCTTCCTGGGCAATCACGACATGGGCCGGTTCGGCCGTCGGCTGGTGACCGGCAACCCCGGCGCTTCCGACGACGAACTGCTCAAGCGCGACGTGCTGGCTCACGCCCTGCTGATGTTCCTGCGTGGCGCGCCCACGCTCTATTACGGCGACGAGCAGGGCTTCACCGGCGACGGCGACGACAAGGACGCCCGCGAGGACATGTTCGCCTCCAAGGTGGACGCCTATAACGACAACCGCCTGATCGGCGGCAAGCCGGGCTCGGCCGATCGTTTCGACACCGACGCGCCGCTCTATCGCGCCATCGCCGGCATGGCCAAGGCGCGCGCCGCCGATCCCGCCCTGCGCGGCGGCCGGCAGCTCATCCGCGCCGCCGGCGACAAGCCCGGCCTGCTGGCCGTTTCCCGTATCCTCCAGGGTCGTGAGACCCTGGTCCTGTTCAACACCGGCCAGACGCCGGTGGAGGCCCAGGTCGAGGTCGAGACGACCTCGGCCGCGTGGCGCTCGGTCGTCGGCGCCTGCGCGCCGGCGCCTGCCGCCCCGGGCAGCTACCGCGTGACGATCGCGCCGCTCGACTACAAGATCTGCGTCTCGGAGGGCGCGCCCCAGTGACCATCGAAAGCCTGGCGAACCCCGCCGCGTCCCTCGCTTCCGCCCACGAGCTTCCCAATGGGGGCGAATGGTGGCGCGGCGCGGTGATCTATCAGGTCTATCCGCGCAGCTTCGCCGACTCCAACGACGACGGGGTGGGCGACCTGCCGGGGATCACTGCGCACCTCGAGCACATCGCTTCGCTGGGGGTGGACGCGATCTGGCTGTCGCCGTTCTTCGCCTCGCCGATGAAGGACTTCGGCTACGACGTTTCGGATTATCGAGACGTCGACCCGATCTTCGGAAGCCTGGCCGACTTCGACGCCCTGATCGCCAAGGCCCATAAGCTGGGCGTGAAGATCATCATCGACCTGGTGTTCTCGCACACCAGCGACGAGCACGCCTGGTTCGCCCAGAGTCGCGAAAGCCGAGATAATCCGTATGCGGATTGGTACGTCTGGGCCGACGCCAAGGTCGACGGTTCGCCGCCGTCCAACTGGCAGTCGGTGTTCGGCGGCCCGGCCTGGACCTGGGACGCCCGGCGTGGCCAGTACTACATGCACAACTTCCTGGCCTCGCAGCCGCAGCTGAACCTGCACAATCCGAAAGTGCAGGAGGCCCTGCTCGACGTCACCCGCTTCTGGCTCGAGCGCGGGGTCGACGGCTTCCGCTTCGACGCCATCAATTTCTCGATGCACGACCCGGCCCTGCGGGACAATCCGCCGATGCCGCCGGGCGGCAAGCGCACGCGGCCGTTCGACTTCCAGGACAAGGTCCACAACCAGGGCCACCCGGACATCCCGAAGTTCCTGTCGCGCCTGCGGGCCCTGACCGACCAGTACGGCGACCGCTTCTCGGTGGCCGAGATCGGCGGCGACCGGGCCGACGAGGAGATGAAGCGGTTCACGGCTGGCGAGGATCACCTCAACAGCGCCTACAGCTTCCTCTACCTCTATGCCGACGAGCTGCGCGACGAGCTGGTGCGCAGCGGCGCGACCGACTGGCCGGGCGCGCAGGGCGAGGGCTGGCCGTCCTGGACCTTCTCCAACCACGACGCCCCGCGGGCGGTGTCGCGCTGGGCGCGGGGCCGCGACCGCAAGGCCTTCGCCGAGATGGCCCTGCTGCTGCTGATGACCCTGCGCGGCAACGTCTTCGTCTATCAGGGCGAGGAGCTGGGCCTGCCCCAGGCCCATGTGCCGTTCGAGCGGCTGGTCGATCCCGAAGCCATCGCCAACTGGCCCCAGACCCTGGGCCGCGACGGCGCCCGCACCCCGATCCCGTGGAAGGCCGGCGCGGTCAACGCCGGCTTCTCCACCGTCGAACCGTGGCTGCCGGTGGATCCTGCGCACCTGCCGCTGTCGGTCGATGCGCAGGAAGCCGATGCGGCCTCGACCCTGCACGTCGCCCGCCGCCTGATCGGCCTGCGCGCGCAATGGCCGGCCCTGAAGACCGGCGGCATGCACCTGGTGGACACCAACACCCCGCTGCTGGTGTTCGAGCGCGGCGAGGGCGACGACGCCCTGCTGTGCGTGTTCAACATCGGCTTCGAGGCCGTGGCCTGGGACCTGCCGGACGGCTGGACCGTGATCGACAGCGTCAACCTTGGCGCGCCGGGGGCGGTCCCGCCGCTCGGTGGCCTGCTGGCGAAGCGGGGGTGATCGCTCACCCCAATTCTCCCGTCATTCCCGCCCTTGTGGCGGGAACCCCTCTGTCAGCCGCAGGTGCGAGTGGGGCGAATCGCTGGCGGTTCGCTTGCTGTTCACTTGCGAGCGGAACCAGGGGTTCCCGCCACAAGGGCGGGAATGACGGGAATAAAAGAGGGTGGGCCTCAGCCCCCGCAGCTTTCCCGGATGATCAGATCCGTCGGCACCCGCTCGGATCGGCTCGCGCCCTGCCCACTCGCATCCAGCAGCTTCGAGACCATCAGCCGTCCCGCCTTGGCCGTGTCCTGCGAGATCGTCGACAGGGCCGGGCGCGAATAGCGGGCGAAGGGCACGTCGTCGTAGCCGATCACCGAGACGTCGCCGGGCACCGACAGGCCGGCGTGCTGCAGGGCGCGGATGGCGCCGAGCGCGATCAGGTCGGAGGCGGCCACGACGCCGTCGAACTTCACGCCGCGTTGAATGAGGCTGTCGATGCTGGCCTCGGCCGACTCGACCTCGAAGTGGGCCGGCACGATCAGGTCGGGGTCGACGCCCAGGCCGAACTGCTCGACGGCGTCGAGATAGCCGCGGTGGCGCTGCATGGCCTCGGGCGCCTCGGTGTCGCCCAGGAAGACGATGCGCTTGCGGCCCAGGCGCGCCAGATGCAGCGTCGCCCGCTTGGCGCCCAGGGGATTGTCCGAACCCACCGAGCAATAGGCCTGGTCGGGCAGCTGCGCGCCCCAGACCACGAAGCGGGCCTCGGTCTCGGCCAGGCGGTTGAAGGCGGTGTGCAGCCAGGACTGGCCCAGGAAGATCACCCCGTCGGCGCGGCTGGTGGTCATGGCCGCCGACAGGTCCTCGAAGCTGCCCGGGGCCACGTGGCTGACCAGGATGTCGCAGCCCCGCTCGCGGGCCGCCTCGCCGACGCCGGCGAACAGTTCGAGGAAGAAGGGATCCGACAGCCGTCCCTCGCGGTGCTGCGGACGCGGCACGACGATGGCGATCGTGCCCTCGGCGCCGATCGGGCCGGCGGGCATGTAGCGGCGGAACGGATAGTCCATCTCGCGCGCCAGCTTCCAGATCAGCTGCTTGGTGCGCTGGTTGACGGCGGGGCTGTCGTTCAGCGCCCGCGAGGCGGTGGAGATCGAGACCCCGGCCATCCTGGCCAGGTCTTCCAGACGCGTCGCCCCCTTGCTCACCGTGTCCCGTCCCCGTCGGCTCTAGCGGCTGCAAAACTTGCCGCAAAAGTTTTCACTGACCTTCTTAACGCATCGCCGGTCGCATTTAGCAAGTGCGGCGGACGGGCGATTTTCGGAGTCCGAGCATGATCCTGCGCCTCCTCGCCACGGCCCTCCTGGCCCTGGCCGCCTCGCCCGCCTTGGCGGCGGTCACGGCGACCGCGACCTCGCCCGACAAGGTGCTGAGCGTGTCGGTGACCACCGACAACGACGGCCAGCCCACCTATGCCGTCAGCCGCCTGGGCCGGCCGGTGATCGCCCCGTCGAAGCTGGGCTTCATCCTGGTCGACGCTCCCAAGCTGCAGCGCAATTTCGAGGTCACGGACCAGCAGACCCGCAGCGTCGACGAGACCTGGGACCTGCCCTGGGGCGAGCGCAAATCGGTGCGCAATCGCTTCAACGAACTGCGCGTGACCCTGATCGAGAAGACCCCGCTGCACCGCAGGCTCGACGTGGTGTTCCGGCTCTATGACGACGGCCTGGGCTTCCGTTACGAGTTCCCCGACCAGGCCAATCTGAAGACCGCCCGGATCGGCGAGGAACTGACCGAGTTCAGCCTCGTGGACGAGGCCACCGCCTGGTGGATCCCGGCCTATGAGTGGAACCGCGAGGAATATCTCTACAACAGGACGCCGCTCGAAGAGGTCTCGGTCGCCCAGACGCCGATGACCCTGCGCACCAGGGACGGCCTGCACGTCTCGATCCATGAAGCGGCGCTGGTGGACTACGCCGGCATGAACCTGGCCCGCGCCCAGGACTGCCGCTTCAAGACCAGCCTGACGCCGGGCATCAGCGAGGCCAAGGTCGAGCGCACCGCGCCGTTCCCCACGCCCTGGCGCACCCTGCAGATCGCCGACAGCGCCGGGGGCTTGGTGACCTCCAGCCTGATCCTGAACCTGAACGACCCCAACAAGCTGGGCGACGTCTCGTGGATCAAGCCGATGAAATATGTCGGGGTCTGGTGGGAGATGCACCTCGACCACAAGACCTGGGGCTCGGGTCCCAAACACGGCGCGACCAACGACAACGTCATGCGCCACATCGATTTCGCCGCCAAGCACGGCCTGGGCGGGGTGCTGGTCGAGGGCTGGAACAAGGGCTGGGACGGCGCCTGGTTCGCCGACGGCTCGGAGTTCAGCTTCACCGAATCCTATCCGGACTTCGACCTGAAGAAGCTGACCGACTACGCCCGCCAGAAGGGCGTGGTGCTGATCGGCCACCACGAAACGGCCGGCAACACCGTCGTCTACGAGCGCCAGATGGACGCGGCCTTCGACCTCTACAAGTCGGTCGGCGTGCCGGCGGTGAAGACCGGCTACGTCGCTGACGCCGGCGGCGCCCAGGTGCTGGGTCCGGACGGCAAGGTCCACTTCGCCTGGCACGAAAGCCAGGCCTTGGCGCAGCATCACGTGCGGGTGCTGGAGGCCGCCGCCAGGCGCCAGATCGCCATCAACTCGCACGAGCCGATCAAGGACACCGGCCTGCGCCGCACCTGGCCCAACTGGATCAGCCGCGAGGGTGCGCGGGGCATGGAGTTCAGCGCCTGGGGTCAGCCCGGCAACCCGCCCGAGCACGAGGCGAACCTGGTTTTCACCCGCCTGCTGGCCGGTCCGATGGACTACACGCCCGGCATCTTCGGCATGAAGACCAAGGCCCCCGACGGGGTGGCCACCACCTGGGCCAAGCAGCTGGCGCTGTACGTCGTCATCTACAGCCCGATCCAGATGGCCGCCGACCTGCTCGAGAACTACGAGGCCAATCCCAAGCCCTTCAAGTTCATCGAGGACGTGCCGGTCGACTGGGCCGACACCAGGGTGGTCAACGGCGAGATCGGCGACTTCGTCACCATCGCCCGCAAGGACCGCAAGAGCGACGACTGGTACCTGGGCGCGGTCAGCGACGAGCAGGGCCGGGTGCTTTCCGCGCCGCTGTCGTTCCTCGATCCGGGGCGGAAATACCGCGCCGAGATCTACCGCGACGGTGAGGCGGCCGACTGGAAGACCGCCCCGCAGGACATCGTCATCGAGACCCGCGAAGTCACGGCGGCGGATGTGCTGACCTTGCGCCTGGCCCCCGGCGGCGGCCAGGCGATCCGGTTCGTGGCTTTGGGGAAGCGCTGAGCGTCTCCACCTTCCGTAAAATCCCCGCGAAAGCGGGGACCCAGGTGTTTTGTCGTCGAGCGCCTCGCGTTTCAGAAAAAGCCTGGGCCCCTGCTTTCGCGGGGGTTTTACGGGGAGGGGTATTTTACCCGAACACCAGCGACCGGTGCGCGCCCACCCCCGCCAGCACACCGTCGGCGGAAGCCAGGGTGGCGTTGTGGTTGGCCCTCGCCGCGTCGCCGGCGGCGAAGACGCCGGGGATGCTGGACGCCTTCCAGTCGTCGACGGTGATCAGCGGGCCGAGCGGGCCGTCCTCGAAGACGCAGCCCAGGCGCTGCGCCAGCGGGCTGGCCATGCGCACGGTCGGCGAGGCGAAGATCGCCTCGATGGCGACGATCCGGCCGTCGGCCAGGCGGGCGCCGGACAGGGCCGGCTCGTCGCCCAACAGGGCGACCACCGGAACCTCCTCGATCGCCACGCCGCGCGCGGCCAGCTTCGCCCGGGTGTCGCCGTCGATCGGCAGGCCCTGGCTGAACAGGGTGGTCGGCCCCCAGTCGGGCAGCATCTGGGCCTTGTGGGCGTCCATCGCGCTGCTGGCCAGCACGCCGAGCCTTTGGTCGCGGGCCTCGTAGCCGTGGCAGTAGGGGCAGTGCAGCACGCTGGCGCCCCAGCGGGGCTTGAGGCCGGGGATGTCGGGCAACTGGTCGGCGACGCCGGTGGCCAGCACCAGGCGCTTGCCGCGCACGTTGCGGCCGTCGCTCAGGGCCACGGTGAAGGCCCCATCCTCGGCGCCGGCGTCGCGGGCCTCGCCCTCGACGAACGACACGGTGGGATAGGCCGACAGCTGGCGGCGGGCCTCGCGCAGGATGTCGAACGGCGCCTTGCCGTCCTGGCCGAGGAAGCCGTGCGAGGCGTCGGCGAAGCGGTTGCGGGGCAGGCCGGCGTCGACCACCAGCACGTCGCGGCGGGCGCGGGCCAGCTGCATGGCGGCGGACAGGCCGGCGAAGCTGCCGCCGACGACGATGACGTCATGACTCATGGTGGGGATCCTTGCAGCCGGCCGCCTGCAGCACGACGCGGCGCGGTCCGATCTCGGCGGCCAGGTCCGCCAGGGTGATGTTCGATAGGCGCGCGTCCAGCAGCCGGCGGGCCTCGGACACGGCGTCGTCCAGGGCGGCGTTGACCGCCTGCTCGACGACGCAGCCGGGGCTTTCCTCGGCCTTGCCCAGCGCCAGCACCGGCTCGTCCAGGGCGGCCTGGATGTCGGCCAGGCTGACGGCGTCCAGCGGTTTCAGCAGGGTCCAGCCGCCGCCGTGGCCCTTGGTCGAGCCGACGATCCCGGCCTCGCGCAGGCCGGCGAAGGTGCGGCGGATGACCACCGGATTGGTCGCTGCCCAGCCGGCCAGGACCTCGGAGGTGAGGGCCTTGTCGGGCTGTTCGGCCATGTGCAGCAGCACGTGCAGGGCGACGGAGAGGCGGCTGCTCCGTTTCATGTAATTATAAATGTTACGTGATGGGATGGAGCGCAAGGGGGGGGGCGCCTTCCCTATCCGCCCGTCATTCCCGCCCTTGTGGCGGGAAACCCTGGTTCCGCTGGCACGTGAGGCGCAAGCGGATCGCTGGCGATCCGCCCCTGCCGCCCTTGCGGCCGACAGAGGGGTTCCCGCCATAAGGGCGGGAATGACGGGAGTTGGGTGGGTAGTGCAAATTTATGGAAATTGTTGCCGTGCGCGCGTGGATTTGAGCGCCGGAGCGCCCCTCTACATCGCGCCGTCGGTGTACGATTTCAGGATGAGTGACCCTGTAATGCAATGAAATCGCCACTTCCTCATTGCATCCCCGCGCACCCCATGCACAAATGCCCGCCGCAAAGCGCATTGCAAAAACTTGCGCAAACGGCCGGAAAAACCGGCGGCGTCACGGCGGGGAAGCGATGACCAAGGCCAGGCTGAGCCTCTTCCAGATCTGGAACATGTGCTTCGGGTTCTTCGGGATCCAGATCGGCTTCGGCCTGCAGAACGCCAACACCAGCCGCATCTTCCAGACCCTGGGCGTCGAGATCGACCACCTGGCCATCCTGTGGATCGCCGCCCCCGCCACGGGCCTGCTGGTGCAGCCGATCATCGGCTACCTGTCCGACAAGACCTGGGGGAAGCTGGGCCGCCGCCGGCCCTATTTCTTCTGGGGCGCGATCCTGACCACGGCCGCCCTGATCCTGATGCCCAACTCGCCGTCCCTGTGGATCGCGGCCTCGGCGCTGTGGATCATGGACGCCTCGATCAACATCACCATGGAGCCGTTCCGGGCCTTCGTCGGCGACAACCTGCCCGACGAGCAGCGCTCGACCGGCTACGCCATGCAGAGCTTCTTCATCGGGATCGGCGCGGTGCTGGCCTCGTGCCTGCCGTGGATCCTGACCAACTGGCTTTCCGTGGCCAACACCGCCCCGGCCGGCCAGATCCCGGACTCGGTGCGCATCGCCTTCTATGTCGGTGGCGCGGTGCTGCTGGCCTCGGTGCTGTGGACGGTGTTTTCCACACGCGAATACAGCCCCGAGCAGATGGCCGCCTTCGAGGCCGCGCAAGCCTCCGCCAAGGGCGAGACGGTCGCCGCCGAGGCGCAGGCTGAAGGGCGCGGCGTCGCCGCCTACCTGACCGGCGGCGTCGTCTGGACCATCGCCGGCCTGGCGGTCGCCGTGGGCGTCTACGCCGCCCGGCTGGAGAAGGAGCTCTACGTCCTGGCCGCCCTGATCGCCGGCTTCGGCGTCGCCCAACTGGTCGCCGGCCAGCTGAAGGTCGCGGGGCGCACCCGCAACGGCTTCTCCGAAGTGGTCGAGGACCTCTTCGCCATGCCCTCGACGATGAAACAGCTGGCCGTCGTGCAGTTCTTCTCGTGGTTCGGCCTCTTCGCCATGTGGATCTACACCACGCCTGGCGTGGCGGCCTTCCACTACGGCGCCACCGACACCAGTTCGGCCGCCTACAACGCGGGCGCCGACTGGGTGGGGGTGCTGTTCGCGGTCTATAACGGCGTGGCGGCCCTTGCGGCCCTGCTGATCCCGCTGATCGCCCGCACCACCAGCCGCCGCGTCGCCCACGCCCTGTGCCTCGTTCTGGGCGGGCTTGGCCTGCTGTCGTTCCTGGTCATCCGCGACCCGAAGCTGCTGATCGTCGGCATGGTCGGGGTCGGCTTCGCCTGGAGCTCGATCCTGTCGGCGCCCTATTCGATCCTGTCGGGCTCGGTGCCGGCGCGGAAGATGGGCGTCTACATGGGCATCTTCAATTTCTTCATCGTCATCCCGCAGCTCTTGGCCGCCACCGTGCTGGGCCTGCTGCTCAAGACCTTCTTCGGCGGCCAGGCGATCTATGCGCTCGTGCTGGGCGCGGCCTCGTTCCTGATCGCCGCCGTCGCCGTCTTCGCCGTCAACGACCCGGGCGAGCCCAAGCGGCTGGCCGGGTCTGCTTCGTGAGGCCCCCCATGCGTACCCTCAAGACCCTGATCCTGGCCGCTTCGGCCCTGACCGTGAGCGCCTCGGCCGCCTGCGCCGCCGAGCCCGCGACCAAGCCGACGACCACCTGGGCCTATTCGGCCAAGACCGCCGTCGGCGCCTCGTACGAGGCCTATGTCGACGGCGCCTACAAGGACGGCGGCCGCACCGGGGCTGTGTCTAAGGTGTGGTTCTCGGTCGCCGACGGCGTGCTGACCGAAACCATGTACGGCCTGATCCACGAGGCCCAGATCAAGCAGATGCGGATCGCCGTGAAGACCGCCGACGGCCTGGCTGTCGAAGGCCGCGATACGACCGCCAGGACTGAATATCTGTATACGGATAAAAAGGGCCGCCCGCTGTCGCCGGCCTACAAGATCACCACCACCGACAAGGCCGGCCGCTTCGTCATCGAGAAGCGGATCTTCACCGATCCCGACCGCAACGCCCTGTTCCTGCGGGTGACGGTGAAGGCTCTGAAGGGCCCGGTGACGCCGTTCCTGGTGCTGGAGCCGCACATGGCCAACACCGGCGGCAATGACGTCGGCTCGGCGGGCGCGCAAGGGCTGACGGCCGGCGAGGGCAAGGTCTACCTCACCCTGCGCGGCGACCGCCCCTTCGCCAAGGCCGCCGCCGCCAAGCTGGAAGGCAATGACGCCCTGAAGATTCTCGACGGCGGCGTGCTGGAGGGCGGTTCGGAAGCCAAGGGCGCGATCGTCCTGGCCGCCCAGCTGCCGACCCTGGCGGCCGGCGAGGCGACCTACGACTTCGCCATCGGCTTCGGCGCCGACCCGGGCGCCTCCAGCCAGACGGCCATGGCCAGCCTGAAGACCGGCTATGCCGAGGTGCTGGCCCGCTACAACGGCGAGGGCGAGCGGGTCGGCTGGGCCGACTACATCGCCTCGCTGTCCGAGCTGCCGCGCGTGGCCGCCCAGAGCGCCGACGGTGGCAAGCTGGCCTATGCCAGCGCCCTGATGCTGAAGGTGCAGGAAGACCGCACCCACGCCGGCGCCCTGATCGCCTCGCTGTCCAACCCGTGGGGCGACACGGTCGACGCGGCCCGCCCCTCGACCGGCTACAAGGCCGTCTGGCCGCGCGACTTCTACCAGTGCGCCATGGCGCTGGCGGCCCTGGGCGACAAGGAAACCCCGCTGGCGGCCTTCCACTACCTGCCCACGGTGCAGGTCGGCCCCAAGACCCCCGGCAACAAGGGCGCCGGCGGCTGGTTCCTGCAGAAGACCGAGGTGGACGGCACGCCCGAATGGGTCGGCGTCCAGCTCGACCAGACGGCCATGCCGATCATGCTGGGCTGGAAGCTGTGGAAGCTGGGCTGGCTGTCTGAGCCGGACCTCAAGGATTACTACGATCGCATGATCAAGCCGGCCGCCGACTTCCTGGTCGATGGCGGCAAGGTCAACATCGGCTGGAACCACGAGACCATCGTCCCTCCCTTCACCCAGCAGGAGCGCTGGGAGGAGCAGGCCGGCCACTCGCCCTCGACCACGGCCGCGGTGATCGCCGGCCTCGTCACCGCCGGCGACATCGCCGACCTCGCGGGCGACAGGGCCTCGGGCGACCGCTATCGCGCCACGGCCGACGCCTATTCGGCCAAGGTCGAGGCGCGGATGTTCACCACCAGCGGCAAGTTCGGCGACGGCAGCTACTTCATGCGCCTGAACAAGAACGAAGACCCCAACGACAAGGCCCCGATCGGTGCCGCCAACGGCCAGATCGCCCCGCCCGAGGACGAGGTCGTGGACGGCGGGTTCCTGGAGCTGGTCCGCTACGGCGTGCGCCGGGCCGACGACAGCCACATCGCCGGCAGCCTGCCGGAGCTGGACGACACGGTTCGCGAAGACCTCTACCGCGTGCGCTACGACTTCAGCTTCCGGGGCGTGAAGGGCGAGTTCCCCGGCTGGCGGCGCTACGACGTCGACGGCTACGGCGAGGACGCCAAGACCGGCGGCAACTACGGCGAGGGCGGCGAAATGAGCCCCGGCCAGCGCGGCCGGGTGTGGCCGATCTTCACCGGCGAGCGCGGTCACTACGAACTGGCCCTTGCTCAGGAAAAGGCGGCGGCCGAGAAGGGCAAGGTCGGCAAGGGCCAGATCGACGCCATCCGCGCCCGCTACGTCAAGGCCATCGAACTCTTCGCCAATGACGGCCTGCTGATCCCCGAACAGGTCTGGGACGGCGTCGGCGCCGACGCCCGCCATCCTTACGTGAAGGGCGAGGGCACGGACTCGGCCACGCCGCTGGCCTGGTCGCACGCCGAGTATCTCAAGCTCTTGCGCTCGCTGGCCGACCGCCAGGTCTGGGACCGCTACGAGCCGGTGGCGGCGCGCTACGCGAAGTAGGCCTGGCCGGCGGTTTCGCCCGGGCGCGGCGTCGGCTACGACTTCGCCCCGGGAGGACCCTCGCCATGACCGGTCAGCCGATCACGCTGAGGCTGCGCATCCAGGACCCGATCCCGGGCGTGGCCTACAGCCTGCAGGACAAGAAGAACCATCCCGTGGGGCCGGTGACGGCGGGCGACGCGCCGCTGGCTTTCGACGTACCCGTGCGCCTGGCGCCGGGGCCGCGGTTCCTCGGCGAGTTCGTCCGCAGCGAAGGCCCCAGCCGGCGGTTCGTCTACATCGCCATCGGAACCTCGGCCGGCCAACACGGCTCGCCCTGGAGCCGGCGCGCCAAGATCGACATCCACACGATCCCGGCGGACCTGCTGGCCAAGGCGCTGGACGGCGCGGCGCTCGAGGTCCTGCTGCCCGGCAAGGCCAAGGACGGCGGCCCGGCCTGCGCCACCGTGGTTCCACTCGCGCCCTGGCGCGTGGCCGACTGACGCCCGCCTTTCTTCCACCTTCGACTCCGGCTAAGAACGGAGCATGAACGTCGTCGACCCCTATCTGATCCTCGCCCTCGTGTTCCTGGCCGCCGCGGCCGGCGCCGTCGTCTGGGCGCTGATGGCGCAGCGCAAGGCCGCCGCCGCCTCGCAGGAGGTGTGGCGGCTGGGCGCCCAGCTGGAGCAGGCGCTGGACCGCCACCGCATGCTGGAGGACCAGTCCAAGACCCAGATCGAGCTGATCCGGGCCCAGGCGGAAAAGAGCGCCCAGGCCGTGGCCGAGCAGCTGATCAAGCGGGCCGACGAGAACGCCAAGAGCCGCGACCAGCTCACCCACGCCCGTCTGGAGGCGCAACTGAAGCCGGTGGCCGAGACCCTGGCCAAGTTCGAGGCCCAGGTCACCGCCGTCGAGAAGTCGCGCGCCGAGGAGAGCGGCGGCCTGAAAGCCCAGATCGCCGCCCTGATGGAGGCCTCGGCCGCCACCCAGACCGAGGCCCGCAAGCTGTCGGCCGCCCTGCGCCGGGGCGCGGGCGTGCAGGGCCGCTGGGGCGAGCAGATGCTGCGCAACGTGCTGGAGATGGCCGGCCTCAAGCACGGGGTCGACTTCACCGAGCAGGTTTCGCTGGACGGCGGCCGCGTGCGTCCCGACGTGGTGGTGCGGATGCCGCGCAACGCCGCCTTCGTCATCGACGCCAAGTGCTCGCTGAACGCCTATCTGGAAGCCCAGGACGCGGCCGACGACGTGGCCCGCGAGGCCGCCTATCTGCGCCACGCCAATAGCTTGCGCGAACACATCAAGTCGCTGTCGGCCAAGGCCTATTGGGACGCCCTGGAGGTCTCGCCCGACTTCGTGGCCATGTTCGTGCCCGGCGACGGCATCCTGGCCGCGGCCCTGGAGCGCGCGCCGGAGCTGATGACCGAGGCCATGGAGAAGCGGGTGATCATCGCCACGCCCTCGACCCTGTTCGCGCTGTGCAAGGCCGTGTCCTACGGCTGGCGGGTGGAGGAGCAGGCCAAGAACGCCGTCGAGGTCGCCGCCCTGGGCCGCGAGCTCTACAAGCGCGTCGCCGACATGGGCGGCCACGTGGCCGGGGTGGGCCGCTCGCTGTCGCAGGCGGTCGACAAGTACAACGCCTTCGTCGGCTCGCTGGAGAGCCGCGTGCTGCCCAAGGCCCGCGAGTTCGAGAAGCTGAAGGTCGAGCACGGCGGTAAGGGCATCGAGGAGCTGACGGCCGTCGACACCGCCGTGCGCCCCGTCACCAAGCTGGAAATCGCGGCCCCCGAGAACCAACTATCGGACGGGGTGGGACAAAACCCCGCCTTGACCCTCGGAAACGGGACGCCTACCTGAGTAGCGTTATGGCTATCCGTCGCATCCTTACCATCGACAGCCCCGCCGACCTGGCGACGCTGAAGAAAATCTCTACGCCCGTCGAGGCCGTGACCGACGACCTGCGCGTGCTCATGGACGACATGCTGGAGACCATGTACGAGGCGCCCGGCATCGGCCTGGCGGCCGTGCAGGTGGGCGAGCCCGTGCGTGTCATCGTCATGGACCTGGCCCGCGAGGGCGAGGAGCCGGCCCCGCGCTTCTTCGTCAACCCCGAGCTGTTCGATCCGTCGGAAGAGCTGTTCGTCTACGAGGAAGGCTGCCTGTCGGTGCCGGAATATTACGACGCCGTCGAGCGTCCGGCCCGCATCAAGGTGCGCTACCTGAACTATCAGGGCGAGAAGGTGGAAGAAGAGGCCGAGGGCCTGTTCGCCGTCTGCATCCAGCACGAGATGGACCACCTGGAAGGCGTGCTGTTCATTGACCACCTGTCGCGCCTGCGCCGCGACCGGGCGATGGCCAAAGCCAAGAAGGCGCGCCGGGCGGCTTGATCGCCTCACGCTGCGTTTCAAAGAAAAGCCCCGGTCCGAAAGGCCGGGGCTTTTTCTTTGTCCCTCTCCAAAAAAGAACTGCCTTCCTGGGCCTTGTGCCCAGGATCCATCGTTCAACGGCTCAGACCTTTGCAGGTCGGCCAAGGTCTGAACGGTCGCCGGCATGGGCCCTCGCCACAGGGGCGAGGGAGGCGGGTTTGCTGGTGTCGCTTTCCAAGATCCTCCCCCTGTGGGGGAGGTGGCCCAGAGGGCCGGAGGGGGGACGTTTTCAGCCGCCGCGACGCTGGCCGATTTCCGCGCCATTGCCCTCTCCGTCGGCTTCGCCGACACCTCTCCCTTCAGGGAGAGGGTTCCCCCACGCGCCGTCCCGCGCTAACCCGCATCCCCGATGCCTCAGTCCGTACGCACCGCCTATCGTGAGCGCCTCGCCGCCGGCGAGCTTCGTCCCGATGTCGCCCAGGCCGCCGCCATCGAGGCCCTGGCCCGGCTGGAAGCCGATCTCGACGGCGCCGGCGAGCCCAGCTTCTCGTTCTTCGGCCGCAAGCCCAAGAGCCAGCGCGGCCTCTACATCTGGGGGCCGGTCGGGCGCGGCAAGTCGATGGTCATGGACCTGTTCTTCGACAGCGCCCCCGTGCACCGCAAGCGGCGGGTGCACTTCCACGTCTTCATGGCCGAGGTGCACGCCCACATCGACGCCTGGCGCAAGGGCGACGCCGCCGAGCGCAAGGCCCGCTTCGGCCGCCACAAGGGCGACGACCCGATCGCCCCGACGGCCGAGCTGATCGCCGACCAGGCAAGGCTGCTGTGCTTCGACGAGTTGCAGGTCACCGACATCGCCGACGCCATGATCCTGGGCCGGCTGTTCGAGGCCCTGTTCGCCGAGGGCGTGACCCTGGTCGCCACCTCGAACCGCCCGCCCGACGACCTCTACAAGGACGGCCTCAACCGCCAGCTCTTCACCCCCTTCATCGCCATGCTGAAGGAGAAGATGGAGGTCGTGGCCGTGCGCGGGCCGGTGGATTTCCGCCTCGACCGCCTGCGGGCCGGCCGCACCTGGCTGTCGCCGGTCGACAAGGCGACCGAGGCCGAGTTCGACGCCCTGTGGGCCGACATGCTGGACGGCGCCGAGGAGACCGGCGCGACGCTGGAGGTGATGGGCCGCAAGCTGCGCCTGCCGCGCGCCGCCGGCGGCCTGGTGCGCAGCTCGTTCGCCAGCCTGTGCCAGCAGGCCCTGGGGCCGCAGGACTACCTGGCCCTGGCCGCGCGCTTCCACACCATCTTCCTGGAAGACATCCCGCTGCTGGTCCCCGAGAAGCGCGACGCGGCCAAGCGCTTCAACACCCTGATCGACGCCCTCTACGAGGCCGACGCCAAGCTGGTCGCCCTGGCCGCCGGCGAGCCCGAGGCGCTGTATCCGGCCGGCGACGGCTCCTTCGAGTTCGAGCGCACGGTGTCGCGCCTGCAGGAGATGCGCTCGGCCGACTACGTGGCGCGGGTAAGGGATTGAGCATGAGCGTCAAGGACCGGGTTCGCGTTCGCGAGACCAGGCTGCTGTCGGACAACTGGTACGTCCTGAAGACGACCAATTTCGATTGGCGGCGGCGCGACGGATCGTGGCAGGCCCAGAGCCGCGAGACCTATGATCGTGGCAACGGCGCAGTGCTGCTGCCCTATAGCCTGGAAAATCGCACGGTGCTGCTGGTCAGGCAGTTCCGCTATCCGGCCTTCGTCAACGGCTACGACGACCTGCTGATCGAGGCGGCCGCGGGGCTGCTCGACGACGCCGACCCCGAGACGCGCATCCGCGCCGAGGTCGAGGAGGAGCTGGGCTATCGTCTCGGCGGCGTCCGCAAGATTTTCGAAGCCTTCATGAGCCCGGGCTCGGTGACCGAGATCCTGCATTTCTTCGTGGCCGAGTATGACGCGGCGATGCGGATCGGCGACGGCGGTGGCCATGCAGACGAGGGTGAGGACATCGAGGTTCTGGAGCCGACCATCGATGCGGCTCTGGCCATGATCGCCGATGGCCGAATCCGCGACGGCAAGACCATCATGCTGTTGCAGTGGGCCGCTCTCAACCTGTTCAAGGCTTAAGGCCCGCTGGGCATCTCCACGGCGGCGAAGAGGGCTCAGAATACCCGGTCCAGCGACACCGTGAACCGGCAGACCAGCCCCGTCCGAGCATAGTCGATCGCCACCTCGCCGCGCAGTTCGGCGCCGATGCTGCGTTCGATCAGGCGCGAGCCGAAGCCGCGGCGGGCGGGGGCGGTCACGGGCGGGCCGCCGGCCTCGCGCCATTCGAAGGTCAGCAGGCCCGGCGGGGCGACGGACCAGTTCAGGCGCAGCCGGCCGGCCTCGTCGCTCAGCGCCCCGTACTTGGCGGCGTTGGTGGCCAGTTCGTGGAACACCATGCCCAGCGACAGGGCCACCCGGGCGGGCAGGTTGACGTCCGGCCCGTCCATGACGATGCGGCCGGCGTCATAGGGCGCCAGTTCCTGGGCCAGGATCGGGCGCAGGCCCGCCCCCGCCCACTGGCTGTCGGTCAGGGCGTTGTGGGTCTGGGACAGGGCCAGCAGCCGCGCTTCGAAGGCCCGCACGAAGGCTTCGGGTTTCTCGATCCCGCGCAGGGTCTGGCGGGCGATGGCCTGGACGGTGGCCAGGGTGTTCTTGACGCGGTGGTTCAGCTCGTCGAGCAGCAGGCGCTGCTGCTCGCCGGCCAGAACCTTGTCCGTCACGTCCGAGCCCTCGACCAGCACGCCCGAGACCGCGCCGTCGGCCTCGACGATCGGCTGGTAGATGAAGTCGAGGAAGCGGTCTTCCAGCGGGCCGTCCGGGGTGCGCTGCAGGGCGACCTTGATCTCGCGGCCGACGAAGGCCTCGGCGCTGGCGCTGACCCGGTCGAGCAGGGTGATGAAGCCCTGTTCCACCACCTCGGGCAGGGCCTCGCGCAGGGGCAGGCCGACCACGTCGCGCCAGCCGATCAGCTGGCTGTAGGCGTTGTTGATCAGATCGATGCGGTGGTCGGGCCCGCGCAGCACGGCCATGAAGCTGGGCGCCTGCATGAAGAGGCGGCGCAGGTCGGCGCTCTGGGCCTCGGCGGCGCCGGCCCGCAGCAGCACGTCGTCCTGCAGCATGGTCATCTCGCCGCGCCCGAACGCCATGTCCTTCAGCCGCTGGATGGCGGTGACGTCCTGGGTGTGCTGGACGATATAGGCCGTGCGGCCGCCCGGGCCGGGAATCGGCGTGTGGGTGGCGCTCCAGATGCGGTCCTCGAAGCCGCCGCCCTGGTGGGCCGGCCGCTCGATGGCGTAGGGGATCAGCGGCAGGTGATCGACCTTGCCGCTGTCGCGGGCCCGGACCAGCGAGTCTTCCAGACGCGTCCGCGACTCGTCCTCGCTGGGAAAGGCCGCGAACACGTAGACGCCGGCGATGTCCGCCCAGCGGCGGCCCACGGCGTCGAGATAGGCCTGGTTGGCCGCCACATACCGCAGGTCGCGGTCGAGCATCATGTACGGGGTCGGAAGCCGATCGAACACGGCCTCGAAATCAATCGGCCCGGTCATCCCCTGAATGTTTCTCCCCATCGGCAGGCAGCCATAACGCAAGCTTGGCTTGAGCGGTTCCTGCATTCACTCGCCAGGCGAATTGAGAACGTATCTCAAGTAATGGCCGTTTCGTTGACACCCCGGCGCTCGCGCTTAAAAGCGTCCCGCAACGCACAAATCCACAGGTTGGACGTAAAAATGACCGAGACCAGCCGGGGGCTCCCAGAGCGTCCGCTGTCGCCGCACCTCCAGGTCTGGCGCTGGCACATCACCATGGCGTGCTCGATCCTGCACCGCGCCAGCCTGTTCGCGCTGTATGTCGGCGTCCTTCTGCTGGCGGGCTGGGCCCTGTCGCTGGCCTCGGGTCCGGACCACTACGCCTGCTACACCGGCCTGCTGGGCTCGCTGCTCGGCAAGCTGCTGCTGTTCGGCATCACCGTCGCGGTCTTCTACAACGTCGGCTACATCGTCCGTCAGAGCTTCTGGGACCTGGGCAAGGGCTTCAATCCCAAGACCGCCGACATGACCGGCCTGGCCGTGATCGCCTTCGCGATCGTCGCCGCCGCCGTCACCTGGATCATCGCCGCCGCGACCGGAGCGATCTGACCATGAGCACCTCCAACAGCCCCTTCCGCACCCCGCTGTCGCGCGCCCGCGGCCTGGGCGCCGCGCACCATGGCGTTAGCCACTTCATCTCCGAGCGCATCTCGGGTCTGGCCCTCGTGCCGCTGTTCATCTGGGGCGCCTTCGCGGGCATCCGCCTGGCCGGCGCCGACTTCGACACCGTCGCGGCCTGGGTGGCGATCCCGCTGAACGCCGTCCTGCTGTCGCTGCTCTTCGTGGCCCTGCTGGTCCACCTGAAGAACGCCATCCAACTGGTCATCGAAGACTATGTCGAAGCCTTCGCCCCCAAGGCGGCGCTGGTCATCGGCAACCTCTTCGTCTGCATTCTCGCCGGCGCCGTGGGGATCGTCTCGATCCTGAAGATCGCCTTCACCGGAGCCCTTTGATGTCGGCCTACACGTTCATCGACCACAAGTTCGACGTCGTCGTCGTGGGCGCCGGCGGCTCGGGCCTCCGCGCCGCGCTCGGCGCCGCGCAAGCCGGTCTCAAGACCGCCTGCATCACCAAGGTGTTCCCGACCCGCAGCCACACCGTGGCGGCCCAGGGCGGCATCTCGGCCTCGCTCGGCAACATGGGCCAGGACGACTGGCGCTGGCACATGTTCGACACCGTCAAGGGTTCGGACTGGCTGGGCGACCAGGACGCCATCGAGTACCTGACCCGCAACGCTCCGGCGGCGGTCTATGAGCTCGAGCACTGGGGCGTGCCGTTCTCGCGCACGGCCGAGGGCAAAATCTACCAGCGCGCCTTCGGCGGCATGACCAAGAACTACGGCGAAGGCCCGATCCAGCGTACCTGCGCCGCGGCCGACCGCACCGGTCACGCGATGCTGCACACGATGTACGGCCAGTCGCTGGCCCACGACACCGAGTTCTTCATCGAGTACTTCGCCCTCGACCTGATCATGGAAGACGGCGCCTGCCGCGGCGTGACCGCGTGGAAGCTCGACGACGGCACCCTGCACCGCTTCCAGGCCCAGACCGTGATCCTGGCCACCGGCGGCTACGGCCGGGCCTACTTCTCGGCCACCTCGGCCCACACCTGCACGGGCGACGGCAACGCCATGGCGCTGCGCGCCGGCCTGCCGCTGCAGGACATGGAATTCGTGCAGTTCCACCCCACCGGCATCTACGGCGCCGGCTGCCTGATCACCGAA
The DNA here is from genome assembly GCF_059418205.1 of Caulobacter sp. GW821-FHT09B11. NCBI lineage: Bacteria > Pseudomonadati > Pseudomonadota > Alphaproteobacteria > Caulobacterales > Caulobacteraceae > Caulobacter > Caulobacter sp. GW821-FHT09B11. Next base: position 71,579 of record NZ_JBWKPK010000010.1, on the reverse strand, counting down.
GGCGCCCGCGGCGAAGGCGGCTACCTGACCAACTCGGAAGGCGAGCGCTTCATGGAGCGCTACGCCCCTTCGGTTAAGGACCTGGCGCCCCGCGACATGGTCAGCCGCGCGATGACCATCGAGATCCGCGAAGGCCGCGGCGTGGGCCCCAACAAGGACCACATCTTCCTGCACCTCGACCACCTGGATCCGAAGATCCTGGCCGAGCGCCTGCCGGGCATCTCGGAGACGGCGAAGGTGTTCGCCGGCGTCGACGTGACCAAGGCCCCGATCCCGGTGCTGCCGACCGTCCACTACAACATGGGCGGCATCCCGACGAACTACCACGGCGAAGTGGTGACCAAGGCCGGCGACAACCCCGACCAGGTGATCCCGGGCCTGATGGCCGTGGGCGAAGCCGCCTGCGTGTCGGTGCACGGCGCCAACCGCCTGGGCTCGAACTCGCTGATCGACCTGGTGGTGTTCGGCCGCGCGGCCGGCCTGCGCTGCGCCGAGATCCTGACCCCCGGCGCCAAGCAGCCGGAACTGAAGGCCTCGCAGACCGAGGCGCACATCGCGCGCTTCGACCGCATCCGCAACGCCAACGGCTCGACCCCGACCGCCGAACTGCGCCTCGAAATGCAGAAGGCGATGCAGGAAGACGCCGCCGTGTTCCGCACCGGCGAGAGCCTGGACAGCGGCGTGGCCCGCCTGCAGGCCGTCTGGGACAAGAAGAACGACGTCAAGGTCTCCGACCGCGGCCTGGTGTGGAACACCGACCTGATGGAGACCCTGGAGTTTGACAACCTCATCGGCCAGGCGGTCGTGACGGTGAACGGCGCGGCCAACCGCACCGAGAGCCGCGGCGCCCACGCCCGCGAGGACTTCTCCGACCGCAACGACACCGAGTGGATGAAGCACACCCTGGCCTGGCTCGACAACGAGACCGGCAAGGTGAAGATCGATTTCCGTCCGGTGCACAACTACACGATGTCGACCGACATCGACTACATCCCGCCGAAGCAACGGGTTTACTAGGGGAACGCAGATGGTCCAGCTCTCTCTTCCCAAGAACTCCCGCGTTCAGAGCGGCAAGCACTGGCCGGCCCCGGCCGGTTCGAAGAACGTGCGCTCGTTCAAGATCTACCGCTACGATCCCGAAACCGGGATGAACCCGCGGTGGGACACCTACGACGTCGACGTCGAGGCCTGCGGCCCGATGGTTCTCGATGCGCTGCTCTACATCAAGAACACCATCGACCCGACCCTGGCCTTCCGCCGGTCGTGCCGCGAGGGCGTCTGCGGTTCGTGCGCGATGAACATCGGCGGCCGCAACACCCTGGCCTGCACCCACGGCCATGGCGAGGTGCCCGGCAAGGCCGTGCAGATCAGCCCGCTGCCGCACGTGCCGGTGGTCAAGGACCTGATCCCCGACCTGACGCTGTTCTACGCCCAGTACGCCTCGATCGAGCCGTGGCTGCACACCACGACCCCCGAGCCGCAGAACGAATGGCGCCAGTCGCCGGAAGACCGCGAAAAGCTCGACGGTCTCTACGAGTGCATCCTCTGCGCCTGCTGCTCGACCTCGTGCCCGAGCTACTGGTGGAACGGCGAGAAGTATCTGGGCCCCGCGGCCCTGCTGCACGCCTACCGCTGGCTGATCGACAGCCGCGATGAAGCGACCGGCGACCGCCTCGACGACCTCGAGGACCCGTTCAAGCTCTATCGCTGCCACACGATCATGAACTGCGCCCAGGTCTGCCCCAAGGGGCTGAACCCGGCCAAGGCCATCGCCTCGATCAAGAAGATGCTGGTGGAGCGCGTGGTCTGACGACCGCGCCTTCGTCGCTTCTTTCGATGATCCGGAAGCCTCGCCGCCCTGCGGCGGGGCTTTCGCATATGGGGCGCATGAGGGGCGGGCTATTCGCCTGCCGCACTTTCCGGACGGCGCTCTTCACGGCGGCCTCCGTGCTGTCTATGGCTGATGACGGACACACCTTCGGCCCGGCTTGCAAAAGATGACGGGGTCGTCAATTTTGTCGTGCGGGAGGCAGGCGCGTTGAGTGAAGCGGTCGTGAGCGATCCGAAAGCCAAGGTGGTCATCGTCGGCGCGGGCCATGCCGGCGGTTCGGCGGCGGCCTTCCTGCGTCAGTACGGGCACGAAGGCCCGATCGTGCTGATCGGCGAGGAGCCGCTGCTGCCCTATCAGCGCCCGCCGCTCAGCAAGGCCTGGCTCAAGGGCGAGGCCGACGCCGACTCCCTCGCGCTGAAACCCCAGGAATGGTACGCCGAGGCCAATGTCGCCCTGCGCCTGCAAGGCGTGGCGACCAGCCTCAACCGCGGCGACCGCACCGTGACCCTCGCCTCGGGCGAGGTCATCTCCTACGATTTCCTGATCCTGGCCACCGGCGCCCGCGCCCGCGAGCTGCCGATCCCCGGCGCCGATCTCTCCGGCGTTCTGGCCCTGCGCACGGCGGCCGACGCCGAGGCGCTGAAGGCCGCGCTCGGTCCGGGCAAGCGCCTGGCCGTGGTCGGCGGCGGCTATGTCGGCCTGGAGGCGGCGGCCTCGGCCCGCACCCTGGGCGCGGAGGCCACGGTCATCGAGCGCGAGAGCCGGGTGCTGGCCCGCGTGGCCTGCGAGACCCTGTCGACCTTCTTCCAGGACTATCACGGCGCCCGAGGCGTGGCCTTCGAGCTCGACGCCAATGTCGAGGCGTTTGAAGGCCAGGACGGCCGCGTCACTGGCGTGCGCCTGAAGGGCGGCCAGGTCGTGGCCTGTGACGCGGCCCTGGTGGGCGTCGGCGCCCATCCCAACGTCGAGCTGGCCCAGGACGCGGGCCTGGAGTGCACCGGCGGCATCGTCGTCGATCTCGAAGCCCGCACCGGCGACCCGCACGTCTTCGCCATCGGCGACGTCGCCCACCGGCCTCTGCCGATCTACGAGCGCCAGTTCCGGCTGGAGAGCGTGCCCAACGCCCTGGAGCAGGCCAAGCAGGCCGCCGCCGCCATCGTCGGCCGCGCCGGCCCGCCGCCCGAGCTGCCGTGGTTCTGGTCCGACCAGTACGACCTCAAGCTCCAGATCGCCGGCCTGCCGTTCGACGCCGACAGCACGATCGTACGCGGCGACGTAGCCGCCGCCAGGTTCGCCGTCTTCCACCTCAAGGGCGACCTCGTCCAGGCCGTGGAAGCCGTCAACGCGCCGCCCGAGTTCATGGCCGGCAAACAATTGATCGCCAAGCGGACGCCCGTGTCTAAGACAAAGCTCGCGGATCCGGCGATATCCATGAAGGAAGTGGCGGCCTGAAAGCCGCCCTCTAGCTACGCAGGGGAACCATGGCCAAGATCACCTACATCGAATTCGACGGGACCGAGCACGCCCTCGACGTCAAGCCGGGCCTGACGGTCATGGAAGGCGCGGTGAAGAACAACGTCCCGGGCATCGACGCCGACTGCGGCGGCGCCTGCGCCTGCGCCACCTGCCACGTCTATGTCGACGACGCCTGGACCGACAAGACCGGCGACAAGTCGGCCATGGAGGAGTCGATGCTCGACTTCGCCGAGAACGTCGAACCCAACAGCCGCCTCTCCTGCCAGATCAAGGTCACCGACGCCCTCGACGGCCTGGTCGTCCGCCTGCCGGAAAGCCAGCATTGAGGCTGATGGGCTGAACGAAATCGGCGCCGCGAGGAGCAACGGCTCGTCGCGGCGTCAGCTTTCGCAGGCGGTGGGCGTTCGGGGCTTCATCGGCCTCGCATCATGCGCGCCAGCACCGCCAGGGCATCCAGCTCCTTCAACAGCGCGGCGGCGTCTTTCTCCGCCTGCAACGCCGCGCCGTAGACCGCGCCGATATCGATCTGCTCTTCTTCCGTGGCCTGAAGCCAGCGTTGCGGGCGCAGGTTGACGTCGTCGTCGAGCAGTTTCGTGATCGCGACGTCCACGGCCTCCGATGGCTCCGGCCCCTGGTATCGCGACAGCAGGTCGCTGATGTGGGCCGCGGTCAGTCGCTCGGCGCCGCGATGCGTTCTGACGTCGAGCCGCTCGCCATCCACCAGGCGGATGTGATCGGGACCCTCGTTCGCCGCGCGCAGGACGACGGCGGCGAAAGCGATTTCCGTCCATGGGACGACGCCGGTCGGCAGTGAGACCACGCCCTCGATCTGCCTCGCCTGGATCAGTCTGCGGCGAGCCTCTTCGTCGAGGCTCCGAAACAGGAAGGCGATCGGCATCAGAACGACAGCCCGGCCCCCGGAGCGAAGCAGGCTCGCACAGTGGAGCAGGTAGGCGGTCTCCGATCGCAGGAGCGGGCGGCTCAGTCCGAAGACATTTTCCAGCGGCGTTCGTTCCGAAGGCGTGAGCTTGGCCGCAATCGGAGGGGCGCAGACGGCGTAGTCGTACGGGTCGCCGAACTGGTTCCAGCTCGACAGGGCGTCGGCGACCCGAATGTCGGCCGTCGCGTCCATGAAATGCAGCCTCAATCGCGTGAGTGCGGCCGCAACGGCGCTGAGCTCCTGGCCCACCATTGTCGAACCGGGAGCCTTGCGCGCGACTTCCGAAAGCAGCGCGCCCAGTCCGCAGCGCGGATCGACGACGCGTCGGTTGGGAAGGGGGGCGAGGAGTTCGGCGACGAGTTGCGCGAGAGGGCGTTGCGTTTCGAAATCGCCCGCAGGGGCGCCCTGCGAGAATTCGGCGATAGTGGCGTCGAACAGATCCGCCGGACTGTCGAAAGCGCCCGCTTGCTCGATCAGGCTGTCGGCGATCACGATCAGCGCCGGCAACGAAGGCCCCGCCTGGGCGAGATCGGCGAGCAGCGTCTCGGTCAAGGCGCCTCGCAATTGCGGAACCGCGTCCTCGATGGCGTAGGCGACATGGTACAGTTCGTGGTCCAGCCCGGTGGGGCCTTGTTGATGTCGCGCGCGCAGCCGAATGGCGTTCCAGGCGCCCTTGCCGTGGCGCTGCGCCAGCAGGCCCAGGGCCAGGAGCGCAAGGACGCGGCGCCCGGACTCAAGGCGACCGAGGTGGCGGAGCTGGTTGCTGAGTCCCTTCAGGATGTCGGTGGAGATCGTCATCGCGGAGCCTCGTTCGCTTCGAGCGCCTTTCTCACCATTTCCTGTGCGATGAGCCGCCGACTTTCGACACTGCGAAGCACCGCGTCGGCGTACCGATCGGTCAATTCAACCAGGTCATTCAGGGTGTCGATCTGGTGGTCGTCGGGCAGGGCGACGGGCAAGGATTTCAGGTCCTGAATTCCAAAGCCCAAGGTCGCGGTTCCGACAGAGCCGAGTTGGAGGCGCCAAGCCGTGGACGGGGCTCGCAGATAGGCCGCCAGGACGTTGGCCAGCCGTACCTCCTTGAGCCGGACGACAATCAGGTTCGCAGTCGGGATCGCGTCGATGTGCTCGGGGCGCGCCACGGCGACGCGCAGAGTTCCGCGCGACGTGATGATCATGTCTCCGGCCCGAATGCCGATCGATCCCAGATCGGAGGCTGGGTCCACTTCCAGGCGTTCGAATTCATCCACGTCGGCCAGGACGAAGCCGACGTCACGCGGCGTGACGAGGCGAACCGGCTTACCGCCCGGCATGGCCTTTATCCTTGATGTCGAGCGGCCGGAGAAAACCACCTCGGCCAGGGACTCGATCGTCTCGATATGTGTCATGCAACCCTACTTATGACACTTGAAGTGCGGGTGAATATGCGCCATATAGGCATGGGGTGGCGCTGCAACCCTGCTTATAACATGGAAAGACAATGAGCATCGAGGAAATTGGAACGCTGGTCGAGAGGATCGTCGCCGTTGGCGGCCTGCTCGTGAGCCTGATCACTCTCTTCTACACCATCCGTCCGCCCCGTCCTTAGGCGATGTTCGCCTGCCCTCAACGGGTCGTCGGTGTCGGAAGTACGGAAAAAGAGAAGAGAAGTGGTGCCGCCTAGACGCTCGAGGAGGGGCTGGACGCGCCCAGCAGATGCGCTGGCGAGCCGCACATATGCGCCGATATACCTGCGCCAGTGGCAACCTAGCGAACCCTCCAAAATTCGCCGGAGGGGACCTTCTCAATCCCTGCGCGATTGTCCAGTTTCCGGAGGGGCATTAACAGCAGCTATGCGCGATCCTGCATTTTGTCGGCAGAGCTTAATACCTGCCGACCACCGAACCGTGCCGCCGGACGCTCCCGCATTGAAACTTGCGAGAGCGTCGGCTTAAGGCATTTCAGTCGCGCAACTGGCGAAGGCCAAACACGATGATCAAGCAGCCCAGCCTCGGCTAAACTGCGGCGGCGTAGGCTGGCCGGTATTGGTCCGGCGCGCACCAGTCAAGAATAGCTCCAGATCCTCCCGCGCGTAGCGCACCAGGCGGCCGCTGAGCTTGCGGAATGGTGGGCCCAGGCCGCGTAGCCGCCAGTCCTCCAGCGTGCGAGGAGACACGCTCAGGAAATGCGCTGCCTGCGCGGTGGTCAGCAGGGGCGAAGAGGGAGTGCTGTAGGGGTGGTTCATGTGACGCATGGCTCCGGAGGAGATTTCAGTGCGTCGGACTATCTATACCAAAAAAGCCGAGCTGGTTTTGGCAAGTGAGGGCCTCTTTCCTCAGCGAAAACAATGCCTGACGGCGCGCACACCGAAATCACAACGGAATCGCGTTGCTCGCGGACCGGGCGCGCGGGCGCCTGATCACGAGGTTTTTTCCTAGCTTCCACGTAGCTTCCATGACGGGCACCCCATGGCGCGGCCCGGTGAATTTATTCAATGAAATCAAGGGTTTGGTGGTGCCGCCTAGGTGACTCGAACACCTGACCTACGCATTACGAATGCGCCGCTCTACCGGCTGAGCTAAGGCGGCCCACGGCGCGTCGGCGAATCGCCGAGCGCGAGGAGCGGCCTATTTAGCGGGGCGCGGGCCGCTTGCCAAGCGTCGGCGTGCGTTCGTGTTGCGACGAGGCGCCGGAGCCGGTCCCGGGGCGTCCGGCGAGGGCGGATCGTCCAGGTCGTCGGGGGCGTCCAGGCCTGGGTGGTCGGGGAACGGGATCAAGGCCCCGCCGGTCTCGGCGGCGTGCACGAAGGCGGTGGATTCGGCGTAGGCTGACCGTCCGTAGGCCGAGGGCAGCTCGGGCAGGTCGCTCATCGTGCGCTCGCGGCGCTCGAAGCGCGGATGCACCAGTTCGCCGGTCTCGGCGTAGCTGGCGGCCAGGCGGGCCCAGTCCTCGCGGCCGTAGGCGAAGGCCTGGCCCTCGGGGTCGAGATCGCTCCAGTCGGGCTCCTGAGGGGCGGCCACGCCGCGGGCGACCCAGGCGCGGGCCTCGTCGGGCTCGGCATTGGCGAAAGCGACGCGGGCCATCAGACCGGCCAGGCGCGCGGTGGGAGCGGCTTCCTCGGGCAGCAGGCGGGCGGCGGCGCGGGCCGCGGCGGGATCGCCGGCGATCAGGGCGCTCTCGACCTTGAGGATGCGGCTTTCGCGGGCCTCGGGCTTCAGCTGGGCCAGGGCCGACAGGCGTGCGGCGCGGGCCTTGGGCGTCTCGCTGGTCTTGAGGTCGCGATAGGCCAGCCACAGGGCCGGGTGGGGCGCGCCCTTCCAGGCGGCCTCGATCAGGGTTCCGGCCTTGGCGGCCTTGCCGTCGGCGGCCAGCAGGCGGGCGGCCATGACCACGCCGGGGGCGAAGTCGGGCTTCAGCTTCACCGATTGCAGGGCGAAGTCGAGGGCCTGGGAGAGGCTCTTGGGTTCGTCGGACTCCTCCAGGCTGGCGGCGGAGGCGGCAAGGAGCGCGGCGCGGGCCCGCTCGGCGACGGCCGGCGAGACGATCTTGCGCTCCTGGCCGCCCTGGACCAGTTGCAGGGCCGCGGCCCAGTCGCCGGCCTCCAGTTTGGCTTCCAGCAGGGCGCGCCAGGCCCACAGGGCCGAGCGGGCCAGGCCATAGGCGGTCTCGGCGTGGCGCAGGGCCAGCTGGCGGTCGCCTTCGGCCAAGGCCAGCTGCATCAGGCCGCGCAGGCCGGCCAGCCGCATCTCGGGAAAGCCCAGCATGGCGTTCCAGGCCTGGCGCGCGGCGACGTTGTCGCCAGCGGCTTCGGCCGCCTGGGCGGCCAGCACGCGGACCAGGGCCGGGGCGTCGTCATTGAGGTCGGCGGCCTTCTGGGCCAGGCGACGGGCTTCGGAACCGTCGCCGGCGGCCACGGCCAGGAAGCCGCGCGACAGGGCCTCGGTCGCCTGCTTGCGCCGTGCCTCGGCGCGGGCGCGGGCGGCGCGCTTGGGGGCCTCGATGATCCACAGCAGGCCGCGCCACAGGGCGGCGGCGACCAGGGCCAGCAGCAGGGTCAGCAGGGCGGCGGCGGCGGCCGTCATCTCGACCCGCCAGCCCAGCCACTCCAGGCTGGCCGCGCCCGGCTCGCCGGTCAGCGAGACCACGACGACGGCGACGACGGCGATGACGACCAGGGCGAAGAGGGCGCGGATCATTGAGCGCCCCCGGGTCCGGCGCCACCGGCCAGGCGCGCGTCGGCCTGGCTGCGCTGCACCTGGACGAGGCCGGTCAGGGCCTGTTGGCGGACCGAGGCGACCAGGCGGTCGATCTCGGCCCGGCGCTCGGCCTCGGCCCGCCAGGCGGCGAGGGCGGGGCGAGCGGAGGCCGGCAGGGCGTCGAGCAGGCGCAGGGCGCCGCCCACGTCGCCGGCGTCGAGCCGGGCCTGGGCGCGGGCCAGCAGGGCGTCGGGACCATTGCCCGTCGTCGAGCCGACCTGGCGGATGGTGACGACGCGCGAGAGGGCGTGGCCCAGGCGGGCCAGGGCGCCGGCGTCGGGGCCGGGATCGTGGGCGGCGACCGAGACGCTGCCGGCCAGGTCGTCGAAGCTGGCGGCGAGACCCGCCACGGTCGGGGCGCCGGCCCTGGCCAAGCGTTCGAGGGCGCGGACTTCCGACGACATCGGCAGCACCCGCTCGAGGCTGGCCACGGCGTCGGCGAAGGGCTCGCTGCCCTGCGCGGCCTCGGCCAGGCTGGCGGCGGCGAGCGCCCCGGCGGCGGCGTCGAGGGTGCGCTGCTGGCCGGATTCGAGCAGGGCGATGCGGCCCTCCAGCCGGCCGATCTCGGCCGAGGGGGCGGGGGCGTCAGGCGTGGTCGCGACGACGGGCGCCGACGAGGACGAGGCGGCGAAGCCGCCGGCGACGGGCGCGGGGGCGGCGGGTGCTTCCGGGGCCGCGCCGCGCCTGGAAAACCAGGTCGGGCCGAAATGGGCGATGGCCGCGCCGGCTCCGACGCAGATCACGCACAGGGCGATCATCACCCAGAACATGGGGCCGAGCAGGGGTTTCCTGGCATAGAGGGCCGGGTCGCTGGGGGCGGCGATTTCGGTGGGATCGGGGGCGGCGCTCATGGTCCATTCGTGCCCCACGCGCGGTTTGCGTGCAACTTCGCCTTAAGGGGCGAGGAGGTCGAACAACGCTGTTTCGCGGGGGAGCGGCGCGATGGCCACAGGCCCGAGCTTGCCGGCGTCGCCTAGGCCGGCAAGCGGCGCGCCCACGGCGGGCGACAGGCAGAGCGCGCGCAAGGCCGGGGCGGGGCGGGCTTCCAGCACCGCCGCCAAGGCCTTGGCGGCCTTGGGCGAGTGCAGCAGCACGGCGGCCAGGTCGTCGAGGGCGTCCAGCGTCGCGGCGTCCGGCGCGCGCGCGACCGTCTCGTAGACGGCGACCGATCGCGCCTCGATCCCAGCGCGGACCAGGGGCGAGACGAGGTCGCCGGCCGGTTCGGCGGCGGCCGGATGCAGCACGGCGCCGGCCGGGCGGCGCTCGACGATCAGGGCGGCGAGGTCGGCGACGTCGCCCCGCGCCGATTCGATGTGGGTGAAGCCGGCCTCGGCGGCGACATCGGCCGTGGCGTCGCCGACCGCGAACACCGGCAGGCCCCGCTCGCTGCTGGCCCGGGCGAAGGCGGCCACGCCGTTGCGGCTGGTGAACGCCAGGGCGCCGACGCCGGCCAGGTCCACCGTCCACGGCAGGTCGCGGACCTCCAGCAGCGGGTCGATCAGGGGGGCGTAGCCGAGGGTCGAAAGGCGCGCGGCGGTGGCCTCGGCGCCGGGGCGGGCGCGGGTGATCCAGACGCGAGGCGCGCCCGGGGTCATTCGCTCGGCGCGATGATGGCGTCGCCGCCCTCGGCCTTGACCGCCGCGCCCAGCTCCAGGCCCAGGGCGAGCGCCTGGCCGGCGTCGTCGTCGCCCGTCAGCACCACCTCGCCCTCGTGGCGCACGCGAACGACGCCGTCGGGGCTGAGGGCCTCGACCAGCAGGGAGAGGCGCGCGCCGTCCAGGCGACCATAGGCGCCGACGGCCGTGCGGCACGAGCCTTCCAGGGCGTAGAGCGCCCCGCGCTCGGCGGCCACGGCGATGGTGGTCGGGCGGCAGCGGATGGCCTGCAGCCAGGGGGCGTCGACATCCTCGGCCCGGCTCTCGATCGCCAGGGCGCCCTGGCCCGGGGCCGGAGGCGCGGCGACCGGGTCGAGCCAGCTCTGCGGGATGTGGCCCAGACCCAGGCGGTTCAGCCCCGATTGGGCCAGCAGGATGGCGTCGGCCTCGCCGCGCTCCAGCTTGGCCAGGCGGGTGTCGACATTGCCGCGCAGCATGACGATGTCGAGGTCGGGCCGCACGTGCAGGGCCTGGGCCTGGCGACGCAGGGACGCGGTGCCCAGGCGCGCGCCGTGGGGCAGGTCTTCCAGCCGCTGGGCCTTGTGGCTGATGAAGGCGTCGCGGACGTCTTCGCGCTCGGGCGTCGCGGCCAGCACGAGGCCCGGCGGCAGCACGGCCGGCATGTCCTTCAGCGAATGCACCGCGCAGTCGATGCGGCCGTCGAGCAGGGCCTCCTCGATCTCCTTGGTGAACAGGCCCTTGCCGCCGATCTCCATCAGCCGGCGGTCCTGGATGCGATCGCCGCTGGTGACGATCGGGATCAGCTGGGCGTAGGTCGCGATCTCTTCCGGACCGGCGTCGTCGGGGGCGCCGAGGGCTCGCGCGATCCGCGCCTGCATGTGGCCGGACTGGGCCAGCGACAGCTTGGAGCCGCGCGCGCCGATGCGGATGGGTTGCCGGGACACGGTCTGGACGTTACCTGCTGAGCGAAACAACTGCCTTCGCTGCTACAGGAGCGGCGGGAACCCCGCAACCGAATGACAACCCTTACGGATTCTGGCCTCACGAAGGGTCTCATCGTCCTTGGTCTGGAGACCAGCTGCGACGAGACCGCCGCGTCCGTCGTGCGCCGGGACGCCGACGGCCGCGTGGAGGTGCTGTCCTCGATCGTCGGCACCCAGTTCGAGCAGCACGCCCCGTTCGGCGGGGTGGTGCCCGAGATCGCCGCCCGCGCCCATGTGGAGGTCATCGACAGCGTCGCCGCCGAGGCCATGCGCGCGGCCGGTATCGGCTATGACGCGCTGGACGGCGTGGCGGCCACGGCCGGTCCGGGTCTGGTCGGCGGGGTGATGGTCGGCCTGGCGTTCGGCAAGGCCGTCGCCCTGGCCCGCGACCTGCCGCTGGTGGCGGTCAACCACCTGGAGGGTCACGCGGTCTCGGCGCGTCTGGGCGCCGAAGTGGCCTATCCTTTTCTGCTGCTGCTGGTCTCGGGCGGGCACTGCCAGCTGCTGGAGGTCGGCGGCGTCGGCGCCTGCAAGCGCCTGGGCACCACCATCGACGACGCGGCCGGCGAGGCCTTCGACAAGATCGCCAAGAGCCTGGGCCTGCCCTATCCGGGCGGTCCGGCGCTGGAGAAGCTGGCCAAGACCGGTGACGCCAGCAAGTACGAGCTGCCGCGCGCCCTGCTGGGCCGCAAGGACTGCGACTTCTCGTTCTCGGGCCTGAAGACCGCCGCCGCCCGTATCGCCGTCACCCTGACCACCGACCAGGAGCGGGCCGACCTGGCCGCCGCCGTGCAGTTCGCCATCGCTCGCCAGCTCTCCGAACGCACCGACCGGGCCATGAAGCTCTATGCCGAAGGGCACGCGGCCGGCGAGCGCCGCTTCGTCGTCGCCGGCGGGGTGGCCGCCAACGGCGCGGTGCGCGCGGCCCTGCTGAAGGTCTGCGAGGACAACGGCTTTTCGTTCGACGCCCCGCCGCTGGCCTATTGCACCGACAACGCCGCCATGATCGCCCTGGCCGGGGCCGAGCGTCTGGCGGCCGGCATTTCCGATGATCTGGACGCCGTCGCGCGTCCTCGCTGGCCCCTCGACGAGGCGGCCGCGTTATCCAATCCGAGCAACAGTTTCGGTCGAAAGGGAGCCAAGGCATGAGCTTCAAGCACGCGGGCGTCGTCGGCGCCGGGGCGTGGGGCACGGCCCTGGCCCAGGTCGCGGCGCGCGCCGGCCTTCAAGTCACGTTGCAGGCCCGCGAGCCCGAGGTCGTCGCCTCGATCGCCGACAAGCGCGAGAACACGATGTTCCTGGCCGGGGTCGCGCTGGAGCCGGCGATCACCGCCGTCTCCGACATGGCCGCCCTGGCCGACTGCGACCTGATCCTGGCCGTGCCGCCGGCCCAGCACCTGCGCTCGGCCATGGCCGCCCTGAAGCCGCACCTGAAGCCCGGCGTGCCGGTGTTGCTGTGCTCCAAGGGCGTCGAGCAGGGCTCGCTGAAGCTGATGACCGACGTGGCCGCCGAGACCCTGCCGGGCGTGGCCATCGCCGTGTTGTCGGGTCCCAGCTTCGCCGGCGAGGTCGCCCGCGGCCTGCCCGCCGCCGCCACCCTGGCCTGCGAGGACGAGGCCCTGGGCAAGGCGATCGTCGAGGCCATCGCCATCCCGACCTTCCGCCCCTACTGGGCCGCCGACGTGATCGGGGCCGAGGCCGGCGGGGCGGTGAAGAACGTCCTGGCCATCGCCTGCGGGATTTCGGAGGGCAAGGGCCTGGGCCGTAACGCCCACGCCGCCCTGATCACCCGCGGCTTCGCCGAGCTTACCCGCCTGGCCCTGGCCCTCGGCGGCAAGGCCGAGACCGTCGCCGGCCTCTGCGGCCTGGGGGATCTGGTGCTCACCTGCTCGTCCAGCCAGTCGCGCAACATGACCGTGGGCCTCGCCTTGGGCCAGGGCCAGACCCTGGAACAGGCCCTGGCCGGCAAGGTCAGCGTCGCCGAAGGCGTCGCCTCGGCTCCGGCCGTCCGGGCGCTGGCTCGGAAGCTCGGCGTCGAGACCCCGATCTGCGAAGCCGTCGCCGCCATCCTGGCCGGCGAGGTCGACGTCGACAGCGCCATCCTGGGCCTGCTCTCCCGCCCGCTGAAGGCGGAGGGGTAAGGGTAACAAAATCCTCCCCCTCTGGGGGAGGTGGCGCGTAGCGCCGGAGGGGGGGCGGTTTCAGCTTTCGAGGCGCTGGCCATCTCATCAGCCACACCCCCCCCCCCGCGGTTTCAGCTTTCGAGGCGCTGGCCATCTCATCAGCCACACCCCCCTCCGTCGGCTTCGCCGACACCTCCCCCAGAGGGGGAGGATCCTTTAGGACGGCCTCGCTCACTGACTTCAACAAGGAACCGCCCATGCCGCTCTACGCCATCGTCTGCAAGGACAAGCCCGGCGCCCTCGAGACCCGCCTGGCCGTGCGCCCCAAGCACCTGGACTACCTGAACGCCTCGACGGGCCTGAAGGCCGCCGGCGCCCTGCTGGACGACGACGGCAATCCGATCGGCTCGATCATCGTCGTCGAGGTCGAGGACAAGGCCGCCGCCCAGGCCCAGGCCGACAACGACCCGTTCACCGCCGCCGGCGTGTTCGAGAGCGTCGAGGTCCGTCCCTGGCGCCTGGCCATCGGTTCGTTCTGAGCTTGATGAGCGACAATCCCGCCCGCCCCGCGCCCGGCCAGGCGATCTGCGCCCTGGCCGACATTCCCGAGCCGGGCGCGGCGGGCTTCCGCTACCGTGAAGGCGAGGCGATGTTCGCCGGCTTCGTCGTCCGCAAGGACGGCGAGGTCTTCGCCTATGTCGACAGCTGCCCGCACGCCGGCTGGCCGCTGGCCGGGATCAGCGGCCGGTTCCTGACCCGCGAGAACGACCTGATCCTGTGCGGCGGCCACGCGGCCCTGTTCCGCATCGCCGACGGCGCCTGCGTGGCCGGCCCCTGCGGCGGCAAGAGCCTCACCGCCTGGCCCGTGCGGGTCGAGGACGGCCGGGTGGTCGCGGCCTGACCCCTGATCGCCTGACCCTTCCTTAACCGATGGGCGGCTAGGGTCTCTCGACCTTGAGAGGAGCCCGCCGCCATGGCCGACGGATCGACCCCCGCTTTCGACGCCGAACTGACCGACGCCGTGGACGCGCGCGGGGCCGGCGCCAAGCTGCGCTCCCTGGGCAAGATCAATCCGCGCTTCGCCTCGCAGCTGGCCCGCACCATGCTGGCCAAGACCCGCGACCACGACAGCGCCGGCCAGTTCGCCGCCTATTCCGAGGCCAAGGGCTTCGAGTTCACCTCGGCCTGGGCCGCCAACAACATCCCCTTCGTGGCCCCGCTGCTGCGCGGCTTCATGGACAAGCGCCCGGCCGCCGGGCCGAAGGTCCGCTACATGGAGATCGGCGCCTACGAGGGCCGCAACCTCGCCTTCATGGACTGGATGTTCCCCGATCGCCTCGAGGTGACGGTGATCGATCCCTGGTTCGACGAAAACCTGAACCCGGAAGAGAAGTACCACGCCGTCGAGCCGCGCTTTCATCGCAACATGGCGCGCACCACCTTCGGCAAGGTCCACACCCACAAGGGCTTCTCGACCTACGAGCTGCCCAAGATGCTCGAGGCCGACCAGAAGTTCGACCTGATCTATGTCGACGGCAGCCATACGGCGCTGGCGGTGATGATCGACCTGTGCTGCTGCGCCAGCCTGCTGGAGGTGGGCGGCATGATGGTGCTCGACGACTACTGGCACGACATCAGCGAGATCGGCGGCCCCGGCGTGAAGCAGGCCGTCGACCAGTTCCACGCCGCCTTCGGCCGCTACTTCGACGTCGCGGCGGTCTACCGCCAGGTCGCCCTGGTCAAGACGGCCGAGATCCCGCGGTAGGATCCGCACCCTATCAGCCCGTCATTCCCGCCCTTGTGGCGGGAACCCCTCTGTCAGCCGCAAGTGCGGATGGGGCGACGTGCTCAGCACGTCGCCTGCGCTTCCCGTGCCAGCGGAACCAGGGGTTCCCGCCACAAGGGCGGGAATGACGGGAGGTTTTGGAGCGCGCGTCTCTACATCTTGCTCCGCAACCTCCGGTCCGCGACCATCGGTCGCTGGCGTGGTTAAGGCCCGTTAGAGACCCCGCCCCGCATCCTTGCGCGTGAGATCGCGGGGGAGGGGCCTATGGCTTCGCTGAGTCAGAAGATCATGGGCGCCAGCATCGGGGCGGCGCTGCTGTGCGCGGCCGCGGCGGGCGCGGGCCTGTGGGTGGCCGTCAGCCTGTCGAACGCGCTGGACCGCTCGGCGGCCTCGTCGCGGGTGCTGCGGCTGCACATGCACGCCGACATGATGCACGACGCCTTGCGCGGCGACGCCAGCGGCGCGATCATGGCCACCGACCCGGCGCTGGGCGTCGACCTCAAGCAGGTCCAGGCCGACCTCGCCGAGCACGTCGGCGCCTTCGAGACCGACATCAAGGAGAGCCGGGCCCTGGCCCAGGATCCCGCCGCCCAGGCCGCGCTCGACCACGTGTCCGCGCCCCTGGCGGCCTATATCGCCACCGCCCGCAAGCTGGTCGGCGCGGCGGGTAGCGATCCCGCCGCCGCGCGCGCCCTGCTGCCCGAGTTCAACAAGCAGTTCTCGGCGCTGGAAACGGCGATGGAGGGCGCGTCGCAGAAGATCGAGCTGGCCGCCCAGGACGACGCCGACGCCGCCAAGCGCCTGGGCGATCTTGGCCAGGTGCTGATGGCCGCCCTGCTGGGCGTGGCGGCCCTGTTCGCCGCCGCCATGGTCATCGCCGCCCGCCGGGTGCTGATCGCGCCGCTGGTGGCGATCACCGGCTGCCTGCGCCGCCTGGCCCAGGGCGACCTGACCGTCGTCCTGCCCAGCAGCGCCCGCAAGGACGAGATCGGCCAGATGACCGCCGCCCTGCACGCCTTCAAGGACGCCGTCGTCGCCCGCCAGCAGGAGCTGGAGGCCGCCGACGTCCGCGAGACCCTGGAAGCCGAGCGCCAGGCCGCCGAGGCCCGCCGCGACGAGGCCGACGCCACCCAGCGCGCGGTGGTCGAGGCCCTCGGGTCCGCTCTCCAGAGCCTCGCGGTCGGCGATCTGTCGCAGCGCATCGACCAGGCCTTCCCGGCCGGCTACGAGGCCCTGCGCCAGGACTACAACCTCGCTCTCGACAAGCTGGCCGGCCTGGTCGCCGCCTCGCTGGACGGGGTGGCGATGATCCAGGGCGGGGCCCGCGAGATCACCGAGGCCGCCGACGACCTTTCCCGCCGCACCGAGCATCAGGCCGCCAGCCTGGAAGAGACCGCCGCCGCCCTCGACGAGATCACCAGCACGGTCCGCGCCGCCGCCGACGGGGCCGAGCGCGCCCGCCAGGTGGTGGCCCGCGCCCGCCAGGCCGCCCAGGCCAGCGGCGACGTCGTCGACCAGGCCGTCGGGGCCATGGCCGGCATCGAGCAGTCCTCCAGCCAGATCGGCCGGATCATCGGGGTGATCGACGAGATCGCCTTCCAGACCAACCTTCTGGCCCTCAACGCCGGGGTCGAGGCGGCCCGTGCGGGCGAGGCCGGCCGCGGCTTCGCCGTGGTGGCGTCCGAGGTGCGGGCCCTGGCCCAGCGCTCTGCCGAGGCCGCGAAGGAGATCAAGACCCTGATCGCCGCCAGCGCCGCCGAGGTCGGGCAGGGGGTCTCTTATGTCGGCCGGGCGGGCGAGGTGCTGCGCGGCATCGCCGGCCAGGTCGAGGAGATCGACCGCCTGGTGCGCGAGATCACCGCCTCGGCAAAGACCCAGGCGCAGGGTCTGGCCGAAGTGAACGCCACCGTGAACCAGATGGACCAGGTCACCCAGCAGAACGCCGCCATGGTGGAAGAGACCACGGCCGCCAGCCACGCCCTCTCCAACGAGGCCACGCGCCTGGCCGACCGCATGGGCGAGCTGAAGATCGCCGGCGGGGCCGAGCGGCCCGGCCAGCGTCCGGGAACGCGCCGCGCGGCCTGATTTCCAAGGGGGCGGCTTTCGGCTACGGCTGGGGCGTGACCGCGAACGCCCTTCACGCCCTGGAGAGCTGCGCCGACGCCAGTGAGCGCAACGCCCTGGCCCTACGGCTGGCCGACGCCCGTACGCCTGGTCTCGCCGAGGTGCTGGCGCGGCTGATCCGGCGGCCGGATCTCGTCAACCATCGCGGCACGCTGGTCCACGCCCTGGCGATGCTCGACTGCGCGCCGCATGTCGGCCTGCTGGTGGATCTGGCGATCACCGGCGGCTTCGAGGTGGCGCACGAGGCGGTCGGAGCGCTGGAAGGGATCGAGCAAGCCGAGGGTGACGCGGTCGACGCCGCCTTCGCGCGCCTGGGCGATGCTCGCGCCGGCGCGGCCGTCGAGGATTGGCGGCGTGCCCTGCTCGACGACCTGCGGACGCTCTTCGCCTGAACGCCTCGCGCCGGTCGCTACTGCGGCGCGGCCGGGTTCGACGAGAGGCGCCTGGCCAGCCACAGCTTGCCGGCCCTGGCGTCGATCACGATCAAGGTCTGGCCCAGCAGGCCCATGCCAAGCGCGCCGTCGGTTCCGCTGTCCGGCAGCGGCATGATGTTCGTCTTCACGTCGGTGTATTGCATCGTGCCGATCTTCACGCTCGGCGCCCGCCCCGTGTCGACCACATGCGGCTGGCCGTCGGCGCCGCCCATCGTGGCCATCACCAGCTTGGCGTCCGGCGGCGCGATCCTGGCCCAGGCCTCGGGCTTCAGCATCAGGGCGGAGTCGGAGCCGAGGTCGAACTTCACGCGCATCGGTTGGTCGGCGACCAGGATTTCGATGGTGAAGTCCTTGTCCAGCGGCAGGAAGGCCGGAAAGGACGCCGGCGGCTTCAGCGCTCCGGACGGATAGAAGTCGAGGACGCCGCGGCCCGGGTCGATCTTCACCCCCAGTCCGGTCAGCAGGTCGGCGCCGAGGATGAGGCCGATCTCGCGCTTGAAGGCCGCCGACGTCGGCTTCAGGTCGGCGCCGGTGGCCAGCTCGCTGCGGAGGGTGAACTGCCTGGGCACGCCAAGCTCGATGTCGTGCACGCGATGCCTGGCGATGGTCGTGCCGGTGATGAGCGTCAGCACGCCTTCCGGCGGGCCGACCTTCAGGCCGGCGGCGCGCGCCAGATCGAGGTCGACCAGGGTCTTGGCGGCGCCGGTGTCCAGCAGGGCCCAGACCTCGCGGCCCGCGACCTGCGCCTTGAACAGGATGTGCTTGCCGGAAGGGTCGTAGGCGGTTGCGGCGTGCGTGGCGGGCGGCTCGAAGCTGATGCGGGCGTTGAACTGTTCCGGCGCGGCGGGCGAGGGGGCGGCGGCGGGCTGTTCGGCCGATTGGGCGAGGGCGTGCGAGGCCCCGCCCAGCGCCAGGAGGCTCGCCGCCAGCAGGATCGCCTTGCGCATGACGCCTTCCCCCGAAGCCTGGATCACGCGCTCCCACAATGCGGCGCATAATCTCATCAATTGTAAAATTAGCCTCGACCATCTGGGGTGGCGGGTCAAGGCGGGCGCATCGGCCGCCCTCGCTCAACCGCGCGCGGGCTGGTATGGGCAGCGCACGGAGTTTCTGACCACATGACCGATACGATTTCCGACGCCGTGGCCGTGGGCCGCCGGGTGCTGAGCATCGAGGCCCAGGCCCTTTCGCAGATGGCCGACGGCCTGGGCGAGGCCTTCACGCAGGCCGTGCGGGTGATGCACGACGCCAAGGGCCGCATCGTCTGCACCGGCATGGGCAAGTCGGGCCACGTGGCGCGCAAGATCGCCGCCACCCTGGCCTCGACCGGCAGCCAGGCGATGTTCGTCCACCCGGCCGAGGCCAGCCACGGCGACCTGGGCATGATCGGTCCCGACGACGTGGTGCTGGCCCTGTCGAAGTCGGGCGAGGCCCGCGAGCTGGCCGACACCCTGACCTACTGCAAGCGCTTCTCGATCCCGCTGATCGCCGTCACGGCGGTGGCGACCAGCCAGCTGGGCAAGGCCGGCGACGTGCTGCTGCTGCTGCCCGACGCGCCCGAAGCGACGGCCGAGGTAAACGCCCCGACCACCTCGACCACCCTGCAGATCGCGCTCGGCGACGCCCTGGCCGTGGCGCTGCTGGAAAGCCGCGGCTTCACCGCCAGCGACTTCCGGATCTTCCACCCGGGCGGCAAGCTGGGCGCGGTGCTGCGCACCGTGGCCGACCTGATGCACGGCGCCGACGAACTGCCGCTGGTGGCCGAGAGCGCGCCGATGGGCGAGGCCCTGCTGGTCATGAGCCAGAAGCGCTTCGGCGCTGTGGGCGTGACCGACGCGGCCGGCGAACTCGTCGGCCTGATCACCGACGGTGACCTTCGCCGCCACATGGACGGCCTGATGGGCCACATCGCCGGCGAGGTGATGACCAGAAGCCCGCTGGTGATCGCCTCGGGCGCCCTGGCCGCCGAGGCCCTGAAGGTGATGAACGAGCGCCGGATCACCGTGCTGTTCGTCGTCGAGAACGCCAGGCCGGTGGGCGTGCTGCACGTCCACGATCTGCTGCGGGCCGGGGTGATCTGAAGGCCGCCGCCCCTTCACCTCCAACTTCCCGTCATTCCCGCCAAAAGGGCGGGAATGACGGGAGAGAAGGGGGAGGGCGCCTAGACCCGCGCCTCGGCCCCGAACGCCGTCAGGTCCCTGATCAGCGAGACGACCGCCTGCTCGACCAGCTCGCCGCCCTTTTCGGGGGTGGCCAGGGCCGGGTCGGAGCCCATGCGGCCGTCGGCGTAGCGGGCGCGGAAGTCCAGGGCTTCGCGGATCGGGCCGGTGGGGGCGATCTTGGGTTCGTAAGGCGCGGTCTTGATGCTGTCGGGATAGCCCCACTGGGTCACCGCGATTTCCGACGGGGTGGCGTGGCTGCCGTGGCCGACCGGGAATTGGCGCATGGCCAGGGCGTTGACGCCGTCGAGGTCCCACCAGTTCTTCAGCTTCATGGCGAAGGGGCAGCGCTCCTTGCGGAAGCTGTACTCGGCGTAGATCTCCGAGAACGCCGCCTCGATGGTGGCGACGTTGCCGCCGTGGCCGTTGAGGAAATAGACCTTCTCGAAGCCATGGGCGCCCAGCGAGCGCGTCCAGTCGCCGATCGCGGCCATGAAGGTCGAGGGGCGCAGGAAGATGGTGCCCGGGAAGGCCAGGTGGTGCTGGGCCATGCCGACATTGAAGGTCGGGGCCACCAGCACCTCGTCCGAACGCTTGCTGGCCTCGTGGGCGATGATCTCCGGGCACAGCCAGTCGGTGCCCAGCAGGCCCGTCGGCCCGTGCTGCTCGTTGGAGCCGATCGGCACCACCACCGTCTTCGACCGGGCAAGGAAGGTCTCGATCTCGGGCCAGGTCGAAAGGGCGAGCAGCATGGCTGGAAACTCCGAAAGAAATCCTGGGGCGGCGCGGCGGGGGACCCGCGCCTAGCATTCCGTCACGGCTTTACGCCCGATGGCGCGCGGAGCCGACCCGAAATTTCATCATGGGAGCCCGCCATGGGCCTGCAACTCGGCGACATCGTTCCGGACTTCACCCAGGCCTCGACCGAAGGCCCGATCCAGTTCCACGACTGGGCGGCCGGCTCGTGGGTCGTGCTGTTCTCGCACCCCAAGGACTTCACGCCGGTCTGCACCACCGAACTGGGCACGGTGGCCAAGCTGAAGCCGGAATTCGACAGGCGCGGCGTCAAGGTGATCGGCCTGTCGGTCGACGGCCTGGAGAACCACGGCGGCTGGGCGGCCGACATCGAGGAGACGCAAGGCGCGAAGCTGAACTTCCCGCTGATCGCCGACACCGACCGCTCGGTGTCGAACCTCTACGGCATGATCCACCCCAATGCGTCCGACACCCTGACCGTCCGCAGCGTCTACATCATCGACGCCAACAAGAAGCTGCGCCTGACCCTGACCTATCCGGCCTCGACCGGGCGGAACTTCGACGAGATCCTGCGGGTCATCGACAGCCTGCAGCTGACCGACGGCCACAAGGTCGCCACCCCGGCCAACTGGACCCAGGGCGACGACGTGATCATCGTCCCCTCGGTCGACAACGAGACGGCCAAGACCCTCTTCCCGGGCGGCTGGGACGAGCAGAAGCCCTACCTGCGGGTGGTGCCGCAGCCGGCGTAAGGGGCGGCTGTCCTTCCGTTCCGCAGCCAACAAGATCTTGCCTCCCTCGCCCTCGTGGCGAGGGCCCATGCCGGCGAGCGCTCAGACCTTGGCCTTTCTGGAGAGGTTTGAGCGGCTGACCGATGGATCCTGGGCACAAGGCCCAGGAAGGCGATCGGGGGAGAGGCCTGGGAGCCCCGTTCACATCGGCTGCAACGCCGGCAGTCGATCCGAGCACCTGACTCCACCTTCGCGCGCTTGCACGGGGGGATCTCACGCGCGCAAAGTCTTCCTCCTGGCGTCAACGAAGGCGCCGGGGGAGGAGACATCGATGGCCGCAGCCCACGCCCAGGACGTCTTCGCCGTGCTCGACGGCGCGGGTCCCGCCCTGTCGCCGGTGGCGGCCTCCTGGCGGCGCAGCCTGGTGCTGCACGGCCTGGATCCTGAAAACCGCAAGGCGCCCGACACCCTGTCGCAGCGCGAACTGGGCGAGGCCCAGGAGCGCATGGGCGCCCTGCGCGCGGCGGCCTCCGACACGCTGGACGCCCTGTTCCAGGCGGTCGGGTCCTCCGGCAGCTGCGTGCTGCTGACCGACAGCGTCGGCGTGCCTGTCGACCGGCGCGGCATGGCGGCCGACGATCCGGTGTTCCACCGCTGGGGGCTGTGGACCGGCGCGGTGTGGAGCGAGGCCCGCGAGGGCACCAACGGCATCGGCACGTGCCTGGCCGAACAGCGCACCCTGACCATCCACCGCGACCAGCACTTCCACACCCGCAACATCGGCCTGTCCTGCACCGTCGCGCCGCTGTTCGACCCGCAGGGGCGCCTCGCCGGCGCGCTCGACGTCTCGTCCTGCCGGCCGGGCCTGGAAGGCATGACCGGCCTGATGGAGACTGTGGTCAACGACGCCGCGCGCCGCATCGAGTCCAAGGCCTTCCGCGAGGCCTTCCCCGGCGCGCGCATCGTGCTGCTGGGCGAGGTCCGCGCCGACCGCGCCTCGACCCCGATGCTGGCCGTCGACGCCGACGACGTGGTCATCGGCGCCACCCGCGCCGCCCGCCAGGCCCTCGACCTCACCGACGAGAAGCTGCGGCGGGGGATGCCGTCTCCCGACCGCGGCGCCGACCTGGAAGACGCCGAACGCGCCGTGGTGCGCCGGGCGCTGGGAGCCGCCGGCGGCAACGTCTCGGCGGCGGCGACCGCGCTGGGGGTCAGCCGGGCGACGCTGCACCGGAAGATCAACCGGCTGGGGCTGGGGCGCTCCTAGTCTCTGCCTCTCAACTCCCGTCATTCCCGCCCTTGTGGCGGGAAACCCTGGTTCCGCTTGCACGTGAAGTTCAAGCGGCGTGCTCAGCACGCCGCCCCCGCTGCCCTTGCGGCTGACAGAGGGTTTCCCGCCACAAGGGCGGGAATGACGGGATGAAGGGGGGGGCGGGCAGGGCAATCTAAACCGCCCAACCTGTCGCAAGCCTGAGACACCTCCGGCCCGCCGCCTCCACCGCCCCGCTCCACACCGAAAATCCAGGCGCAAGCTCCTCCCTGCGACGCCGAAGACGGCGCGACGGAGGAAACCATGACCAAGCCAGAGTTCATCGACTCGCTGTCCCGCCCGCCGTTCAAGGCGCGCTACGACAACTTCATCGGCGGCCAGTGGGTCGCCCCGGCCGACGGCCGCTATTTCGACAACGCCTCGCCGATCACCGGCCGCAAGGTCTGCGAGATCGCCCGCTCTCAGGCCGAAGACGTCGAGCGCGCCCTCGACGCCGCCCACGCCGCCAAGGACGCCTGGGGCAGAACGAGCGCCGCCGACCGCTCGCGGGTCCTGCTCAGGATCGCCGACCGCATGGAGGAGAACCTCCAGACCCTGGCGACGGCCGAGACCTGGGACAACGGCAAGCCGATCCGCGAGACCATGGCCGCCGACCTGCCGCTGGCCATCGACCACTTCCGCTATTTCGCCGGCTGCCTGCGCAGCCAGGAAGGCTCGATCTCCGAGATCGACCACGACACCATCGCCTACCACTTCCACGAGCCGCTGGGCGTGGTCGGCCAGATCATCCCGTGGAACTTCCCGCTGCTGATGGCCTGCTGGAAGCTGGCCCCGGCGATCGCGGCCGGCAACTGCGTGGTGCTGAAACCCGCCGAGCAGACCCCGGCCTCGATCATGGTGCTGTTCGAGCTGATCGGCGACCTGCTGCCGCCCGGCGTGGTCAATGTGGTCAACGGCTTTGGCCTGGAGGCCGGCAAGCCGCTGGCGTCCAGCCCGCGCATCGCCAAGATCGCCTTCACCGGCGAGACGTCCACCGGCCGCCTCATCATGCAGTACGCCAGCCAGAACCTGATCCCGGTGACGCTGGAACTGGGCGGCAAGTCGCCCAACATCTTCTTCGCCGATGTCACCGCCGAGGACGACGACTATCTCGACAAGGCGCTGGAGGGCTTCGCGATGTTCGCGCTGAACCAGGGCGAGGTCTGCACCTGCCCGAGCCGCGCCCTGGTGCAGAAGTCGATCTACGACAAGTTCATGGAGAAGGCGCTGAAGCGCGTGCAGGCGGTGGTGCAGGGCAATCCGCTGGATCCCGCGACCATGATCGGCGCCCAGGCCTCCGAGGAGCAGCTGAAGAAGATCCTCGGCTACATGGACATCGGTCGCGACGAGGGCGCCAAGCTCCTGACCGGCGGCTCGCGCACCGTGCTGCCGGGCCGGCTGGCCGACGGCTTCTATGTCGAGCCGACGGTGTTCGAGGGCCACAACAAGATGCGGATCTTCCAGGAGGAGATCTTCGGTCCCGTCCTGGCGGTGACCACCTTCGAGACCGAGGAAGAGGCGCTGGAGATCGCCAACGACACCGCCTTCGGCCTCGGGGCCGGGGTGTGGACCCGCGACGGCTCGCGCGCCTACCGCTTCGGGCGCGGCATCCAGGCCGGCCGGGTGTGGACCAACTGCTACCACGCCTATCCGGCCCACGCGGCTTTCGGCGGCTACAAGCAGTCGGGCGTGGGCCGCGAGACCCACAAGATGATGCTCGACCACTACCAGCAGACCAAGAACCTGCTGGTCAGCTACAGCGCCAAGGCGCTGGGCTTCTTCTAGAGGCGGCCCGCCTTGTTGCGTCGCCCTCGTCCTTCGACAAGCTCAGGATGAGGGCGATGGCTGCGGTCCAGTAGAAATCCTCACCCTGAGCCTGTCGAAGGGCGGGGATTTCGGCGGCGCTAGAGGCTCCAAAACCGACAAAACGAACAAGACCCGAATTCTGCCGCACGAAACAGAATTGGTCTGCTTGCGCAGGGGGCGGCGCTTCGCATACTCCCGCTCGCAAGACGACGACTGACGCAGCGGCAACATCGCTGGCGACGACAAGATCGACTGTAGAGACCTAGGGAGACGCGTGGTGAGCGACGGACAGCTGTTTCCGGTGCCGGAAGACTGGGCGGGCAAGGCCCATATCGACGCCGCCGGCTACGAGGCCGCCGTGGCCCGGGTCGAGAGCGATCCCGAGGGCTGGTGGCGCGATCTGGCCGCCCGCCTCGACTGGATCAAGGCTCCGACCAAGATCAAGGACGTCTCCTACGCCAAGGACGGCTTCCGCATCCGCTGGTACGAGGACGGGGTGCTGAACGTCAGCGCCAACTGCATCGACCGCCACCTGCCGCACCGCAAGGACGACGTCGCCCTGATCTTCGAGGGCGACGAGCCGGGCGTCTCCGACAAGATCACCTACGGCCAGCTGCACGACGACGTCTGCCGCATGGCCAATGCGCTCAAGGACCTGGGCGCCAAGAAGGGCGACCGGATCACCATCTACCTGCCGATGGTCCCCGTCGCCGCC
The DNA here is from genome assembly GCF_059418205.1 of Caulobacter sp. GW821-FHT09B11. Lineage (NCBI taxonomy): Bacteria > Pseudomonadati > Pseudomonadota > Alphaproteobacteria > Caulobacterales > Caulobacteraceae > Caulobacter > Caulobacter sp. GW821-FHT09B11. The sequence continues at coordinate 46,555 of NZ_JBWKPK010000010.1, read as the reverse complement.
GTCGCCATGCTGGCCTGCGCCCGCATCGGCGCCATCCACTCCGTCGTGTTCGGCGGCTTCTCGCCCGACAGCATCGCCGGCCGCATTCAGGACTGCGACTCGCGTCTCGTCATCACCGCCGACCAGGGCCGTCGCGGCGGCAAGAAGGTGCCGCTGAAGGCCAATATCGACGAGGCGCTCGAGCAGTGCCCGCAGGTCGAGAAGGTGCTGCTGGTCCGCTGGACCGGCGCCGAGGTGCCGATCGTCGAAGGCCGCGACGTGGTCTGGAACGACGTCCGGGACGCCGCCTCGAACGTCTGCGAACCCGAGCCGATGAACGCCGAGGACCCGCTGTTCATCCTCTACACCTCCGGCTCGACGGGTAAGCCCAAGGGCGTGCTGCACACCACCGGCGGCTACCTGGCCTGGGCCAGCTGGACCTTCGAATCCGTCTTCGACTATCGGCCCGGCGAGGTGTTCTGGTGCACGGCCGACGTCGGCTGGGTCACCGGCCACTCTTACGTCGTCTACGGCCCGCTGGCCAACGGCGGGACCAGCCTGATCTTCGAGGGCGTGCCCAACTATCCGACGCCGTCGCGGTTCTGGGAGGTGGTCGACAAGCACAAGGTCGAGATCTTCTACACCGCCCCCACGGCCCTGCGCGCCCTGATGCGCGAGGGCGACGAGCACGTGACCAAGAACGACCTGTCGTCCCTGCGCCTGCTGGGCAGCGTCGGCGAGCCGATCAATCCGGAAGCCTGGCTCTGGTATCACCGCGTGGTCGGCAAGGATCGCCTGCCGATCGTCGACACCTGGTGGCAGACCGAGACCGGCGGCATTCTCGTCTCGCCCCTGCCGGGCGCCACGGCGCTTAAGCCGGGCTCGGCCACCAAGCCGCTGCCGGGCGTCAAGCTGCAGCTGGTTGACGCCGAGGGCGCGGTGCTGGAGGGGGCGACCGAGGGCAACCTCGTCATCACCGACAGCTGGCCTGGCCAGATGCGCACGGTCTATGGCGACCACCAGCGCTTCTTCGAGACCTATTTCTCGACCTATCCCGGCAAGTACTTCACCGGCGACGGCTGCAAGCGCGACGCCGACGGCTACTACTGGATCACCGGCCGAGTGGACGACGTCATCAACGTCTCGGGCCACCGCCTGGGCACCGCCGAGATCGAGAGCGCTCTCGTGGCTCACGAAGCCGTCGCCGAGGCCGCGGTGGTCGGCTATCCGCACGACATCAAGGGCCAGGGCGTCTACGCCTACGTCACCCTGAAGGCCGACGCGACGCCCACCGAGGAACTGCGCAAGCAGCTGGTCCTCTGGGTCCGCCACGAGATCGGCCCCTTCGCTGCGCCGGACGTCCTGCAATGGGCGCCGGGCCTGCCCAAGACCCGCTCGGGCAAGATCATGCGCCGCATCCTGCGCAAGATCGCCGAGAACGCGGTGGACGCCCTCGGCGACACCTCGACCCTGGCCGATCCGTCGGTGGTGGACGATCTGGTGAGGAACCGGGCGGGGGCGAAGGCGGCTTAGAAGGCTCTGCGCCGCTTTTCCCAAACTCCCGTCATTCCCGCCCTCGTGGCGGGAACCCCTCTGTCAGCCGCAAGGGCGAGTGGGGCGGCGTGCTCGGCACGCCGCCGGCGCTCCACGAAGAAGCGGAAACAGGGCTTCCCGCCACAAGGGCGGGAATGACGGGAAAGAAAGGTGGGGAAAGGGTGGGGGTTTCTGTGACCCCCACGCCCTAGCCTCATCCCCCGCCAGGGTTTATAGCCCGGCCATGTTTGAAGGCCTCTCCCCCCTCGCCCGCGAAGCCCGCTCCTGGCCGTTCGAGCAGGCGCGCGCCACCATCGCCCGCGTCCTGCGCGTGCGTCTTCCCGACCGCGCCGACCAAGAAGCGGCGAAAGCCCTGATCGACGCCGGCAAGACCGACGAGGCGGTGAAAGCCTATCCGGCTCTCTCCAAAGCGGTGATCTTCGAGACCGGCTATGGTCCGTCAGGCCTGCCGCACCTGGGCACCTTCGGTGAAGTCGCGCGCACGACCATGGTGCGCCAGGCCTTCCGCGCGCTGACCGACGACGCCATCCCGACGCGCCTGATCGCCTTCAGCGACGACATGGACGGTCTGCGCAAGGTGCCGGGCAACATCGAGAACCAGCAGCCGCTGATCGAGGACATGGGCAAGCCGCTGACCGTCGTCCGCGACCCGTTCGGCACCCACGACAGCTTCGGCGCCCACAATAACGCCCGCCTGCGCGCCTTCCTCGACGGTTTCGGCTTCGAGTACGAGTTCGTGTCTTCGACCGACTGCTACAAGGGCGGCCTGTTCGACGAAGTTCTGCTGACGGCCCTGGCCCGCTTCGACGCCATCCAGAAGGTCATGCTGCCGACCCTGGGCGAGGAGCGCCGCGCCACCTATTCGCCGTTCCTGCCGATCAGCCCGTCGACCGGCAAGGTGCTGCAGGTCCCGACCCTGGAGCGCAACGTCGAGAAGGGCACGATCGTCTTCGAGGACGAGGACGGCTCCAAGGTCGAGGTCCCGGTCACCGGCGGCCACGTGAAGATGCAGTGGAAGCCCGACTGGGCCATGCGCTGGACCGCGCTGGGCGTCGACTACGAGATGAGCGGCAAGGACCTGATCGACTCGGTCAAGGCCTCGGGCGCGATCTGCAAGGCGCTGGGCGGGATTCCGCCGGAAGGCTTCAACTACGAGCTCTTCCTGGACGAGAACAACCAGAAGATCTCCAAGACCAAGGGCAACGGCCTGTCGATGGAGGACTGGCTGCGCTACGGCGCGCCGGAGAGCCTGTCGTACTACATGTTCCAGAGCCCGAAGTCGGCCAAGAAGCTCTATTTCGACGTCATCCCCAAGGCGACGGACGAGTACCTGCAGCAGCTGGACGCGTTCGGTCGCCAGGAGCCCGCCAAGCAGCTCGACAACCCGGTCTGGCACATCCATTCGGGCAAGCCGCCGCAGCAGAGCTCGCCGGTGTCGTTCAGCCTGATGCTGAACCTGGTGTCGGCCGCCGACGCCTCGACCAAGGAGATCCTCTGGGGCTTCCTGTCGCGCTACATCCCGGGCGCGAGCGCGGAGACCCAGCCGCTGCTCGACCGCCTGGCCGGCTATGCGATCAACTATTACGAGGACTTCGTGAAGCCCACGAAGACCTTCCGCGCCCCGACCGACGTCGAGCGCGCGGCGATCCTCGACCTGCTGGCCAAGCTGAAGGCCATGCCGGCCGGCACCCAGGACGCCGAGCTGATCCAGAACGAGGTGTTCGAGGTCGGCAAGACCCACGGCTTCGACCCGCTGCGCGCCTGGTTCCAGGCCTTGTACGAAGTGCTGCTGGGCCAGAGCCAGGGCCCGCGCTTCGGCTCGTTCGCGGCGATCTTCGGGGTGGATCGCACGATCGCGCTGATCGAAGAGAAGCTGGGCTAAGGTCTTAACTCCTCCCCCGTGCAACGGGGGGGGGGACCGCGAAGCGGTGGAGGGGGCGGCGGCGCGCAAGGCGCTCTGTCACTCGCCCCCTCCGTCACGCTGCGTATACGCAGCGCGCCACCTCCCCCGTTTCACGGGGGAGGAGTGAAGTCGGCGGCGGTTGAAAACGTCCCCCCTCCGGCCCTCCGGGCCACCTCCCCCAGAGGGGGAGGATCGTAATGTGCGACACCGTGCCTCGTTTGATGAACGCTTTCTGAATTTCGAATTAAGGGTTTGTGCGAACTTCGGAGTCTAGGCTTGGAACCATCAGAACCAGGAATAGTCAGATGGCTTCCTTCACCCTTCGCCCGCACGACCGTTCGGAATTCGACTCCCTGATCGGCGGCATCGCCTCGCAGTTCCCCAGCGCCCGCATCGAGGCCGCGCACAACGACACCTGGCAGTCCTACCGGGTCGACGTGTCGTGCGAGGATCCCCGCGCCTCGGCGCTTCGCGACTGGCTCAACGGCCACCACGCCGCCTGCCCGCGCACCTGATCGCTTCGCGCTCCAGTAAGGTCGGCCGCTACTGGCTGACCCACTGGATGCAGGCCGCCCAGGCCACGCTCATGCGGTCGAGCACCCGGTCGTCGCCGTCGCGCAGCACCGAGGTCAGTTCGATCGTCCGGGCCGTCAGGCGGCCCATCTCGCGGATCAGCACCTCGCCCTGCGTGGTCATGACCACCACCCGGTCGCCGCGTCGCGGTTCGGCCGTCGGCGAGACCAGCAGCCGGTCGCCGTCGCGATAGACCGGCGCCAGGGCGTCGCCCTCGATCTCCAGGGCGAACAGGCCCTCTTCCCGCGGCCCCGGCAGCTCCACCTCTTCCCAGCCCGACCCGCGCGGCGCGCCCGCCTCGTCGAACATGCCCGGCGCCCCGGCCCGGGTGAGGCCGATCAGCGGCACGCCCGCCCGCCGGCCCGGAGCGGCCGTTTCGGTCAAGGCCGCGAATTCCGAAAACCCCACCCCCGTCGCTTCCAGCACCTTGGCCAGGCTCTCGGTCGAGGGCCAGCGCGGCCGCGTGTCGGCGTCGCCGCGTTTCGAACGGTTGAAGGCGGTGGGATCCAGGCCCGCCAGCTTGGCCATGGCCGAAGGGCTCATGTCGAAGCGCTTGGCCAGGGCGTCGATCGCCGTCCATAGTTCGGCGTGCGAGAGCATCGGATCGTCCCTGCGTCCTGATGGCGTCCCAATGCCCTTCAAGTGGCGGACGTCCCAAGGAAATTATGCCCAGGCCTTAGGAATGTAAACCTAGCGACAATGGTGAAGGTTGACGTTTACGTAAGCGTTGACGTTCCGCAGGGGCCGGCGTAGCGTGAACGCCGATAACCAACGACCCGGCCCTGAAGGCCGGCCGCACCCTGGGAGGGTAACGATGGTGGCTGATCTTCGACGTCCCGAGCGCACGTTCTCGATCCGTCAGCTCTGCAACGAGTTCAAGGCCACGCCCCGGGCGCTGCGCTTCTACGAGGACAAGGGCCTGCTGACGCCGGCCCGCGAGGGTCTCAACCGCGTCTATTCCCACAAGGACCGCGTCCGCCTGCAGCTGATCCTGCGCGGCAAGCGCGTGGGCCTGTCGCTGTCGGAAATCCGCGAGCTGCTGGACCTCTACGACGAGAACGACGACGGCGCGGCCCAGATGGCCCGGTCGCTGAAGAAGTTCCGCGAGCGCGCCGCCGCCCTCGAGCAGCAGCGCGAGGACATCGACGGCGCCCTGATCGAGCTGCGCGAGGCCTGCGATCGCCTCGAGAAGCGCCTGGCCGAGATCCGTCCCGACCTGCTGCCGCGCTCGGCCGACTACGAGCAGCTGCTGCGCGCCCGCCTCGACGGCCACGCCGACATGGCGCTCGGCAAGTAGTCAGCCAAGACCATCCCTTCCGCGCCCGCTTTCGCCAAGACCGGCGGAACGGGCGGGTTTCCCTTCGCCTTTCTCCCCGATCCCGATCAGTCAGGACCGCCTAAATGACCTATCAGCCGCCCGTCCGCGACCACATGTTCCTTCTGCGCGACGTGCTCAACATCGAGCAGTACGGCAACCTGCCGGCCTTCGCCGACGCCTCGATCGACGTCGTCGAGCAGATCGTCGAGGGCGCGGCCCAGTTCACCGGCGAAGTCCTGGCCCCGCTGAACAGCATCGGCGACAAGACCGGCTGCAAGCTCGACCCGGTCACCAACACCGTCACCACCCCGCCGGGCTTCAAGGAAGCCTACAAGGCCCTGTGCGAAGGCGGCTGGACCGGCCTCGGCTCGGATCCGACCTACGGCGGCCAGGGCCTGCCGCACGTCGTGAACCTGTCGTTTTCGGAAATGTCGAGCAGCGCCAACATGGCCTTCTCGATGTATCCGGGCCTGGCCCACGGCGCCTATTCAGCGATCCACACCGGCGGCACCGACGACCAGAAGCAGACCTACCTGCCCAAGATGATCACGGGTGAGTGGACCGGCACCATGAACCTGACCGAGCCGCACTGCGGCACGGACCTCGGTTTGCTGCGCACCAAGGCCGTTCCGAACGGCGACGGCAGCTACAAGATCACCGGCCAGAAGATCTGGATCTCGGCCGGCGAGCACGACATGGCCGACAACATCGTCCACCTGGTGCTGGCCCGCATCGAGGGCGCCCCGGCCGGCGTGAAGGGCATCAGCCTGTTCATCGTGCCGAAGTTCTTCCCGAACGCCGACGGCTCGGTGGGCGCGCGCAACGAAGGCGCCAAGTGCGTGGGCCTCGAAGAGAAGATGGGCATCCACGGCAACGCCACCTGCGTCATGCAGTACGACGACGCCGAGGGCTATCTGATCGGTGAAGAGAACAGCGGTCTGAAGCTGATGTTCGTGATGATGAACGAGGCCCGCCTGGGCGTCGGCCTGCAGGGCGTCGCCCAGGCCGAAGCGGCCAACCAGGCCGCCATCGCCTTCGCCAAGGACCGCCTGCAAGGCCGCTCGCTGACCGGCCCGAAGAACGCCGACGGCCCGGCCGACCCGATCATCGTCCACCCGGACGTGCGTCGCCTGCTGCTGGAGAACAAGGCCATCATCGAAGGCGGCCGCGCCTTCCTGTTCTGGACCGCCCTGCACGGCGACCTGGCCCACAGCCACCCCGACGAGGCGGTGCGCACCAAGGCCGAGGACTACATGGGCCTGCTGACGCCGGTCCTGAAGGGCTACCTGACCGACCGCGGCTTCCAGGTCTGCTCGAACGCGGTGCAGGTGCACGGCGGCTCGGGCTTCACCGAGCACTTCCCGGTCAGCCAGTACCTGCGCGACTGCCGCATCGCCCTGATCTATGAAGGCACCAACGGCGTGCAGGCCCTCGACCTGGTGGGCCGCAAGCTGGCGGCCAAGGGCGGCCGCGGCGTGATGACCTTCTTCCAGGAGATCGACCAGTTCGTCGGCGAGAACGACGGCGACGCCGAGCTGAAGCCGTTCATCGACGCCCTGGCGGCGACCAAGGCCCAGCTGCAGGACGGCACCATGTGGCTGATGCAGAACGGCCTGCAGAACCCGGACAACGCCGGCGCGGCCTCGACCGACTACATGCACCTCTTCGGCCTGACGGGCCTGGCCTACATGTGGGCGCTGATGGTGAAGTCGGCCAACGCCAAGATCGCCGAAGGCTCCACCGACCCGTTCTTCACGACCAAGATCGCCACCGCCCGTTATTTCATCGAGCGGGTCTTGCCTGACGCAGGGGCGCATCTGGCCAAACTGAAGACCGGCTCGGCGACCCTGATGGCGCTGCCCGCGGAGGCCTTCTGATCATGAGCGTGCTCGACGTCGCCAAACCCGCCTTCATGGCCGAAGAAGACATCACGATCTTCGAGGACGCGGTGGGCAAGTTCTTCGACGAGCACGCCCCTGAATCCGTCGTCGCGACCTGGCGCAAGAACCACTGCGTCGATCGTGCGATGTGGAACAAGGCGGGAGAGGCCGGCCTGCTCGGCCTCTCCACGCCGGAAGAATACGGCGGCTCCGGCGGCGACTATCGCCACGAGGTCGTGCTGATGGAACAGCTGGGCAAGAAGGGCGTCGACGGCTTCGGCGCCAGCCTGCACAACGCCATCGTCATGCCGTACATCACCCATTACGGCACCGAGGAGCAGAAGCGCCGCTGGCTGCCGCGCCTGTCGACCGGCGAGCTGGTCGGCGCGATCGCCATGACCGAGCCGGGCGCGGGTTCCGACCTGCAAGGCATCAAGACTTCGGCCAAGAAGGACGGCAACCAGTACGTCCTCAACGGCTCCAAGACCTTCATCACCAACGGCCAGACGGCCAATCTGATCATCGTGGTCGCCAAGACCGATCCGGCCGGCGGCGCGCGGGGGACCAGCCTGCTGGTGGTCGAGACCGACGGGGCCGAAGGCTTCGAGCGCGGCCGCAACCTCGACAAGCTGGGCCACGAGGCCCAGGACACCTCCGAGCTGTTCTTCAACGACGTGAAGATCCCGACCGAGAACCTCCTGGGCACGGACGAGGGCCAGGGTTTCTTCCAGCTGATGGCCCAGCTGCCGCAGGAGCGGCTGAACATCGCCGTCCAGGGCATGGCCACGATCGAGCGGGCGCTGGAGCTGACCATCGCCTACGTCAAGGAGCGTCAGGCGTTCGGCAAGCCGATCCTGGCCTTCCAGAACACCCAGTTCGTGCTGGCCGAGTGCAAGACGGAAGGCACCGTCGCCAAGGTGTTCGTCAACCACTGCATCGAGCGCCACCTGAAGGGCGATCTCGACGCCTCGACGGCCTCGATGGCCAAGTACTGGGTGACGGACCTGGAGAACAAGATCGTCGACCGCTGCCTGCAGCTGTTCGGCGGCTACGGCTTCATGAACGAGTACCCGATCGCCCGGATGTACAAGGACAGCCGCGTCCAGCGCATCTACGGCGGCACCAACGAGATCATGAAACTGCTGATCGCGAGGACGCTCTGATGTTGTTCGCCGACGCTCCGCCTCCGCCCGCCAATGACGCCGCCCGCGCGGCCGTGGTCTGCGTGCGCGCCGAGGGCCGCCGCCCGCTGCAGTTCTCCGGCAAGCTGGAGGGCAAGCGCCCGCAGCCCGGCGCCTTCGACCTGCCGCTGAAGCCGGGCGTCGAGCAGTGCAACAACCTGCTGCGCTCGAAGATCGCGACCTGGACCCTGACCGTGAACACGCCGGGCTTCACGCCCTGCCGCCTGCCCGCGCCGGAGTTCGGCCAGCGGGTGGTCTATTCGGCCAAGGCCGGCGCGCGCGGCCTGTCGTGCGCCCCGATCCACAAGTCGCCGATCGGCGCCTGGAAGAAGTGATGTCGACCCACGTCGCCATCATCGACTGGAAGCTGGAGGCCGGGGCGGACTTCCCCAAGGGCCGCTACAGCCGCGCCCATACCCTGTCGTTCGACGGCGGCGTGACGGCGCTCGGCTCGGCTTCGCCGTCGGTGGTGCCGCTGCCCTGGTCGGACCCGGCGGGCGTCGATCCCGAGGAGATGTTCGTGGCGGCGCTGTCGTCCTGCCACATGCTGACCTTCCTTGATCTGGCCCGTCGCGCCGGCTTCTTCATCAGCGCCTATCGCGACAAGGCCGAGGGGACGATGACCAGGAACGAGCATGGCGCTCACTGGGTCAGCCATGTCGCCCTTCGTCCCGACATCGTCTTCGAGGGCGACGCGCCCGACGAAGCCAAGCTGGCGGCCCTGCACGAGGCCGCCCACCACGCGTGTTTCATCGCCAACTCGGTGCGGACGGACGTCCGCGTCGAGCCGGCGGTCAAAGAATCCCCGCAAAGCCTTTCCACTTCCAATGCTCACATTGGAAGTGGGTGAAAAGGCTTTGAAAACAAAAATCTAGAGCGCGATCGCGCTCTGGGGCTAACGATTTAAAAGATCGCAGGAAGGAGCCATTCAATGGCCGACGCTTACATCTTCGACGCCGTGCGCACCCCGCGCGGCAAGGGCAAGAAGGACGGCTCTCTGCACGAGATCACCGCCCTGTCCCTCGCCAGCCAGGTCCTGGAAGCCATCCGCGACCGCAACGGCCTGGACACCTCCAAGGTCGACGACGTCGTCCTGGGCTGCGTCGCCCCGGTCGGCGAGCAGGGTTCGGACATCGCCCGCACCGCCGTCCTGACCGCCGACTACGCCGAGAGCGTCGCCGGCGTGCAGATCAACCGCTTCTGCGCCTCGGGCCTGGAAGCCGTGAACATGGCCGCGGCCAAGGTCATCTCGGGTGAAGCCGACCTGACCATCGGCGGCGGCGTCGAGAGCATGAGCCGCGTGCCGATGGGCAGCGACGGCGGCGCCTGGCCGACCGACCCGTCGTCGGCCTTCAAGACCTACTTCATGCCGCAGGGCGTGTCGGCCGACCTGATCGCCACCCTCTACGGCTTCAGCCGCGACGACGTCGACGCCTACGCCGTCGAGAGCCAGCGCCGCGCCGCCCAGTCGTGGGCCGAGGGGCGCTTCTCCAAGTCGGTCGTGCCGGTGAAGGACCAACTGGGCCTCAACATCCTGTCGCACGACGAAACCGTCCGCGCCTCGACCACCATGCAGACCCTGGCCTCGCTGAACGCCTCGTTCACCGGCATGGGCGAGATGGCCTTCGACGCGGTCGCCACCCAGCGCTACCCGCAGGTCGAACGCATGACCCACGTGCACCACGCGGGCAACAGCTCGGGCATCGTCGACGGCGCCGCCGGCGTGCTGATCGGCACCAAGGAAATGGGCGACGCGCTCGGCCTCAAGGCCCGCGCCCGCATCAAGGGCATGGCCTCGATCGGTTCCGAGCCGTCGATCATGCTGACGGGTCCGTCGCTGGTCACCGAGAAGCTGCTCAAGAAGCTCAAGATGGAAGTCGCCGACATCGACCTCTACGAGCTGAACGAAGCCTTCGCGGCCGTCGTCCTGCGCATGATGCAGGCGCTGGACATCCCGCACGAGAAGATGAACGTCAACGGCGGCGCCATCGCCATGGGCCACCCGCTGGGCGCCACCGGCGCGATGATCCTGGGCACCATGGTCGACGAGCTGGAACGCTCCGACAAGGAAACCGCCCTGATCACCCTGTGCGTCGGCGCCGGCATGGGCACCGCCACGGTCATCGAACGCGTCTGATCCAAGCACAGATCGTCATCCCGGACGGCCGTAGGCCGATCCGGGACCCAGGGGCCGGCGCACTGCGGTTCACCTGTGTCCCGGCTCTCCGCTTCGCTACGGCCGGGATGACGACCCAATTTCTGAAGGACTAGTCCACATGGAAAACTTCAAGATCGAGGTCGACGGCGACGGCATCGCCCTGGTCACCTTCGGCGTCCCCGGCCGTTCGATGAACACCCTGACCGCCTCGGTGATCAAGGAAGTCGGCGAGCTGGTCGAGCGCATCAAGACCGACGCCGAGATCAAGGGCGTCGTCATCACCTCGGGCAAGACCACCGGCTTCTGCGCCGGCGCGGACCTGGGTGAACTGGGCGGCAATGGCGGCCTCGGCGGCGGCGACCTGCAAGCCGCGTTCGACGCCGGTTTCGCGCTGAACAAGGCCTTCCGCGGCCTGGAAACCAGCGGCAAGCCGGTGGCCGCGGCCATCAACGGCCTGGCGCTCGGCGGCGGCCTGGAATTCGTGCTGGCCACCCACTACCGCGTGGTCGCCGACCTGCCGAAGCTGCAGCTGGGCCTGCCGGAAGCCAAGGTCGGCCTGCTGCCGGGCGGCGGCGGCACCCAGCGCCTGACGCGCCTGATGGGCGTCATGGCCGCCGCGCCGTACCTCCTGGAAGGTAAGTCGATGAAGCCGGCCGAGGCGCTGGGCGCCAAGGTCGTGCACGAAGTCGTGCCGGCCGGCACGGAAGTCGAAGCCGCCAAGACCTGGATCAAGACCAAGGGCGACCCGGTCGCTCCCTGGGACAAGAAGGACTTCAAGATCCCCGGCGGCGGCCCCTACACCCCGACCGGCGCCCAGGTGTTCATCATGGGCAACGCCATGCTGCGCAAGAACACCTACGGCAACTACCCGGCCCAGCAGAACATCATGAAGGCCGTCTATGAGGGCCTGCAGGTTCCGTTCGACGCGGCCATCCGCATCGAGACCCGCTACTTCCTCAAGACCCTGATGACCCCGCAGGCCAAGGGCATGATCCGCACCCTGTTCCTCAGCTTGCAGGAACTGGGCAAGGGTTCGGGCCGTCCGGCCGGCGTGCCGTACTACGACGTCAAGAAGGTCGCCGTGCTCGGCGCCGGCATGATGGGCGCGGGCATCGCCTACGTCCAAGCCATGGCCGGCATCGAGACCGTGCTGATCGACCAGACCCAGGAAGCCGCCGACAAGGGCAAGGGCTACGCCGAAGCCCTGGTCAAGAAGGCCGTCTCGCGCGGCAAGCTGACCCAGGAGAAGGGCGACGCCATCCTCGCCCTGATCCATCCGACGTCGGACTACGCCAACGTCAAGGGTTCGGACCTGGTCGTCGAGGCCGTGTTCGAGAACCGCGACGTCAAGGCCCAGGTGACCAAGCTGGCCGAAGCCCAGCTGGCCGACACCGCCGTGTTCGGCTCCAACACCTCGACCCTGCCGATCACCGGCCTGGCCGAAGCCTCGATCCGTCCGGAAAGCTTCATCGGCATCCACTTCTTCTCGCCGGTCGACAAGATGGGCCTGGTCGAGATCATCCTCGGCGAGAAGACCGACCAGGCAACCATCGCCAAGTCGATCGACTACGTGCTGAAGATCAAGAAGACCCCGATCGTCGTCAACGACAGCCGCGGCTTCTACACGTCGCGCTGCTTCGGCACCTTCGTGCAGGAAGGCATGGAGCTGCTCAGCGACGGCATCGCCCCGGCGATCATCGACAATGTCGGTCGCGCCACCGGCATGCCGCGCGGCCCGCTGGAAATGCACGACGACGTCGCGCTGGACCTGTCGCACAAGATCGCCGTCCAGACGAAGAAGGACCTCGGCGACAAGTACGAGGAGCGTCCGTTCACCGCGATCATCGCCAAGATGGTCGAGGACCTGGGCCGCTACGGCCGCAAGAACGGCAAGGGCTTCTACGACTACCCGGAAAAGGGTCCCAAGACCCTGTGGCCGGGCCTGGCCGACCTGGTGGAGGTGAAGACCACCGACGCCGACAAGGCGCTGATCGAGCAGATCCGCACCCGCCTGCTGTACCGCCAGGCCGTCGAGGCCGCGCGCTGCTTCGAGGAAGGCGTGATCACCGATCCGCGTGAAGCCGACGTCGGCGCCATCCTGGGCTGGGGCTTCGCGCCCTGGACCGGCGGCCCGGTCAGCTTCATCGACGGCATCGGCGTGGCCAAGTTCGTCGAGACCCTCGACCAGCTGACCGCCGCCTACGGCGCGCGCTTCGCCCCGCCGGCCCTGCTGCGCGAGATGGCCGCCAAGGGCGAGACCTTCTACAGCCGCTTCGGCGTCAAGGAGAAGGCGGCCGCTTAAGCCGTCGTCAGCCACGGTGCGTGATCCTCGTCCTTCGACAAGCTCAGGATGAGGATCATGGACTGGCGGCCGCAGTCGAGAACCTCACCCTGAGCCTGTCGAAGGGCGGGGGGCTCGGATCAGCGGTCGCCCGACAGGTGAAATGAGGAGGCCCGGCGGCGACGCCGGGCCTTTTTCTTTCGCCGCCGCATCATTGCCGACATCGTCGCGCCCCATCGCCTCTGTATCCGCAAGCCGTCGCGCCTGTTGCGCGCAAGCAAGGATCTGGGATGGCCGGCAGGCGATCGACCGTTCGCCGCAGAAGGCCTTTCGCGCTCGCCCTCGTGGCGGTGAGCGGCCTGCACGTGCTGCTCGGAATCGGCCTGATCAGCGGGATCAAGATCATGCCGCCGCCGGTCGAGCCGCAGAGCCTGATCGTCGATCTGGTCGATGTCGCGCCGCCGCCGCTGGCGCATCTGCGGGTTCCGGACGCCGCGCCCGCGCCGCAGGCCTCCGCCGCTCCTCCGGCCCAGGCCGTGGTTCCGCCGCCGCCCCAAACACCGTCCAAGCCGCCGGCCCAGGTCGCCAGCGCGCCGACGCCGTCCGCGCCCGATGCGCCCCGCGCCGCCGTCGCCCCGCCCGGTTTCAAGTCGCGGGGCACGCCCACGCCCGGCGGTGAGGGCCTGCGCCAGGCCGCTCGCGAAGGCGGCGGCTGCAACCACGCCGACCTCTACCGCCTGTCCAAGGCCGAACGCGCCGCCTGCGACGACAAGCTGGGGATCAAGGCCAAGGACGCGCCGATGTACGCGGTGATCGACCAGTCCAAGAAGGACTTCTTCGACGGCGCCTGCAAGAAGGACGACGAGTGGTGCCTCTACCGCACGGGGCAGGGGCCGTATCCGGGCCTGTTCGCCCTGGTGAAGAAGAAAAAGGACGAGTGGTGAAAACCCCCTCAGTCGCTCCGCGACAGCTCCCCCAGAGGGGGAGCATCTTCCTGGCGCGGCGCTTCTAGATCCTCCCCCTCTGGGGGAGGTGGCCCGGAGGGCCGGAGGGGGTCTTCCACCCAACAAAAAAGGCGGCCCTTTCAGGCCGCCCTTTCCGGTTTTCGGGAGACCCGAAACGCTTACCAGGTCTTGCTGACGCTCAGGAACACGCGGCGTTCGACTTCCAGGCCGGCGCTCTGGCGCCGGCGGTTGTCGCCGAGGTTCTGGCCGCTCAGGGCTACGGTCACGCCGTGGTCGAACGAGCGGGCCACCCGGCCGCCGAGGGCGGCGTAGGCGTCGATGTCCACCAGGTGCGGCGCGGCCGCGGCGCTGTAGAGCGCGTAGGCGCGGTGCTCGCCGACGAAGTGGGCGTAGCCGTCGACGGTCCAGGCGCCGCCGGTCCAGCCCAGCGAGACGTTGCCGCGGTTTTCCGGGGTGGTCTCGGCGTAGGCGGCCGTGCGGATCACCGGCGAGAAGCCGGCGGTCGGCTCGTCGTCGACCTCGGTGTGGGTCCAGTCGGCGTTCCAGCGGAAGCCGCCGGTCAGCTGGCCCGAGGCGGCCAGTTCGAAGCCGGTCATCTTGCTGTCGCCGATGTTGCGGTAGCTGAGCACCGGCAGGCTGACCAGGGTCGCCGCCACGTCGATCTGGGCCGAGGTCGGCTGGCCCTTCACGTCCTCGGTCTTCTGCACGAAGGCCTTGGCGCTGACTTCGGCCTTGAGAGCGGGCAGGGCGCGCTCGTAGGTCAACTGGTAGTTGGTGATGATCGCCGGCTCGAGGGTCGGGTTGCCGGCCAGGCCGATCGTGTACGGACCGACGGTGACGCGGGCCTGCAGGGCGCCCAGGTCGATCAGGGTCGGAACCTGCACGCCGCGGGCGGCGGTGGCCTTGAAGGTGTCGACGTCGGTGGCGCGCCAGACGAGGCCGAGGTTGTAGCTCGGCTCCTCGATCTTGCGGTCCCAGTAGCCGTTGCCCAGCGGCGGCGAGCCGGCCGGGAACGCGCCTTCGCGCGACAGGTCCAGGCTGTCGTAGCGGCCGGCGGCGGTGAAGGCGAGCTTGTCGGTGATCGCCCAGTTCCACATCGCCGAGGCCGACAGCACGTCATAGCTGACCTGCGCGCCGCCGATCGGGGCGGTGTTGACCTCGTTGTGGCGGTACTCGGCGCCGAGGCGCAGGGTGTGCTTCGCGCCGATCTTGAACAGGTCCTGCACCGAGACGACGCGGATCTGGTTCTCGAAGCGCGAGTTCTGGCCCAGGATCACGTGCTTGGCGGTCAGGTCGTTCTGGTAGGCCGACAGCTGCAGCTGGCCGACCTTGGTCTCGGCGGTCAGCGTGCCCTTCACCGAGCTCGTCAGGTACTTGCTGGGCGAGTAGGCGTAGTTGGACAGCATGTCGCTGACCTGGACGTTCGAGTACGAGCCCTCGACGCGCAGCTCGGCCTTGTCGGTCAGCTGGGTGACGGTGTCGATGTTGGCCGAGACGCGCGACGGGTCGTTCAGCTGGCTCTTGGCCACGCCGACGGTGTTCTCGTACTCGTCCGACTTGGCCGCGCCGGCCGAGACGCGGGCGCTGAAGCGCTCGCCGACCTTGAACGACTTGGCCAGCGAAACCTCGCCGTAGCGGGCCGAGCCGGCGCGCACGGTGATGTCGCCGGTGTTGTCGAACTTCGGGTTGACCGTGATGATGTTGACCACGCCGCCGACGGCGTTGAAGCCGAACAGGGCGCTGTTGGGGCCCTTGACGACTTCGATCTGGCGGATTTCCGACAGCTGCACGGGCAGGGTGGCCCAGGCGGTGTAGCCGTAGTGGTCGAGATAGACCTGGCGGCCGTTGATCAGCACCAGCAGGCGCGGCGACATGGCCTGGTTGTAGCCGCGGACGCTGACGTCCGCCGCGCCGGCGCCGCGGTCCTCGACGTCGAGGCCGGCCACGCGCGACAGGATCGTCGGCAGGTCCGTGGCGCCCGAGCGCTGGATGTCGGCGGCCGAGATGATGGTCATGTCCACCGGCGCTTCGGTCGAGCGCTGCGGGGCGCCGGTGGCGCTGGTGGTGACCGGTTCGTTGAACAGCTGCTCGAGCGAGCCGTAGTCGATCGACTGGGCGTGAGCGGCCGAGGCGGCGGCGACGAGGAGGCCCGCGGAAACGCCGGCCAGGAGAGTCTTTTTCATGGGATTAGGTCTCTTCAACTGGCCGGGATCAGACTTCGCGGATCATCATGCGGAAGGCGGACTTGAAGACCGCGCCGACGGCCGCGGCGGCCGAACGGTTGACGATGATCTCGACCTTGGGGTCGGCCGACACGCTCATCACGCAGGCGCCGCTGGCGGCGCAGGAGGCGTCCGAGCCGATGGTGATGATCTTCTTGGCCTTGGCGGCCGCGCCGACGTTCACGCCGGTGGTGACGTAGAGGGCGGCGACGCCGGTGACGCCCGAGACGGCGCCGGCTTCGACCGCCTTGGCCGTCAGGGTCAGGGCGCCGGCGTTCATGCCGCCGCCGATGGCGGCCATGACGGCGTTCTTTTCGGCCACCGAGGCGGGCTTGGACGGGTCGAACACCACGCCCAGCACCTGTTTGCCGGTGGGGCCGTTTTCGAGGAAGGTCAGCGCGCGGCCGGCGATCTGCAGATCCTTGGCGGCGTCGGCGTGCGCGCTCAGCGGCGCGATGGAGAGGAGCGCCGCGGCCAGCGCCGCTGCGGGTTTCGTCTTCGACATTCTGTTGAAATCCCCTGCCCTTTGTTGGGCTTGTGAGCGGGGTGATGCCGCGTCGGACGTAAAGAAGACGTAACATCGTCAGGATACCGACGTTCTGTATTCGGTATTCGCCGTCGGATACCCGACGCTTGGACAACTCTAGATTAGCGCCTGACCCAGGGGCAGGGCGTATTCGGCCCCTGCTTTGACGTCATCTTGAGTTGTATTCGGACACAATGTCGCAGGGATGGTTTATTTTCAGATCGACAGGCGCTCGGCGGCGACTCCGGCGGCGCGCAGGGCGGCCAGTCGGGCGAAGGCCAGGGTCAGGGCCTTGCGTCGGGCGGGCGCCAGGCGCGTGACCGGGGCGGCCCGGACCACGGCCCCGCCGAAGCCGTCGGCGACGATCAGGCCCGGCTCCTCCGGCAGGATTCCATCGGGAAAATGCGGCGCGACGGCGAAATGGAAGGCGTCGCAATAGGGCGCGTACTCGCCCCACTTGCGGTCGACGCGGTAGTCATCGAGGCTCGACTTCACCTCGACGATGACGATGTCGCCCTTGGGGCCCAGGGCCATCAGGTCGGCCCGCCGGCCGTTGGGCAGGGTCACCTCGGCCAGGGGCGCATAGCCCAGGTCGACCAGCAGCCGCGCGGCCCCGCGGGTGACGGCCAGGGTGGTCTCCGGGCGGGACATGTCCGAGCGGGAGAGGGCGATGTCGACGACGACGTCCATGGCCGTCACCATGTTCCATCTTTGTTCGCCGTGCAAGCGGTCGGCGTCTGCTCGATGCACGGCGGGCGGGCGGCTTTCGGGCTCGACCAACCTGCGGTTCGCGCTATAGCGGCGGGCGAGGGGAGATCGTCTTGAAGAGAAGAACCTGGATCCTGTCGGCGGTCGCGCTGGCCGTGGCCGGCGTCGGCGGCGTGGCGGTGCTGAAGGCCAAGGCCGCGTCCGTCGAGGACGCCTTCCAGACCGACGCCGACGCCAAGCGCAGGGCCGACGTGCACGAGATCGCCGAGCTGGTCGAAGCCTATCGCGCCCGCACCGGCAAGCCGCCCTTCGCCGACCGGGCCCGGCAGGCCGAGCACGGGGACTATACGGTGATCATCGGGGCGCCCAAGGCCGAGCAGGCCCTGATGAGCCAGGGCAATCCGCTGGGCAGGGAGGACCCCGCCGCCGGCGCGGTCGATCTTGGACGGGAGCTGCGCGCGGTGCTCGGCGGCGACGGAAGCCTGCCGATCGATCCCCAGCGCGCGCCCACCGGCGGGTCGCCCAACGCCTATTACTTGCGGGTGAAGGCGAGCGGCCAGTACCTGGTGGCCGGCTTCCTGCGCCGGCCCGACGCGCGGGCGACGCCGGTCGGGCCGGGCGTCTGGGCCTACGCCCTGCGCTCGGAGGCCGGCGCCTGGGGCGCTCCGATCTGGAACCAAGCCCGCACGCTGGCGCAGGTTCCGCCCGAGGAACGCCAGGCGATCGCCGAGGCGGGCGCGCAGGCCTCGGCGAAGTTCGCCCGCTACGCCCGCACCCGCAGCGATCCGCCGACCTAGGGAGGGCGGGCGCCTAGCCCGGCGCGTGCTTCGTCACCCGCAGGCGCGAGACGTCGTAGCCCATGGCCTTGGCGCGGTCGGTCAGCTGCTGGGTCAAGGCCGGGGTCGGCTTGTCGCGGGTCAGCAGCCACAGATAGCGGCCGCTGCCCTCGCCGACGATCGACCAGCTGTAGTCGTCGGCGTGGTCCAGCACCCAGTAGTCGCCGACGAAGAACGGACCGAAGAACGACACCTTCAGCTTCGCGCCGGTCACTTTGTCGGCGATCTTGGCCTTGCCCAGGCTGACCTTCTCGACGCCTTCCGGCCCGCCCTGGCGGCAGGTGTTGCGCACCTCGACCAGGCCGTCGGCGCGCAGGGCGTATTCGGCGGTGACGCCGTCGCAGCCCTTCTCGAAGCGGAAGTCGTAGCGGGCGGCCTCGTACCACAGGCCGAGGTAGCGCTTGAGCTCGACGCTCTTGGCCGGCTGCGGCGGGCTGGGATTGCCGCTGGGGCCGCCGGCCGCGCAGGCGGCGACGGCGCCGAGAACCAGCAGGGCGGCGCCGGCCAGGGCCAGGTGGGCGCGCTTCACCTCAGGCTTCCGGCTGCTGCGGGAAGACCAGCTTGGCGTAGCCCAGCGCCTTGACCCGGGCCAGGGCCGCCTCCTTGGCCGCCTCGTCCATCACCGGCTTGCGCGACAGCAGCCAGACGAAGTTGCCGCCGGGCGTGGCCATGATCGCCCAGGACTCGTCGTCGGCCCGGTCGAGCACCCAGTATTCCTGCTTCTTCATGCCGCCCAGGAAGCTCATCGAGAACTTGGCGTTCTCGCTGCCGGCGACGATCTTGCCCGTGGTGTTGAAGGTGCGGGCCTTGCCGCCGGCGCTGTCGCGGCGACAGACTTGGCGCACCGAGAAGCTGTCGGCGGTCCTGGCCGTGAACTCGGTGGTCGGGGCCTCGCAGTTGCGCTGGCCCGAATTGGGGGTGCGGGCGATCTCGTACCACTTGCCCGTATAGAAGCCCGCCGCCACCGGCTTGGACGGCGGCTGCGCGCCGGCGAAGGCCAGCATCGGGCCCATGGTGGTAAGGGCGGTGACGACCGCCGCGATGGTGATCAGGCCTGCTCGCATTCCGACACCCTTGCTGCTCGCCCCCTTGCTGCTTGCCAGGGGAGGCGGGCTTTTCGCCCTGCTCAAGTCATCCCTCGAACGGAAGCAAACGCAAGGCGGCGTGGGGGTGTTCCCCCACGCAAAACCCTCTCTCTTTGAGAGAGGGAGGGGCCCATGGCGAAGCCATGGGAGGGTGAGAGGTTACAGACTGTCCGACTTTGTCCCCAACATCGTCATCCCGGAAAGCCCGAAGGGCTTATCCGGGACCCAGGGGACTGGGCTCGGCGGTCGTGTTCACCGCCCTCAAGGTCGCCAGCGCACTGCGGAGGCCCCTGGGTCCCGGCTCTACGCGTCGCTTCGGCCGGGATGACGAGGAAAGCAGAAAAGGGGCGGAGGTTTGCCGGCCGGCGGTGAAACCTCTCACCCTCCCACGCCTGCGGCGTGGGCCCCTCCCTCTCTCGAAGAGAGAGGGAGCCTATGCCGGCGCTTACTCCGCCGCGATGGTCACCGGGACGACGCGGTCCTTGAAGTTGATGGCCTGCAGGTGGCGGATGCCTTCCTCGGCGATGTCGTCGCCGACCATGCGGTCGCCCTCGGCCCGCAGTTCGTCGAGGTCGACGTACATGGCGTAGAAGGCCTTGGTGCGGTCGGTGATGATGCCGGCGTTGAGCAGGGTCTTCACCAGCACCCGGAAGATGTTGGTCTGCTCCTTCATGTTCTCCCGACGCAGGTCGTCGGTCATGATCTTCCCGTACTCCTCGACTACCTTGTCGGGATCCAGGCCGAACTCGCGGTAGAGATCCAGCTGCTGGTGCGGCGAGACGAGGTTGAACAGCAGGGTCTGGAAGCAGTGCGCCGCCCAGTCCTCGATGATGGCGTGCTCTTCCGGCGTCAGCTTGGGCACCGTGCGGTCGGCCCAGATCTTCCCGAACTTGTGGTGGAAGGCCTCGTCGGTCATCACCAGCTGCAAGAGCTTCTTGCCGAGCGGATCGTGGATTTCCTTGAAGAAGGTGGCGAAGGCGCCCATGGCCAGGCCCTCGACCAGCATCTGCATGCCGATGATCTTCTTGTAGACCTCCGGCGCGGCGATGATCTCGACCAGCAGGGTCTTCAGCGCCGGGCCGCACTCGACCGGCTTGCCCCAGCGGGCCTTGATGTACTTGGCGAAGGCGGTGACGTGGCGCGCCTCTTCGCGGGTCTGGTTGGCGGCGTATTCCTGCGCGCCCTGGTCCTTCAGCACGTGGCACAGGCTGGCCGACAGGTTCAGCGCGCCCTGCTCGCCGTGCAGGATCGACGAGAAGCTGCGCAGCACCGACTGGTTGATGAAGCGGGTGCGCTGCTTGGGATCCGACAGGTGATTGGAGACGTAGTCGGTCGACAGGGCGATGACGAGTTCCTCGGGAACCAGCGGCTGGTTCTCCATGTCGAACGGCTCGTCGAAATCGATATAGGCCTTGTCGAGCGGGTCCCAGAAGTGGTCGTGAGTGGCCGAGATGATCTTGTCGAAAGCGGTCGAGCGGTTGTTGTACCGCTCGAGCTCGAGCATGGACTCGAAGTCGTCGGGCGCCACGGCGTCGTACATGGCGTCCTTGGTGATGTTCTTGTCCGTCACGGTCGGCTCCTCTCCTGTGGGCTCGAAAAAGGGTCCGTCTGGCGCGGACCTCTATCCGAGTGAACACTGTCCACTCAAACTTCCGGTACGGTCAAATTAAAAATGACGATGGCGTCACCTTTGTCGCAGTCGCTTGAAGCAGAAAGAGAAACGTCGCCATGAAACCGTCTGGGGGCTTGAACGTCTTCGTGCTTACCGGAGCCGGGGTTTCCGCCGAGAGCGGTCTGGGCACCTTCCGCGACGAGGGCGGGGTGTGGACCCAGTACGACCTCTCGGAAGTGGCGACGCCGCAGGGCTTCGCCCGCGATCCGGCCAAGGTGCGGGCCTTCTACAACGCCCGTCGCGTGAACCTGGCCGGGGCGGCGCCCAACCCCGCCCACTTCGCCTTGGCGCGACTTCAGAGCGAGCTGGCGGCGCGGGGCGGGCGGCTCTTTCTGTGCACCCAGAACGTCGACGACCTGCACGAGAAGGCCGGCTCGACCGACGTCGTCCACATGCACGGCGAACTGGCCGTCACCCGCTGTCACGCCTGCGAGGCGACGCGGCCCGACGCCGGCCCGCTCGACGCGGCGGCGGTATGCGACGCCTGTGGTGAAGTGGGCATGGCGCGGCCGCATGTCGTCTGGTTCGGCGAGACGCCGCTGTTCATGAACGAGATCTTCGACGCCCTTGAGGAGGCCGACCTCTTCGTCGCCATCGGCACCTCGGGCTCGGTCTATCCGGCGGCCGGCTTCGTCGGCGAGGCGCGGCGGATGGGGATCCGCACCTGCGAGATCAATCTGGAGCCCTCCGACAACGCCCGCGCCTTCGACGAGCGCCTCTACGGGCCAGCCGGCGAGGTCGTGCCGCGCTGGGTCGAGAGCGTGCTGGCCTAAGCCAGGCGCGGCCGGAACTGCTCCATCAGCGCCTCGGCTTCGTCGGCGTCGTCCTCGCAGACGCTGTCGGACGACAGCACCTTGGCCAGGCACCGCACGGCCGCCTCGACCGAGCGCCGCACGCCGATGCCTTCCAGGTAGCACTTGGCCATTTGCAGGCAGGCGGAGTCGTCGCCCGCCGCCGCGCCGCGCGCGAACCAGCGGACCATGGCGCGGTGGTCGCCGCGCTCGCGATAGAGGATGGCGATGTTGTTGGCCGCCACCGTGCACTTGGCCTGCCGCCAGGCCCGCTGGTAGAGGCGCATGGCCTCGTCCTTGTCGGGCGGGGCGCCCAGGCCGGTGTCGTGCATGTAGGCCAGGTTGGTCAGGCCGGTGATGTCGCCCAGGTCGGCGCAGCGGGCGTAGCCTTCTCGGGCGCGGGCGTAGTCGCCGGCCTGCTCGGCTTCGCAGGCGATATGCAACAGGGCTTCGGTCTCGATCATCACCCAAGCTATGGCACAGGCGCGGCGGCGCGGCCTAGTCCTTCGCCGCTGGTTGCGGGATCAGTTCCAGGAAGTTGCGCACCAGGGGCGAGGCGTCGCCGGCCCGGGTGGCCAGCGCCAGGGGCACGTGCGGCGTCGCGCCGTCGAGCGGGCGATAGACCACCCCGCGCACCGCCAACTGGGCGATCGAGCCCGGGGCCATGGCCACGCCCAGGCCGGCGGCGACCAGGTTGATCATCGCCACGATGTGCGGCGTCTCCTGGGCGATGGCCGGCTCGAAGCCGTGCTCGGCGCAGGCCTCGCGGATCAGCCCCAGGAAGGTGCGGCCGATCCCCTGCGAGAAGATCACGAACGGCTCGCCGCGCAGCGCCGCCACCGGCACGCGGGCCTGGGCCGCCAGGCGATGGCCGGCCGGCAGGGCCAGCACCAGCGGCTCCTCGCCCAGGGCCAGCAGGTCCAGCCCCTCGGGACTGACATTGCCGGGCCGCACGAAGGCCGCGTCCAGCTCCGAGCGCCGCAGCCGCTCGGCCAGGCGGGCCGAATGGCTTTCCTCGACGATCAGGCTGGCGTCCGGATACTTCCAGTGGAAGACGGCGAAGGCCTCGGTCACCGCCGGGTGGAAATTGGCCGACGAGGTGAAGCCCACCCTCAGCGCCCCCACATGGCCGCCGCCGGCTCTGCGGGCGGCCTGCAGGGCGCGCTCGGCCTGCTCGAGGATCTGGCGGGCCTCGATCAGGAACACCCGGCCGGCCTCGGTCAGCTCGGCCCCGTGCGGGCGGCGTAGGAACAGCGGATAGCCGACCTCGGCCTCCAGGTCGCGGATCTGCTGGCTCAGCGGCGGCTGGCCGATGCCCAGGCGCGCGGCCGCCCGCGTGAAGTTCAACTCCTCCGCAAGGGCGACGAAATAGCGGACGTGGCGCAGTTCCATGGACGGGACGGGGACTCGGAAAAGCAGAGAGGTTCAGGCTGGCGGAAACTTGCCCGGACGCGCCGGCCGGCTGGCCTTCCACAGCGTGACGGCCAGGGCCGCCAGCGCCGCGGGGACCAGGGCGACCAGCCATACCAGCACCACGGCCGTCAGTTGCAAGACCGACAGCAGGACCACGAGGGTCTTGTTCTCCGGCTTGCCGACCTTGGCGCGAGGGGTGAACACGGGACGCAATCTCTCGCAACGCGGCTGACCGCCACGCGACCACGTCGTGGTGCGCCGGGCGGCCAGTCGTCAGCGGTGTTGCATCAACCTCCGACGAATCTGCGGAAAGTATTGCGCAGAATCCGTGATATTCAATCGCAAACTCTCGTGACGAGGGATATTGTGCTTTTACGCACCGATCATTGAGCAAAACCGGGCGATAATCGCCGTTTTATCCTCTGGTATTGCTCATAACTCTTGATCGATTGCTTTTGGCTATCGCGATCAGGCCTCCAGGGCGGCCAGCACCTTCGGATCGCGCCGGGCCAGGTCGATCAGCCGCTCGACCAGCGCCTCGCGGCTGTCCAGCGCCAGGCCGTCGCGCAGGCGGGCCATGCGGTCGCGCACGGCTTGCAGGCCCGGCTCGTCCAGGCCGTTGGCGGCGACCACCACGGCCGCCTGGTGCTTGCAGGCGCCGAACTTCTCGAAACCAGGGCAGTCGCAGCGGCCCTCGCCGGCCGGGCTGCGCAGTTCGACCACATAGAGGTCGCCGGCGCTGCCGGTGACGTGGGCGGTCACCGCGTCGTCCTCGATCGCCACCAGGTCGACGTCGCCCTTCTCGGCGATGGCGACGCCGCTTTCGAACCAGCGCTCGTCCATGCGTTCGCGCCAGGTATCGGCGTCGAACAGAGGAACGGGGAAAAGGCTCATGCTTCATCCTCGATGCGGTGGATGTCGTCGTCCGACAGTCCGAAATGGTGGCCGATCTCGTGGACCAGCACGTGCTCGACCAGTTCGCCCAGACTGACGTCGCCGCGTTCGCACCATTCGTCCAGGATCGGGCGGCGATAGAGGAAGACCATCGACGGCTCGGTGTTGGCGTCCAGCACCGAGCGGCGCGACAGGTCCACGCCCTGGTAGAGGCCGGTCAGCTCGAACGGATCCTCGATGCCCAGGCTATCGAGCACCTCGTCGGTGGCGAAGTCGTCGATGCGGAAGACGACGTCGCCTGTCAGGCGGCGGAAGTCCTCGGGCAGGGCGTCGAAGGCGGCCTTGGCCAGGGCGGCGAAGTCGTCCAGCGAGGGGGCCAGCGAGGGGGCGAGACGGTCGGTCCAGGTCATGGGATTGAAATAGCGTCATTCGCTGCGCGGGGAAGGGGGCGCTTCGCAAGGAAGGGCTGATCGCGCTCTCGTCGCGCGCGGTCTAAGCTGCCAAATCTGATTCGACCTTTCCGCCTTGTTGGGGCCTAGCGACACGCCGGATGACATCGCTTGATCTGATCCTGGCCGCGGCGGCCGGCGCGGTCTGCCTGGCGATCTGCGCCACCCTGTGGGCCCTGGCCCAGCGGCGCGCCTTCGACGCCCGCATGGGCGCCATGCTGCGCCGCCTGCAAGAGTTGGAGAGCGGTTCGCTCGCCACCCAGGCCTCGTCCGAGGCCTTCGACAACGCCCTGGTCGCGGTCGAGGACGGCGCCGCGCGCCTGGTCTCCGGCGAGGAGAGCCTAGCCGCCTGCGCCCAGGTGCTGGGCGTGGCCGCCGATCCCGACGCCGTGGTGCGGGCCCTGACGGCCGGCGATCCCGATCACGCCGCCCGCCTGAAGGCCCTGTTCGAGCGCGGCGAGGCCTGCGCCTTCGAGGCCCGCGGTCCTGGCGGCCGGGTCATCGTCGAGGGCCGCGCGGCCGGGGCGCTCGCCTGGCTGCGCCTGGCCGCCCAGACCGGCGATGCGGGCCTGCCCAGCGCCGCCCGCTTCGCCGCCTTCGTCGACGGCCTGTCCGAACCGGCCTGGATCGCCGCCGCCGACGGCGCCCCGACCTGGGCCAATACCGCCTATCTGCGCGCCGCCGGCGTCGAGAGCGCCCAGCAGGCGGCCCGCGACGGCAAGACCTTTGACCGCGCCGTTGACGCCCTGGCCGTCGAGACCGCCGCGAAAGGCGAGCGCCGCGAGACCGTGCGCTGGACGCCGATCGACGGCCGCCGCCGGGCCTTCCGCTTCACCGTCAAGCCGCTGGAAGGCGGCGGGGCCGGGGTGTTCAGCGCGGACGTCACCGAGGTCGAGGACGTCCGCGAGACGCTGAAGAACCACGTCGCCGCCCACGACGAGACCCTGAACCACATCGCCGACGGCGTGGCGATCTTCAGCGCCAGCCGCCGCCTGTCGTTCCACAACACCGCCTTCGCCGACCTCTGGGGCCTGGAGCCCGCCTGGCTGGCCGAGCGGCCGACCCACGGCGAGGTGCTCGACCGCCTGCGCCAGCGCCGTCGCCTGCCCGAGACGGTGGACTACGCCAAGTGGAAGGCCGCCGAGCTGGC
This sequence comes from Caulobacter sp. GW821-FHT09B11, assembly GCF_059418205.1. Classification (NCBI taxonomy): domain Bacteria; kingdom Pseudomonadati; phylum Pseudomonadota; class Alphaproteobacteria; order Caulobacterales; family Caulobacteraceae; genus Caulobacter; species Caulobacter sp. GW821-FHT09B11. Next base: position 21,017 of record NZ_JBWKPK010000010.1, on the reverse strand, counting down.
CCGCTACGAGGACCTGGGTCCCCAGGCCGACGAGCTGTGGGACCTGCCCGACGGGCGCACCCTCAAGGTCGTGCGCCAGCCCCACCCGCTGGGCGGCATGCTGCTGCTCTATTCCGACATCACCGGCGAGCTGCGCCTGAAGGCCCAGTACAACGCCCTGATCCAGGTGCAGCAGGCCACGCTCGACAAGCTCAACGACGCCGTCGCCGTGTTCGGCTCGGACGGTCGCCTGCGCCTGCACAACGAGGCCTTCGAGACCTTCTGGAACGTCACGCCCCTGGCTCTGCAGGCGGCCGGCGACTTCGAGGGCGTGGTCGAGCTGTGCGTGCGCCGCCTGCATGACCTGTCGTTCTGGCGCGAGCTGAAGGGCCGGGTCGCCGATCCGGACCCACAGATGCGCGCGCCGACCTCGGGCGAGGTGCGCACCTCGGACAACCGCATCGTCGTCTACCAGAGCCGCCCGCTGCCCGACGGCGCGACCCTGATCGCCTTCGCCGACGTCACCGACACCCGCCACCTGGAAAGCGCGCTCGCGGATCGCTCGGCGGCGCTGGCCGAGGCCGAGCGGCTGAAGCGCGACTTCGTCGGCAACGTCTCCTACGAGCTGCGCACCCCGCTGACGACGATCATCGGCTATTCCGAACTGCTCGAGCGGGCCGAGGGCCTGCACGAGCGCGGCAAGGGCCATGTCGCCGCCGTGCGCGCCGCCGCCACCCAGCTGGCCCGCTCGATCGATGACGTGCTCGACATGGCCCAGATCGACGCCGGCGAGATGGCGCTGGAGATCGAGGACATCCGCGTCGGCGACCTGCTGCAGGGCGCCTTCGATCGCGGCGGCAAGGACGCCGAGATCGGCGGCGTCACCCTGGAAGTGATCTGCGAGGAAGAGGTCGGCCTGATCCGCGGCGACGCCAAGCGCCTGAACCAGACCGTCGACCACCTGGTCGAGAACGCCCTGCGCCAGACCCCGCCGGGCGGCAAGGTGACGATCTCGGCGACGCGGGCGCTGGGCGAGGTCAAGCTGCACGTGACCGACACCGGCCGGGGCGTGCCGTTCCACGTCCAGGCCCACATCTTCGACCGCTTTGTCGGCCGCGATCGCGGCGGTCCGGGCCTGGGCCTCGCTTTGGTCAAGGCGCTGGTCGAGCTGCACGGCGGCTGGGTGGCCCTGGAGAGCGAGCCGGGCGCCGGCTCGACCTTCACCTGTCACCTGCCCGAGACCCAGCACCCGGGCGCGGCCCAGCCGGAGTTCGGCTTCTAGCCTTCAGCTCTCGGTGTAGCGCAGCAGCAGCCAGTCGCGGCCCGTCAGCAGTCGCGCCAGCGCGCCGGCTTTTCCAGGCGGGGTCTTGGCGTAGAAGGCGGCCAGGTCGCGGGCCAGTGCGGCGGCGGTCTCGCCGTCCAGCGGCTTCTCCCGCCGGAAACCCAGGAAGCGCGAGCCCACCCCGAACAGCGCAAGGCCGTATTCGGCCTGCAGCCGCCGGGCCACGGCGAGGTTCTGCATCGGCGTGAGGTCGCCGCCGAAATAGCCGTTGGGCAGGGCCGCCAGCGCCTCGGCCGCCGAGGCGACGGGGACGAACTGGAACAGCACCGTCTTTTCCTGGGCGATCCGCAGCGGCGTCTCGGGATCGGCGTTGATCGTCACCAGGTCGTTGGCGTCGCCCGCCGTCTCGCAGTCCAGCAGGCCGACGGCCTGGTCGAAGGTCACGTCCCGGGCGCGGTCCCGCAGGTTGGCCAGGCGGATGGGGAACTCGGCCGTCAGGCTCAGATAGCCCCGGTGCGCGCCGTCGGCGAAGGCTTCGGGCGGCAGGGCCGACAGGTCGTGGCCCTCGATGGCGTCGAGGTCATGGACATCCACCCCATGGCCGCAGGTGTACATCGCCTGGTGCAGGTCATCGAGCGAGGCCAGCACCCGCGCCCGCGGATGGTCCCGTTGCAGGCGGGCGTGCAGGTCGAGCAGCGCCACGAACGACGGCAGGCCGTGGGCGGTCACGCCGTCGCACAGCACCGCCGAGAAGGTGGCGGGCTTCTCGTCGGCGAACGACACGAGGCGCAGCGGCCGGGCGGGCCTGGTCTTCTTGAACAGTCCGAACATCGCCGCATGACGGGGCCGCGCGCCGCGAGGTGTCAAGCCGGGGGAGGGGCGGGACGCCAGCGCATGGCGACGGCGATCTCGATCTCGGACGGCTCCTCGACGAAGCCGGCCTTGCGATAGAGGGCCTGGGCGGGGGCGTTGTCGAAGGCCACGTCCAGGGTGATCGAGGCGGCGCCCGCCGCGACGGCGGCGTCCTGCAGCCAGGCCATCAGGGCCGCGCCCAGGCCCGCGCCGCGCGCCTCCGGGGCCACCAGCAGGTCGACCAGCCGCCAGGCCGGCCGCGTGCGGTCGAGGTGGACCTGTCCGACCGGCGTTCCGTCCCGCGACGCCAGCCAGTGATCGGCGTCGGGATAGGCCCGGGCGTAGTGCAGCTGCTGAAGGCGGAACTGGTCGGCCAGCAGCGGGGCCAGCTGCGCCGGGTCCCAGCCGGGGAAGCTCGCGGCGCGGAAGTCGGCGTGCCAGCGGGCCAGCAGCGGCGCGTCCCCGTCCGTGACCGGACGAAGGGCGAGGCCCTGGGCCAGCAGAGCAGCCGGCAGGTCGGGCATGGCGTCGGGCGACGGCGATTTCATCGCGACGACTCGCGGGTGAATGGTCTAAATCGATCCATAGGTTGCGCTCCGCGCGTGAAGGTTCGCCGACGCGCGGCGCCCCGAGGAAACGACAGACGAACGAGAGAAGGGGGAGCCATGCTGCTGCTGAAGCCGGAAGATTTCGAGCCCTGGGTGGGAAAGGCGGTCCGCGTCTCCACCGTGCCGCAGCCGGTCGAGGTCGTCCTTTCGGGGATCGTTCGTCCGGGCTACCCCAACGACATCCGCGAGCCCTTCTCGCTGTTCTTCGAGTCGCCGATGAACATCCAGCTGCTCGACGCGGCCTATGAGTTCGACTGCGGCAAGGGCGGTCCGCATACGATCGTGATCACCCAGCTGAAGCCGCACGAGGGGCGGCGCATCTACCAGGCCGTCTTCTCCTGACGCCTTCGCCGGGCCAGCGGGGGCCGGCCCGGCGATGCAACAGACTGGAATAGAAACGCCGGCCCGTGGTTTCCCGCGGGCCGGCGTCGCTGTCTTCAGGAACGATCGATCAGTTGCGCGACGGGAAGATGCCCGCGACGCAGATGAGCGACTGCAGGCCCAGATAGGGCTGCATGCTGTCGAACGGCTGGCTGCCGCCGGCGACGCCGACGGTGACGCTGCCGGTGATGCCCGACACGCTGCCGCCGGCCAGGTTCACGGCCGTGCCGGTCGCGCTGGCGGGGGCGTAGATCCCGGATTCGGCCAGGTTGGTCGCATCGTAGGCGTTGCAGAGATGCGAGTTGGCGGTCGGGTTGACGATCTGCTGACCGTTGGTGACGCCGCTGAGGGCGGTCACGTTCAGGGTCGGCGTACCGGTCGGCGTGAAGGTGGCCGTGTGGTTGTGCATCGGCATGTTGAGGATGCTGAGGGTGGTGGTCGGCGAACCAGCCATTTCACCCTGGACGTAGGGCGGCAGGCCGGGGCCTTGGCCCGGGCCGACCGGCACGCGGCCGCGCAGGTCCGGCAGGCCGAAGGTCGTGGTGCCGTTGCCGCCGAAGGTCGTGCCCAGCAGCGAGAAAAGCGCGGTGTTCTGGGCGATCGCGATCAGCTGCCCATTGGTGTACATAAAGTTGCGCGGGGCGAAATTACCCGCGAACTGAACGATCATAGCCATATAGAAGTCCATGGCGTCAGGCCCTCCCACAAGTTTGAGTTGCTAAGCTATACAGCGACGTCCTCAGCGCGCAAGACGCTCGTTTCACGTGCATCGCGTCTCCCGCCGACCGGTCCGTCTTTTCACGAACTTGTCGCGAAAACTGATGACGTGGCTCCGGCGTCCCCTGTTTGGGACACACGTGAGGCGGGTGATGTGACAATTCACACGGGAAAGCCCTTGGACTTATTCACAGGGTACGCGTACGTGTAGGCAAATGTTGATACGCGCGGGAAGTGTGCCCGGGGCGGTGCTATCGCGCGTGGAATTAAGGGGTTTGGGGGAAGTGATGCTTCAGGGGTGGCTGGCCCGCGCTACGCGGGATTCCGCGACTGCTATGCAGTCGTGCATGGCGCAAGGGCGTGACATGGTGACGGCGCGGGCGCGTCGTCTGGTGATCGCTCTCGTCGCCTGCTTGATGGCGGCGCTTCCTGGGGCGGCCTTCGCGTCGGCCTTCTGCGATGCGATCAACGCCGGCGCCTTCGACCAGACCACCACCTACACCTCCGGTTCGGTCACCAGCACCAACGCGCGGATGACCAGCGGGGTCAGCACCCTGAACGGCATCCTGACGACCAACTGGACCGACGTGACAACGGCGGCCCGCTGGTACAACGGCGGGGCCAAGTACGCCGCCAACGTGGGCGAGACGGTCACCCTCAACGTCACGATCAACGCCACATCAGGCACGCTTAGCGGGCGGCTCTATCGCGGCGCCAGCTCGACCAGCATCGGCAGCCTGGTGTCCGGCGGCAACCTGACGTCCAGCGGCACGATCACCTACACGCTGGTCAGTCCGGAATACGCGATGGAAGCGCGGGCGGTGCAGGTGGCCACGGCCACCGGCACGGTCACCATCACCGGCTCTTGCGTGGTCGCGCCCCCGTCGATCACCAACATGTCGCCGACCGAAGGCCCGACCGCGGGCGGCACCGCCGTCACCCTGACCGGCCAGAACTTCACCGGCGGCGCCCTGACCGTCGACGGCTCCAGCGTCTCCCCGACCTCGCTGACCGACACCTCGATCGCCTTCAACACCCCCGCGCACGTGGCCGGCGCGATCGCCGTGGCCGTCACCACCGCGGGCGGCACCGCTTCGTCGACCTTCACCTACGTCGCCCCCCCGACCATCACCTCGATCTCGCCGACGGCGGGCCCGACCGGCGGCGCCACGACGGTGACCATCACCGGCACGAACCTGTTGAACGCCTCGGCGGTGACTTTCGGAGCCACGGCCGCGACAGGCTTCACGGTCAACAGCGCCACCCAGATCACCGCGACGGCTCCGGCCGGCTCGGCCGGCACGGTCGACATCCGGGTCACCACGGCGGGCGGGACCAGCGCCACCAGCGCGGCCGACCAGTACACCTACATCGCCGCGCCGACCGTGACCTCGGTCTCGCCGACGGCGGGTCCGACGGGCGGCGGCCAGACGGTGACCATCACCGGTACGGGCTTTGCGGCGGCGCCGGGTACGGGCGCGGTGAAGTTCGGTGCGGCGAACGCCACCTACACCATCAACAGCAACACCCAGATCACCGCGACCTCGCCGGCCAATTCGGCGGGCACCTACGACATCACCGTCACCACCCCCGGCGGAACCAGCGCCACCAGCGCGTCCGACCAGTACACCTATGTGGCGGCGCCGACCGTGACCTCGGTCTCGCCGACGGCGGGACCGACGGGCGGCGGCCAGACGGTGACCATCACCGGCACCGGCTTCGCATCGGCGCCGGGGACGGGGGCGGTGAAGTTCGGCGCGGCGAACGCCACCTACACCATCAACAGCAACACCCAGATCACGGCGACCTCGCCGGCGAACTCGGCGGGCACCTACGACATCACCGTCACCACGCCCGGCGGGACCAGCGCCACCAGCGCGGCCGACCAGTACACCTACATCACCGCGCCGACCGTGACCTCGGTCTCGCCGACGGCGGGCCCGACGGGCGGCGGCACGACGGTGACGATCACCGGCACCGGCTTCGCATCGGCGCCGGGGACGGGTGCGGTGAAGTTCGGCGCGACCAACGCCACCTACACCATCAACAGCAACACCCAGATCACGGCGACCTCGCCGGCGAACTCGGCGGGCACCTACGACGTCACCGTCACCACGCCCGGCGGGACCAGCGCCACCAGCGCGGCCGATCAGTTCACCTATGTCTCGGCGCCGACCGTGACCTCGATCTCGCCGACGGCGGGCCCGACCAGCGGCGGCACGACGGTGACCCTCACCGGCACCGGCTTCTCGAACGCCACGGCGGTGACCTTCGGGGCCTCGGCCGCGACGGGCTTCACGGTCAACAGCGCCACCCAGATCACCGCGACGTCTCCGAGCGGCTCGGCCGGCACGGTGGACATCCGCGTCACCACGGTGGGCGGGACCAGCGCCACCAGCGCGGCCGACCAGTTCACCTATGTCTCGGCTCCGACCGTGACCTCGATCTCGCCGACCTCGGGCCCGACCTCGGGCGGCACGACGGTGACGATCACCGGCACGGGCTTCGCGGCCGCGGCCGGCACGGGCGCGGTGAAGTTCGGCGCGACGACCGCCACCTACACGATCAACAGCAACAGCCAGATCACGGCGACCTCGCCGGTCAATTCGGCGGGGACCTACGACATCACCGTCACCACGCTGGGCGGCACGAGCGCGACCAGCGCGGCCGACCAGTTCACCTATGTCGCGCCGCCGGTCGGCTCTTCGCAGACCTACGGCTCGATCATCGCCTACAACACCGGCTCGAACCTGACGACGAACATCGACCTGTCGCTCTACATCACCGGGGGCGGTACGCCGACCAACTATGCCGTGGGCTCGGCGACGACCGCCCAGGGCGGCAGCGTCAGCGTCAACAGCAGCGGGATCGCGACCTACACGCCCCCCGTCGGCTACCGTAACGCCAACGACAGCTTCACCTACACGGCGTCCAACGTCGGCGGCACCTCGGCGCCGGCCACGGTCACCGTGACCATCGGCAATCCGACCATCTCGCTCACCCTGCCGGCCAGCACGGCCACGGTCGAACGCGTCTACAATTCGGGCGCCGCCGCCGTGACCTTCTCGGGCGGCCGGGCCAGCTACACCGTCAACAGCATCAGCGGCCTGCCTTCGGGCCTGACCGACGCCGGCGGCGGCGTCATCAGCGGCACGCCCTCGACCAACGGCGTTTTCACCGTCACCGTCAACGTCACCGACAGCTCGCTGGGCGCTGGTCCCTATACGGCCAACACCACGGCGACCCTGACGGTCGGTCTGCCGCCGGCGCCGGTGGTTTCGTCCTTCTCCATCAACGGCCTGACCTACAACAGCGGTTCGGCCACGGCGACGACCTTCAGCGCGGCCCCGCACGCCACCGAAAGCCCGACCGGCTACCAGGTCGGCGCCTCGTCCTACGGCGCGACGGTCAGCGTCGATAGCGCGGGCCTGATGAGCTACACCCCGCCGGTCGGCTTCCGCGGAACCGACACCTTCAACTACGTCGCCACCAACGCCGGCGGCACGTCCAACGTCGGCCAGGTCTTCGTGACCGTGGACGACCCGGTGTTCTCGGTGACCCTGCCGGCCTCCACCGGCACGGTCGGCGCCGTCTACAACAGCGGCGCGTCGGTCGTGACCATCAGCGGCGGCAATCCGCCCTACAACAACTTCTCGGCCACGGGCCTGCCCGCCGGCCTGACCATGGACAGCTCGGGCGTCATCAGCGGCTCCCCGACCACGGCGACCACCGCCACGGTCGTGGTCACCGTCACCGACAGCTCGGGCGGCAACGGCAGCTACACCAGCACGGCCTCGGCCAACCTGACCATCGCCGCGCCGACCATCGCCCTGTCGCCCGCCGCGGGGGCCCTGCCGGGCGCCCAGGCCGGCGTCAGCTACGGCCAGACCTTCACCAGCACGGGCGGCGTCACGCCGACGACCTTCGCCGTCACCGCCGGCGCCCTGCCTCCGGGCCTGTCGCTGAGCACCGGCGGCGTGGCTTCGGGCACGCCGACGGCGACGGGGACCTACAACTTCACGGTCACCGCCACCGACAGCAGCGGCAACAGCTACACCGGCTCGTCCGCCTACAGCATCACCGTGTCCGCCCCGGCGATCACCGTGTCGCCCTCGACCCTGCCGTCGGGAGCCGTGGCCGGCGCCTACAGCCAGACCGTCACCGCCAGCGGCGGCACGGCCGGCTACACCTTTACGCTCGACACCGGGACTCTGCCCGCGGGCCTGACCCTGTCGACCGGCGGGGTGCTCTCGGGCACGCCGACGGAAGGCGGTTCGTTCCCGATCACCATCAAGGCGACGGACTCGACCAGCGGCGGGACCTATAGCGGCTCGCAGAGCTACACCCTGTCCATCGGCGCGCCGTCGATCACGCTTTCGCCGGCTTCGGGCGCCCTGGCCGGCGGGACCATCGCCACCGCCTACAGCGACACGATCACCGCCAGCGGCGGCACCTCGACCTACACCTACCAGGTGACCGCCGGCAGCCTGCCGCCCGGTCTCACCCTGTCGACCGCCGGCGCCATCTCGGGTTCGCCGACGGGCGGCGGCACGTACAACTTCACGATCACCGCCACCGACTCCAGCACCGGTTCGGGTCCCTATACGGGCGCGGCCGCCTACAGCATCACCGTCGCCGCGCCGACCATCACGCTGGCGCCGACCTCGCTGTCCAACGCCACGATCGCCTCGGCCTACACCGCCACGATCACCGCCAGCGGGGGCACCTCGCCCTATAGCTACACGGTGATCAGCGGCGCCCTGCCGGCCGGCCTGACCCTCTCGACCGGCGGGGTGCTCTCGGGCACGCCGACGGCGGGCGGAACCTTCACCTTCGACATCAGCGCCGGCGACAGCTCGACGGGGACCGGCGCGCCGTTCTCCGGCGGGCGGACCTACAGCCTGACCGTCGCGGCGCCGACCATCGCGGTCTCGCCGGTCAGCCTGACCTCGGTCGCGGTCGGTGTGACGGTCAACGAGACGATCACCGCCAGCGGCGGTACGTCGGGCTACACCTACGCGGTCACCGCCGGCGCCCTGCCGACGGGGGTCACCCTGTCCGGCGACACGCTCTCGGGCGCGCCGACGGCGGCGGGTTCGTTCACCTTCACGATCACCGCCACCGACTCCAGCACCGGCGCGGGTCCCTATACCGGCTCGCGCGCCTACACCTGGGTCATCGGCGCGCCGACCATCACGGTCACGCCGGCCAGCCTGTCGAACGGCCAGATCGGCCAGAGCTACAGCCAGTCCGTCAGCGCGAGCGGCGGCGTGGCGCCCTACACCTACGCGCTCTCGGGCAGCCTGCCCGCTGGCCTGACCCTGTCGGCCGGCGGCGTCGTCACCGGCACGCCGACGGCGGCGGGTTCGTTCACCTTCACGATCACCGCCACCGACTCGGCGACGGGGACCGGCGCGCCGTTCACCGGCGCCCGCAGCTACACGATCAGCATCCTGAGCCCGGCGCTGACGCTCACGCCCAGCACCCTCACCGGCATGGCGACGGCCTCGCCCTACACGGCGACCATCACCGCCGGCGGCGGAACCGCGCCCTACAACTACTTCATGTACGGCGGCACGGTGCTGCCGACGGGTCTCTCCCTGTCGTCGACCGGCGAGATCACCGGCACGCCGACGAGCTCGGGCAGCTTCAGCTTCACGATCGCGGCCACCGACGCCTCCACCGGGACCGGCGCGCCGTTCACCGTGGCCCGGGCCTACAACGTCACGGTCGGCGCGCCGACCCTGACGATGAGCCCGGCCAACCTGCCGGCCGCGACCCAGCACTCGGCCTACAGCCAGACCATCACGACCACGGGCGGCACCGCGCCCTACACCTACAGCCTGCTGAGCGGCTCCCTGCCGACCGGCGTCACCCTCAGCGCCGGCGGCGTCCTTTCGGGCACGCCGACCGTCACGGGGACCTTCAACGTCACGATCCGCGCCACCGACTCCACGACCGGCTCGGGTCCGTACATCGTCGATACCTTCTACAGCCTGGTGGTCGACGCGCCGGCGCCGCCGACGGCCGGCGCGGTCTCCGCGACCGTGGCCGCCAACAGCAGCGGCAACACGATCACTCCGGTCCTGACCGGCGTGCCGGCGACCGCGGTCGCCGTCGCCACCGCCCCGACCCACGGGACGGCCAGCGTCAGCGGCCTGACCTTCCTCTACACGCCGACGGCCGGCTACTCGGGCGTCGACAGCTTCACCTACACCGCCTCCAACGCCGGCGGACCTTCGGCTCCGGCCACGGTCTCGATCACCGTCACCCCGCCGACCCTCGTGGTCGCCGGGACCCCGACGGGCGGCGTGGTGGCGGTCGCCTACGCCGACGCGACCTTCACGGCCACGACCGGCACGGCGCCCTACACCTTCACCGGCGCCAGCCTGCCTGGCGGTCTGACCCTCAGCACGGCCGGCGTCCTCTCGGGGACCCCGACCGCCGCCGGGACCTTCAACGCGGTGATCACGGCCACCGACGCCTTCGGCGCCACCGGCCTGGCCACCTTCCCGATCACCATCGCCGCCCCGACGGTGACGATCACCAGCCCGAGCGCCGGTGCCCTGCCGACCGCCACGGCCTTCGTCGCCTACAGCCAGACCTTCACGGCTTCGGGCGGCGTCGCGCCCCGCACCTTCGCGGTCACCGCCGGCGCTCTGCCGCCCGGCCTGACCCTGAGCACGGCGGGCGTGCTGTCCGGCTCGGCCACGGCCACCGGCACGTTCAACTTCTCGATCACGCCGAGCGACGGCTCGGGCGCGCCGGGTCCCTACGCCGGGACTCCGTCCGCCTACAGCCTGACGGTCGGCGCGCCGTCCATGACCCTGTCGCCGGCCAGCGTGCCGAACGGCACGGCCACCGTGCCCTACACCGCCACCTTCTCGGCGGGCGGCGGCACGGCGCCCTACAGCTACGCGGTCACCGCCGGCGCCCTGCCGACGGGTCTGACCCTCAGCTCGGCCGGCGTGCTCTCGGGCGCGGCCAGCCAGACGGCGACCGGAAGCTTCAACTTCACGGTCACGGCCACCGACGCCAACGGCTTCACGGTCGCCGGCGCCTACGGCCTGTCGATCGCCCAGGTCACCCTGGTCACCAGCTCGCCGCCCAGCGGCGTCGCCGGCCAGGCCTACAGCCAGGTGCTGTCGACCAGCGGCGGCACGGCTCCCTACACCTACGTCCAGGCCGCCGGCTCGCTGCCGGCCGGTCTGACCCTCAGCGGCTCGGGCGCGATCTCGGGCACGCCGACGGCGGCGGGGACCTTCGGCTTCACCGTCACGACCACCGACAGCTTCGGCGCGGTGGGAACCGACACCCTGTCGCTGACGATCAACGCCCCGACCCTGAGCCTGACGCCGGCCTCCGCGCCCGCGGCCGACTACGGGGTGGCCTACAGCCTGACCTTCCAGACCAGCGGCGGGGTGGCGCCTTACCACTACGTCCTGAGCGGAAGCCTGCCGACGGGCCTGTCCTTCAACAGCTCGACCGGCGTGCTCTCGGGCACGCCCACGGACGACGGGTCCTACCCGCTGACCGTGACGGTCACCGACTCCGCCACGGGTTCGGGTCCCTTCTCGGCCTCGGTCAGCCCGACCCTGGTCGTGAACCAGGCCCCGCCGCCGGTGGTCGAGCCGACCAACACCACGACTCCGGCCGGTTCGCCGACCACCATCGACGTCTCCAGCCTGATCGACGGCTTCTACGACAGCGTCGTCATCGTCGACCCGCCGCAACACGGCACGGCGACGGTCACCGGCGCCGCTTCGCGGATGCGTTCGCAGGGCTCGGGCTCGGTCCAGATCATCTACACGCCGAACCCCGGCTACTATGGTCCGGACAGCTTCACCTACGCCGCCACCGGTCCCGGGGGCACCTCGACGCCGGCCGCCATCAGCGTGGCCGTCGCCGCCCCGGCTCCGGTCGTCGTCAACGACACCGCCTCGGTCGCCGCCAACGCGACGGTGGCCATCGCGGTGACGACCAACGACACCGGTCCGATCAGCACCATCGCCATCGCCACGGCTCCGAGCCACGGCACGGCCACGGTCGCGGGTCTCAACGTCAACTACGTCCCGGCCACCAACTTCTTCGGCACGGACACCTTCACCTACACGGCGACCGGCGAAGGCGGCACGGGCGGTCCGGCGACGGTCACCGTCACGGTCACCCCGCTGGCCACGCCGACCCAGGCGGCCCAGGTCATCACCGTCCTGGCCGGCCAGACGGCCACCCTGGCGGCGACCCAAGGCGCCACGGGCAGCCCGTTCACCGGCGTCACGATCGCGACCGCTCCGACCAAGGGCGCGGCCACGATCAACGGCCTGAACATCGTCTACACCCCGGCCGCCGGCTTCTCGGGCGCCGACGCCTTCACCTACCGGATCAACAACCCCTTCGGGTCGTCGGATCCGGTGCCGGTGACGGTGACGGTCAACCCGGCCCCGCTGACGGCCCCGCCGATCACCGTCGAGATCCTCGCCGGCCAGAAGGCGGTCGTTAACCTGGTGACCAACGCCAGCGGCGGGCCGTTCGTCGGCGCGGCGGTGGTGGCGATCACCCCGGCCAATGCGGGCGCGGCGGTCATCACCAACCCCTCGTCGGGCGCCTACACCCTGACCTTCACCCCCGACAACGCCTTCGCGGGCACGGCGGTGGTGACCTACACGCTGAGCAACGCCTTCGCGACTTCGGCCCCCGGCCGGATCAACGTGATCGTGACGGCTCGTCCCGATCCCTCGCAGGATCCGGAAGTGAAGGGTCTGGTCGCGGCCCAGGACGCGGCGGCCATCCGGTTCGCCGACGCCCAGATCAGCAACTTCAACCGTCGCCTCGAGCAACTGCACAACGGCGGCGGCGGTGGTCGCGGGTTGGGGGTCAGCGTCCGCGGCGGCAACACCGAGCGGGAAGACGGGCTGGAAGCGCGCGAGCGGTTCCGCAAGTACGCCAGCCTCGGCATGAACGACGCGGCCGATCCGTCCTCGCCGCTGCTGCCGGCCGCCTCGGCGGACGACGCGGCGCCCGGGAACGACGGCGAAGACGGCCAGGCCGGTCCCAAGCGCTGGGGCGTCTGGGCCGCGGGCTCGGCCGACTTCGGAATGCGTGACACGGTCGGTTCGCAAAGCGGCTTCCGCTTCACGACCGACGGTCTCACCGCCGGCGTCGACTACCGGGTCAACGACCGCTTCGCCTTCGGCCTGGGTCTCGGCTACGGCCGCGACTCCAGCCGGGTCGGCAAGAACGGCACCAAGAGCCGCGCCGAAAGCTACAGCGCCGGCCTCTACGCCAGCCTGCAGCCGGGCGAGAAGACCTTCCTCGACGGGGTCATTGGCCTGGGCTCGCTCGACTTCGACACCCGCCGCTACGTCACCACGACGGGCGAGCTGGTGAACGGCGAGCGTGACGGCGACCAGCTGTTCGCGGCCCTGACCTTCGGGGTCGAGCACCGGACGCCGACCAGCCTGCTGTCGCCCTACGGACGGGTGGCCTACAGCCGGTCGGTGCTGGACGCCTTCTCGGAAAACGGCGGCGGGCCCTACGGCCTGACCTACCACTCGCAGACCGTGCGCAGCCTGACCGGCACGCTGGGCCTGCGCGGGGAGTTCGCCCGCAAGACCGCCGCTGGCCTGCTGGCGCCGCGCTTCCGGGTCGAGTACTCGCACGACTTCGAGAAGGCCAACGACGCCCTGCTCAGCTACACCGACTGGGTGGGCGGGCCGACCTACCGCCTGGCGGTGGATCCGATCGACCGCGACCAGCTGCGGCTGGAGCTCGGGGCCGACCTGACGGTCAAGAGCGGCTGGAAGATCGGTCTGGACTTCGACAACTCGGTGTCGAAGGACAGCGACAGCCAGGGGGTCCGCCTCTCGGTCCAGTCGCCCTTCTGATCCAGGCGACGAACTGAAGACTAAGAAGGGCGGCGCCGGCAAAGGCGCCGCCCTTTTCTTTTCTCCTCCCCCGCTTGCGGGGGAGGGGGACCATCCCCGGGTCGCGCTTTGCGCGCGCCCGAGGACAGGCTCCGCGGTGGAGGGGGCGGCGGCGCGCACGGCGCTCCGTCACTCGCCCCCTCCGTCACGGCGCTGATAGCGCCGCGCCACCTCCCCCGCTTCACGGGGGAGGAGCGGAAGCCGCGAACGAAAAACGCCCGGCGGGTCGGACCCGCCGGGCGTTCTAGTCTTCAGTGATCCGCCGGGATCAGCGGTCGAAATTGCGGGCCAGCAGGAAGCCGAACACGGCGCCGGCGACGAAGGTCCCCAGCGCCAGGGCCAGGGGGTGGTCCTCGGCGGCCTTGTGGGCGGCTTCGGCCTTGGGCTTGGACCAGGCGATGGCCGCGTCGGTCTTGTCGTGCACGTACTCGCGGGCGACCTGGGTCTTTTCGCTGGCCGTCTCGGCGACGGTGACGGCGGCTTTCTTGACCGCGGCCGTGGCCTTGGCGGCGGTCTTCCTGGCGCTGCTCTTGGCGCGGGCGGAAGCGGCGCTGGCCTCGCCGGCGAGATCGGTCTTGATGGTGGCGTCGGTCATCGGCGTCTCCCGATTTGGGGTGTGTTCGAAGGCCCTGAGGGCGTTGGAGGGCGCTGCGGCGCGCGCGGTGCGTCCGGAGACTAACACCTGGCGAGCCGGTTTGGTTCGGGCAAGAGGCGCGGGCGACAGCTTTTGCGTGCATCGCTCCCAAAGCATCCCGGAGGACGGCGACGTCAGTTGTCGCGCACGACCTTCAGCACGGCCTCGCCGTAGCGGTCGAGCTTGCCCTGGCCCACGCCGCCCGACTTGCCGAGGGCCGGCAGGGTGAGCGGCCGGGCGGCGGCGATCTCGGCCAGGGTGGCGTCGTGGAAGATGACGTAGGGCGGCACGTGCTGGGCCGACGCCTGCTCCTTGCGCCAGGCGCGCAGGGCCTCGAACAGCAGCTGGTCGCCCGGCGGCACGGTGAGGGCCTGGCGCCGGCGCAGGCTCTTGCCGCCGGAACCACCCTTGCCGCCGCCGGCGTCGCCGCCCGGGGCCTGGCGCAGCGACACCTGCCGCTCGCCGCGATAGACTTGGCGCACGCCCTCGCCGTCGCCCAGGCCGATCAGCGGCCGGCCGTCATTGGGGTCTTCTCGCAGCAGGCCTTCGAACACCAGGGTGTCGAGCAGGTCGCGCCAGCCTTGGGGGCTGAACTCCTTGCCGATGCCGAAGGTCGACATCTGGGCTTCCTGCTGCGTGACGTCCTTGGTCTTGCCCAGCAGGTGGTCGATCAGCCGGCCGCGTCCGAAGCGTCCGCCCAGGCGATGCGCGGCCGACAGGGCCTTCTGGGCGGCCTGGGTGGCGTCGATCCCGCTCGGCGGCGAGATGCAGATGTCGCAGGTTCCGCAGCGCTCCACGCCCTCCTCGCCGAAATAGCGGCGGACGGCGGCGGCGCGGCAGGTCGTGCCTTCCAGCATGGCGTAGAACTGGCGCAGCTTGCGGCTCTGCACCTGCTTGACCTCGTCGGGGGCCTCGCGGCTGTCGATGCGGCGCCCGGCCCAGGCCAGGTCGGCGCTGCTGTAGAGGGTGATGCCCTCGGCCGGCTGGCCGTCGCGCCCGGCGCGGCCGATCTCCTGCCAATAGGCCTCGATGGCGGCCGGCGGGTCGGCGTGGATCACGAAGCGGACGTCGGGCTTGTCGACGCCCATGCCGAAGGCGATGGTCGCCACCATCACCGCCTCGTCGGCCTCGAGGAACTGCTCCAGGCGGCGGGCGCGGACGTTCTTGTCGAGGCCGGCGTGATAGGCCAGGGCCGGCACGCCGTTGTCGATCAGCGCCTGGGCCAGCTTCTCGGTCGAGTCCCGGCTGCCGGCATAGACCACGCCGGCGCGGCCCGGCCGCTCGGTGACCAGCTCGATGACCCGGTCGTGGCCCTTGCCGCGCTTGCGCTCGGCGTTGAGCGCCAGTTCGGGACGGGCGAAGCTGTCGACGAACTCGGCCGCGCCCTGCAGGCGCAGCTCGGTGCGGATGTCGTCGCGGGTGCGGGCGTCGGCGGTGGCGGTCACCGCCAGGCGCGGGGCGTTGGGGAAGACTTCCGCGATGCGACCCAGCATCCGGTACTCGGGCCGGAAGTCGTGGCCCCACTGGCTGACGCAGTGGGCTTCGTCGACGGCCACCAGCGACAGCGGCAGGCGCGACAGCCGCTCCAGCATCCAGCCCTGCATCAGGCCTTCTGGCGACAGATAGAGCAGATCAAGCTGGCCGGCCTCGATGCGCCGCCAGATCTCGGCGCGCTCCTCGGGCAGGGTGTTGCTGTCCAGACGCTCGGCGGCGACCCCGGCCTGTTGCAGCCCGGCCACCTGGTCGGCCATCAGGGCGATCAGCGGCGAGACGACGAGGCCCAGGCCGGGACGGACCAGGGCGGGGATCTGGTAGCACAAGCTCTTGCCGCCGCCGGTGGGCAGCACCGCCAGGGCGCTGCGCCCGGCCAGCAGCTCGCCGACCACCTCGGCCTGGAGGCCGCGGAAATCCTGGTGGCCGAAGGTGCGGCGCAGGACGTCGCGCGCGGCGTCGAGCGAGGGCGGGGAGGCGAGGGCGGTGGACACGTGGCTCTTCTGGCAGGGGCGGCCGTCCGCGCCAAGGCCGGAAACGGCTGATTTTCAGATATCGGGTCCTTCTCCCCTTGCGGGAGAAGGTGGCGCCGAAGGCGACGGATGAGGGGTCTCTCAAAAGTCCGACGCTCCGCTCGGCAGCCGCCGCTCGCGGCGGACAAGCTCGTCGACCCCTCACCCGACCCGCTGCGCGGGCCACCCTCTCCCGCAAGGGGAGAGGGCTTCTGGTTGGCGCGTTAAA
This sequence comes from Caulobacter sp. GW821-FHT09B11, assembly GCF_059418205.1. NCBI lineage: Bacteria > Pseudomonadati > Pseudomonadota > Alphaproteobacteria > Caulobacterales > Caulobacteraceae > Caulobacter > Caulobacter sp. GW821-FHT09B11. The sequence continues at coordinate 4,409 of NZ_JBWKPK010000010.1, read as the reverse complement.
CCGCGTTCATTTCTCGTCAATCCTATCGCGTGTTTGGTCGGCGTGAGCTATGACACCGCCACACGGGCGGGGTTGCACGAGACCTAGGGTTACAGATGGCTAACGGCGCCTTCGGCGGAAACAAGCCGGCGAAGACTTCTCGCACGCCCCTCCAGGCGGCGCTCTATTGGGCGACGGTGCTGGGGGTCTGGGGGCTGATCTTCGTGGTCACCTTCTTCGCGGTGTTCGCGCGCGACCTGCCCGATACGTCGAAGCTGTACGACGTCACCCGCCAGCCCTCGATCAACTATCTCGACCGATCGGGCGCCCTGCTGGCCGTGCGCGGCAGCCAGTATGCGCCGCCGGTCGACATCGACGCCCTGCCCGAATACGTGCCGGCCGCCTTCGTCGCCATCGAGGACCGCCAGTTCTACCACCACTTCGGGTTCAACCCCTGGGGCATCGCCCGCTCGCTGATCTGGAACGTCACCCATGACGGCGGCCCCCAGCGCGGCGGCTCGACCATCACCCAGCAGCTGGCCCGGAACCTGTTCCTCAGCCCGGCCCAGAACTACAAGCGCAAGGCCCAGGAACTGATCCTGGCCGTCTGGCTGGAGCTGAAGTTCAGCAAGAAGCAGATCCTGGCGCTCTACATGAACCGGGTCTATTTCGGCGCCGGCGCCTACGGCATCGAGGCCGCCTCGCAGCGCTACTTCAACAAGCCCGCCTCGCAACTGACCATCGGCGAGAGCGCCCTGCTGGCCGGCATGATGAAGGGCCCCGCCCGCTATTCGCCGGTCAGCGCCAGCGAGCGCGCCGCCCGCCGCGCCACCGTCGTGCTCGACGAGATGGTGCGCATCAAGGCCATCACCGCCGAGCAGCGCGACGAGGCCTTCAAGACCCCCGTCCAGGTCTCGGCCACCCTGGCCAACCAGCGCGCCCAGTACTTCACCGACTATGTCGACGCCCAGGTGCGTTCGCTGGTCGGCGAGCCCACCGAGGATCTGGTCGTCGAGACCACGCTCGACCTGCCGATCCAGGTCGCGGCCGAGCGCGCCGTGCAGCTGGGCGTCGAGGGCCACCTGAAGCAGGGCGTCCAGCAGGCCGCCCTGGTGGCCATCGACGGCGAGGGCCGCATCCGCGCCTATGTCGGCGGCGAGGACTACGGCGAAAGCCAGTTCGACCGCGCCACGAGCGCCCGCCGCCAGGCCGGCTCGGCCTTCAAGCCGTTCGTCTACCTCACCGCCATGGACCAGGGACGCAACCCGTCGGTCATGGTGGTCGACGAGCCGGTCAAGATCGGCAACTGGGAGCCGCGCAACTACACCAACACGTTTCTGGGTCCGATGACCCTGCAGACGGCCCTGGCCCAGTCGATCAACACGGTCGCCGCGCGCCTGGCCAACGAGGTCGGCACCAGCAACGTCGCCGCCACGGCCCGTCGCCTGGGGATCACCAGCAAGATCCAGCTCGACCCGTCGATGGCCCTGGGCGCCGTCGAGGTCAGCCCGCTGGAAATGGCCCAGGCCTACGCCCCGTTCGCCAACGGCGGCTTCCTGGCCAAGGGCTACGGCATCGAGCGCATCCGCACCGCTTCGGGCAAGGTCCTCTACGATCACAGCGTCGACAAGCAGCCGCGCTCGTCGGTGATCGGCTCGCCGTCGCTGCAGTACATGAACCAGATGATGCGCCAGGTGGTGAACGGCGGCACCGGCGGCCGCGCCAAGGTCGCCGGCTACGACATCGCCGGCAAGACCGGCACCACCAGCGACTACAAGGACGCCTGGTTCGTCGGCTACACTGGCGGCTTCGTCGCCGCGGTGTGGACCGGCAAGGACGACAACACCGCCATGAAGCGGGTCAGCGGCGGCGGTCCGCCGGCCGAAATCTGGAAGGTGTTCATGAGCTCGGCCCTGCCGCGCCTGAAGGCCACCCCGATCCCCGGCGGCTTCGCCGAGGCGCCCGCGCCGACCGAAGACCCGATCGGCGACATCCTGGGCGGCGGCGAGACCCCGACGGCCGACCCGGGCGCGACCCCGCCGCCGGCCGCCGGGCAGCAGCCGCAGCAGACCGCGCCGGAGCTGCCGTACTAGGGACGGACGGAACCTCGAAGCCTCCCGGGAGCTAAGCCTCCGCTGGAGCCAGTCTCCGCTTCGGGGGGCTTCGATGACCGGCGCAACGATCAAGCGCGACCTTCGCACCGGTCGCTCGCTCTGGGCGGACAGTCCGGGCCTGGGCGTGCCGACGCGGCCGCTCACCAGGGCGATCAGCATCGACGTCGCCATCGTCGGGGCCGGGATCAGCGGCGCCTTCATGGCCCATGAGCTGTCCCGGGATCACGCCGTGGCTGTGCTGGACCGCCGCCCCCCGCTGACCGGCTCGACCATCGCCTCGACCGCCCTGCTGCAGTGGGAGATCGACCTGCCGCTGACGGCCCTGGCGGAGAAGATCGGACAGGCCAAGGCCCGGCGGGCCTATCTGCGATCCCGGGCCGCCGTCGACGCGCTCAAGCGGATCGTCGACGAGGAGCGGATCCCCTGCGGCCTGAAGGCCAAGTCGTCGCTCTATCTGGCGGGCGACGACCACGGCCATCGCGCGCTCGAGGCCGAGGCGAAGGCGCGGGCGGCGATCGGGCTGGACAGCCGCTATCTCGGGCCGGCCCAGCTGCGCGAGCGGTTCGGGATCGACCGCACCGGCGCCATCGTCTCCAGCGGCTCGGCCAGCGGCGATCCGGCCCGGCTGGCGGCGGGCCTGCTGCGGCGCGCGGCGGCGCGGGGCGCGAAAATCTGGTCGCCGGTCGAGGTGCTGCAAGCCGTCAGCGATCCCGACGGCGTGACCCTGCTGACCGACGCCGGCCAGGCCGTGCGGGCCAGGGCGGTGGTGTTCTGCTGCGGCTATGAATTTCCCAAGGGCGTGCCGACGCCGGGCGCGAGCGTGATCTCGACCTGGGCGACGGCCTCGAAGCCGCGCAATCGCTGCCCGGCCTGGCTGCGCGACATGCTGGTGTGGGAGGCGTCCGATCCGTACCTCTATCTGCGCATGGGCGGCGACGGGCGGCTGATCGCCGGCGGCGAGGACGAGGCCTCGCCCGACGCCCACCAGGACCCGGCCAAGCTGAAGCGCAAGTGCGAGACCGTGGCGAGAAAGCTGAAGGCCCTGCTGCCCGACGCCGATTTCGAGATCGACTACGGCTGGGCCGGGGCGTTCGGCTCCAGCGCCACGGGCCTGCCCAGCATCGGACCGGTCGAGGGCATGGACCACACCTGGGCGGTCATGGGCTTCGGCGGCAACGGCATCACCTATTCGGTCATCGCCTCGCAGATCGTGGCCGCCCAGATCCGCGGCGGCGACGATCCGGACGCGGATCTCTATCGCGCCTGATCGTCCGGTCGCGGCGGCGGGAACGGAGGGCGGGGCGCTTCGTTGCTCCCCGCAAATGGGACGGGAAGGCGGCATGGGCCACGCATCGGTCTGGAACCTCAAGCGCGGGCCGCTGAAGGCCCTGCGCCGCCTCGACCTGCGCACGCTGCTCGAATGGGCCTCGCGGCTGGGCTACGCCGCGCGGGGAGCGGTCTATGTCGGGCTGGGCGGCCTGGCCCTGCTGGCGGCGAGCGACCTGGTTCCCCGGGCGCGCGGGGCGACGGCGATGCTGGCGGCCTGGGCCAGGTGGCCGCCGGGCCTTGTGCTGATCGCCGTGGTCGCGGCCGGGCTGATCGGCTTTTCGGTCTGGCGGGCCTTGCAGGCGGTGTTCGACGCCGACCGCCACGGAACCTCGCCCAAGGCCTGGGCGATCCGCGCCGGCCAGGCGGTCAGCGGCGTGGTCTACGGCTCGCTCGCCTGGTCGGCCCTGGAGCTGCTCGACGCCTTCGAGGACGTGGGCGAGGCCGACGAGGAGCAGACCGCCGACGCCACGGCCGCGACCATCCTGGCCCTGCCCCATGGCGACCATCTGCTGATGGCGGCGGGCCTCGTCCTGCTGGGCGTCGGGATCGGCGGCGTCGTCCAGGGGCTGGCCCAGGACTTCGCCAAGCGGCTGGACTGCGGCGAGGCGGCCTGCCGCCGGCTCGTGCCCCTGGCGCGCTTCGGATATGCGGCGCGGGGCTTTGCGACCCTGTGCGTGGGCCTGTTCGTGGTCGGCGCCGGCTGGCACGCGCGCAGCAGCGAGGCCCGAAGCTGGGCCGGGGCCTTGCAGGCCCTCGAACGCCAGCCGTTCGGCGCCTGGCTGCTGGGCGTGGTGGCCCTGGGGCTGGTGGCGTTCGGGGTGTTCGGCTTCGGCGAGGCGATCTGGCGACGGATCCGGCCGCCGGCGGTTTAGGCTTCCTTCTCCCATAGGGAGAAGGTGGCGCGAAGCGACGGATGAGCAACCATGTTGAGTTCAGGCTTGCGTTAGCCAGGGCTGCTGTCTTGCGAGGACGAGGTTTGCGGCCTCG
>NZ_JBWKPK010000009.1:16282-185684 GCF_059418205.1 Caulobacter sp. GW821-FHT09B11 | reverse complement strand
CCCCTCAGTCGCTCCGCGACAGCTCCCCCAGAGGGGGAGCATCGCCGAGCCCGACCTCAGAAGATCTCGAACAGCCCCGCGGCCCCCATCCCCCCGCCGATGCACATGGTCACCACGCCGAGTTTGGCCTTGCGGCGCTTGCCTTCCAGCAGCAGGTGGCCGGCGCAGCGGGCGCCCGTCATGCCGAAGGGGTGGCCGATGGCGATGGAGCCGCCGTTGACGTTGTACTTCTCCGGATCGATGCCCAGGCGGTCGCGGCTGTAGAGGCACTGGCTGGCGAAGGCCTCGTTCAGCTCCCACAGGTCGATGTCGTCGACCTTCAGGCCGTGGCGTTCCAGCAGGCGCGGCACGGCGAAGACCGGGCCGATGCCCATCTCGTCGGGCTCGCAGCCGGCGATGGCGAAGCCCTTGAACAGGCCCAGCGGCTCTAGGTTGCGGCGGGCGGCCTCCTTGGCCTCCATCACCACCACGGCGGCCGCGCCATCCGACAGCTGCGACGCGTTGCCGGCGGTGACGAAATTGCCCGGGCCCTTCACCGGCTCCAGCTTGGCCAGGCCCTCCAGGGTGGTCTCGGGACGATTGCATTCGTCCCTGGTGACCACGTAGTCGACCAGGCTCTCTTCCTTGGTTTCCTTGTTGACCACCTTCATCTTGGTGGCCATCGGCACGATCTCGTCATTGAAGAGACCGGCGGCCTGGGCGGCGGCGATCCGCTGCTGGCTGCGCAGGGAGTATTCGTCCTGGTATTCGCGGCTGATCCCGTAGCGCTTGGCGACGATGTCGGCGGTGTCGATCATCGCCATCCACAGGGCCGGCTTTTCCTTCATCAGCTTGTCTTCGGTGATGTGGAAGCGGTTCATGTGGCCGCCGCCCTGGACCAGCGAGATCGACTCCACGCCGCCGCCGATCGCCGCCGGGGCGCCGTCGTTGCGGACGTAGTTGGCGGCCGTCGCGATGGCCTGCAGGCCCGACGAGCAGAAGCGGTTGACGGTCTGGCCTGAGGTGGTGACCGGCAGGCCGGCCCAGATGGCGGCGTTGCGGGCGACGTTCATGCCGGTGGCGCCTTCGGGGCCGCCGCAGCCCAGCACCACGTCCTCGATCTCCGGACCGTCGAGGCCCGCGCGGCTGACCGCGTGCTGGATGGCGTGGCCGGCCATGGCCGCGCCGTGGGTGTTGTTGAAGCCGCCGCGATTGGACTTGGCCAGGCCCGTCCGGGCGTAGGAGACGATGACCGCTTCGCGCATGGCGCTTCTTCCCTGTTTAAACGTTAGTTTGAATTTCCGTCACCGTAGGCCGGAAATTCCGGTTGGGAAAGATCACGCATGCGTAAGCCGGCGCTGGCGATGCCATCCCCGTCCATGGGGTCGATCGCGGCGTCCTGTCGCGGAGGGCTCTTAACCCGCTCTTGAGAAAGGAGGGTCTTAGTTTCCAGCCATGATCCTGCTGGCCGCCTTCGCGTTCCTGGGAGCCCTGCTCGGGCTCTTCTGGCGCCCCCGCTTCGTGGGGGTGGTGTTCGCCGTGGCCCTGGCCGGCATCGTCCAGGGCGTGGCGGCCTGGTCGCTGCAGATTCTGTCGCACCAGGTCAATCGCGAGCACCTGCTGCTCCAGATGCACGCGGTGTTCGGCGAGACCCTGATCGACTTCGCCGGTCCCGTGGCCGCCGCCACGGTCGGGTCGGTGTTCGCCGCCCTGCTGGGCGGCCTGGCCGACGGCCGTCGCCCCCCGGTGCTGGTCACCGCCGACGGCCTGCGCCGCAAGGCCGGCAAGGACGGCCGCTACGCCCGCCTGGAAGGCATGGTCGAAGACCGCGCGATCCACGCCAAGGCCGAGAGCCGGATCGACTCGATCCTGGGGCTTTGAGGTCGGCATTCCGGCCTCGGAGTTTTGGCCGCTAACCTCCCCAATCTCCCGTCATTCCCGCCCTTGTGGCGGGAACCCCTCTGTCAGCCGCAAGGGCGGATGGGGTGACGTGCTCAGCACGTCACTTGCGCCTCACCTGCGAGCGGAACCAGGGGTTCCCGCCACAAGGGCGGGAATGACGGGAGGGGAGGGATGGGGCGGGGCGGCGAACCTGGCCGCCGGCCACCCGAAAACCTCCGTTTCGATAAAATATGCGCACGCGAACGAAAACGCGCTTGCGCTATTTCTGAACGCTGATATCTAAGCAGTGCTTAGTTCGGTTGCGCGGCGCCGGTGGGGATACCGACGCCCTTGCCCCCAAGGGGCAGGATCCCTCGCAGGCCGACGGCCAGTACAGCTTACGCGCCGATCATCGATCTTTCCATCATCCCCGAAGCTGGAGGGCTTTGTCCATGAAGCTCCGCGCCCTGGCGGCTGTCGCCGCCCTGTCCGTTTGCGCGCTCGCCGCCGCCCCCGCCCTGGCCGACGGCCGCCTGGCGGTCACTCTCGAAAAACCCGTCTCCGCCAAGACCAAGATCGTCGCCGGCGGCGCGGTCTTCGTCTGCGAAGATGCGTCCTGCGTCGCGGCCTCGGCGCCGTCGCGGGCCCTCAGCGTCGCCTCGTGCAAGGCGCTGGCCAAGGAAGCCGGGCGCGTCTCGGCTTTCGGCGGCGACGCCAAGGCCCTGGCCGCCGACGAGCTGGAGCGCTGCAACGCTTCGGCCAAGGCCGCCTGAGCCTGAACTCCACACCGGCGGCTCTCGCCTCCGGCTGTTTTCCTCGATCATCGCCTGACAGGGCGGCGGGCTTGTTCCGCCGCCTTTTTCTTTCGTCCGTCCGGGAGTTAAGTGTCGTCCATGACCCAGTCGATCGCCGCCCTGCTGGAAGACGCCTTGAAGGAAGCCGCCGGTCCCGACGCCGCGCCGGTGTCGTTGACCATCGATTACGGCGAGGGCGCGAGGCCGGACCTGGCCCTGCGCGGCTGGATCGAACGGGCCACTCGCAGTCTGGTGTTCGCCCAGGCCGAGGCCCGTACGCCGGGCGGCGCCCTGGCCGGCGCGGCCTCCGGCGTATTCCGCCGCGTCAACGTCTGACGGATAAACGGCTTTTTTCCGAAACTTGGCCGAACGCGATCGTCTCGGCTTGGTTGCGACTGCGAACACCCCGTGTTATCAGGCGCCGGGCTTCGGGAAGGGCAGCGTGAGAGCGCGGGCCGCCCGTGCGCTTTTCTCAAGCGCGATCAAGTCTTTAAGCCGGGAAGAGGGGGCAGCTTCTCTTCCGCGGCGATTGCAACGCACACCGGGCGGAACAAGTGGCGGAAGAAACCAAGGCGACGGATGCGGGTCAGCGTTATGCGCAGTCCCTGTTCGAACTGACGATCGAAGGCGGCAACCTGGCGAAGGTCGAACGCGACCTGAAGGATCTCAAGGTCCTGATCGCCGATAGCGCCGACCTGCGCCGTCTGATCGACTCGCCCGCGTTCTCGGCCGAGGACAAGGCCAAGGGCCTGACCGCCGTCGCCGTGAAGGCCGGTTTCGACATCCTGACCGCCAAGTTCCTGGGCCTGATCGCCTCCAACGGCCGCGCCATCGAGCTGGTCGGCGCGATCAACGCCTTCGTCGCCCTGTCGGCCAAGCACCGCGGCGTGGTCGCCGCCGAGGTCATCTCGGCCGCCCCGCTGACCGCCGCTCAGCTGAAGGCCGTCACCGCCGGCGTCTCCGAGGCGCTCGGCAAGACCCCCGAAATCTCGACCCGCGTCGATCCGTCCATCCTGGGCGGCGTCAAGGTGCGCGTCGGTTCCCGTCTGTTCGATGCTTCGCTCCGTTCGAAGCTCGATTCCCTGAAATTCGCCCTCAAGCGCGCCTAAGCGTATAACCGCGCAAAAAACGTACGTACGCAGAGAGCCCTAAGAAAGAGCCCGACCCAGCCATGGACATCCGCGCCGCCGAAATTTCGGCCATCCTCAAGTCGCAGATCGCCAACTTCGGCGAGGAAGCCGCCGTCTCGGACATCGGCCAAGTTCTGTCGGTCGGCGACGGCATCGCCCGCATCTACGGTCTGGACAACGTCCAGGCCGGCGAGATGGTCGAATTCCCGAAGGCCGGCGTGAAGGGCATGGCCCTGAACCTCGAGCGCGACAACGTCGGCGCCGTGATCTTCGGCGCTGACGCCGAGATCAAGGAAGGCGACGAAGTCCGCCGCCTCGGCGAGATCGTCGACGTGCCGGTCGGCAAGGGCCTGCTGGGCCGCGTCGTCAACCCGCTGGGCGAGCCGATCGACGGCAAGGGCCCGATCCAATACACCGAGCGTCGCCGCGTCGATGTGAAGGCCCCGGGCATCATCCCGCGCAAGTCGGTGCACGAGCCCGTGCAGACCGGCCTGAAGTCGATCGACACCCTGATCCCGGTCGGCCGCGGCCAGCGCGAGCTGATCATCGGCGACCGTCAGACCGGCAAGACCGCCGTCGCCATCGACACCATCCTGAACCAGAAGGCCGCCAACGCCGGCAAGGACGAGAGCGCCAAGCTCTACTGCGTCTACGTCGCCATCGGCCAGAAGCGCTCGACCGTCGCCCAGATCGTCAAGACCCTGGAAGAGCACGGCGCCCTGGAATACACCATCGTCGTCGTGGCCTCGGCCTCGGAGCCGGCCCCGCTGCAGTACCTGGCCCCGTTCGCCGGCTGCGCCATGGGCGAGTGGTTCCGCGACAACGGCCTGCACGGCCTGATCATCTATGACGATCTGTCCAAGCAAGCCGTCGCCTACCGCCAGATGTCGCTGCTGCTGCGCCGCCCGCCGGGCCGCGAAGCCTATCCGGGCGACGTGTTCTACCTGCACTCCCGCCTGCTGGAACGCGCCGCCAAGCTGAACGAAGACAACGGTTCGGGCTCGCTGACGGCCCTGCCGATCATCGAAACCCAGGCCAACGACGTCTCGGCCTACATCCCGACCAACGTGATCTCGATCACCGACGGCCAGATCTTCCTGGAAACCGACCTGTTCTACCAGGGCATCCGCCCGGCCGTGAACGTCGGCATCTCGGTGTCGCGCGTCGGTTCGTCGGCCCAGATCAAGGCCATGAAGCAAGTCGCCGGTCCGATTAAGGGCGAACTCGCCCAGTATCGCGAAATGGCCGCCTTCGCGAAGTTCGGCTCGGACCTGGACGCCTCGACCCAGAAGATGCTGGCCCGCGGCGAGCGCCTGACCGAGCTGCTGAAGCAGCCGCAATACGCGCCGCTGTCGGTCGAAGAGCAGGTCTGCGTGATCTACGCCGGCACCCGCGGCTATCTCGACAAGATCCCGACCTCGTCGGTGCGTCGCTTCGAGACCGAGTTCCTGGCCCGCCTGCACAGCGCCCACCAGGACCTGCTGACCGGCATCGCCACCAAGAAGGCCCTCGACAAGGACCTGGAAGCGTCGCTGAAGAGCGCGCTCGACAGCTTCTCGTCGACCTTCGCCTAAGCCCCCTCGGAACCGCTCGGAGAGAGTAGCGCCGAATGGCCAGCTTGAAGGAAATGCGCAATCGGATCTCGAGCGTCAAAGCGACGCAAAAGATCACGAAAGCGATGCAGATGGTGGCGGCTGCCAAGCTGCGCCGGAGCCAGGACGCGGCGGAAGCCGCCCGTCCTTACGCCCGGCGTCTGGCCAGCGTCATCGCCAACCTCGCGACCGGCGTGTCGGGCGACGGCGCTCCGGCGCTGCTGGCCGGCACCGGCCGCGACGACCGTCACCTGGTGGTGGTGGCCGCGGCGGACCGCGGTCTCGCCGGCGGCTTCACCTCGTCGATCGTGCGCGCCTCCCGCGCCCACATCGACGGGCTGATCGCCCAGGGCAAGGACGTGAAGATCGTCTGCGTCGGCAAGAAGGTGACCGCCCAGCTGCGTCGCCTCTACGCCGGTCGCATCGTCGAGAACTTCGACCTCTCGGCCTATCGCCAGCTGACGCTGTCGGTGGCCCAGCCGATCGCCGACGTCGTCACCAAGCTTTACGAAGCCGGCGACATCGACGTGGTCACCCTGTTCTACAGCCGCTTCAAGTCGGTGGTGCAGCAGATCCCGACCGCGCTGCAGCTGATCCCGGCCGTGGTCGAGGGCGGTGAAGTCGCGTCCGGTCCTGCCGCGGTCTACGAGTACGAGCCCTCGGAAGAGGCCATCCTCGAGACCCTGCTGCCGCGCAACCTGACGGTTCAGATCCTGTCGGCGCTGCTCGACAACATGGCCGGCTTCTACGCCAGCCAGATGACGGCCATGGACAACGCCACGCGGAACGCGGGCGACATGATCAAGCGCTACACCCTCGAGTACAACCGTTCCCGCCAGGCCCAGATCACCAAGGAGCTGATCGAGATCATCTCCGGCGCCGAAGCCGTCTGATCTAGCCTAACGCCAAAAACGCACGCAGAGACGCACGAAAGACCCGCACGCCATGGCCAAGACCCCCGCTAAGGCTCCCGCCGCCGCCGCTGAAAAGCCGGCTGCCGCCAAGAAGCCCGCCGCCCCGAAGGCCGCCGCCGCCGCTCCGGCCGCCGCTGCCGCCGCTCCCAAGGCTCCGGCCGCCAAGAAGCCGGCCGCCCCGAAGGCCGCCGCTGCTCCGAAGGCTCCGGCGCCCGTCGCCGGCGAAGCCACCGGTCGTCTGGTCCAGATCATCGGCGCCGTCGTCGACATCGAGTTCACCGGCCCGCTGCCGGCGATCCTGAACGCCGTCGAGACCACCAACACCGCCACCGGCCAGCGCCTGGTGTTCGAAGTCGCCCAGCACCTGGGCCAGAACACCGTCCGCGCCATCGCCATGGACGCCACCGAAGGTCTCGTCCGCGGCCAGCCCGTGCGCGACACCGGCGAAGCCATCCGCGTGCCGGTCGGTCCGGGCACCCTGGGCCGCATCATGAACGTCATCGGCGAGCCGATCGACGAGCAGGGCCCGATCCAGTCGGACATCACCCGCACGATCCACCGCGACGCCCCGACCTTCGCCGAGCAGACCAACACCGCTGAAGTGCTGGTCACGGGCATCAAGGTCATCGACCTGATGTGCCCCTACACCAAGGGCGGCAAGATCGGCCTGTTCGGCGGCGCCGGCGTCGGCAAGACCGTGACGATGCAGGAACTGATCAACAACATCGCCAAGGCTTACGGCGGTTACTCGGTTCTGGCCGGCGTGGGCGAACGCACCCGCGAAGGCAACGACCTCTATCACGAGATGATCGAGAGCAACGTCAACGTCGACCCGAAGGCCAACAACGGCTCGACCGAAGGCTCGCGCTGCGCCCTGGTCTACGGCCAGATGAACGAACCCCCGGGCGCCCGCGCCCGCGTCGCCCTGACCGGCCTGTCGATCGCGGAATACTTCCGTGACGAAGAAGGCAAGGACGTGCTGCTGTTCGTCGACAACATCTTCCGCTTCACCCAGGCCGGCGCCGAAGTGTCGGCTCTGCTGGGCCGCATCCCCTCGGCCGTGGGCTACCAGCCCACCCTGGCCACCGAGATGGGCAACCTGCAAGAGCGCATCACCTCGACCAACAAGGGTTCGATCACCTCGGTCCAGGCCATCTACGTTCCCGCCGACGACCTGACCGACCCGGCCCCGGCCGCTTCGTTCGCCCACTTGGACGCCACCACCGTTCTGTCGCGCGACATCGCCGCCCAGGCCATCTTCCCGGCCGTCGATCCGCTGGACTCGACCTCGCGGATCATGGACCCGCTGGTCATCGGCGAAGAGCACTACACCGTGGCTCGCCGCGTCCAGGAAGTCCTGCAGCAGTACAAGGCGCTGAAGGACATCATCGCCATCCTGGGCATGGACGAACTGTCGGAAGAGGACAAGCTGACGGTCGCTCGCGCCCGCAAGATCAGCCGCTTCCTGTCGCAGCCGTTCCACGTGGCCGAGCAGTTCACCAACACGCCGGGCGCCTTCGTCCAGCTGAAGGACACGATCCGCTCGTTCAAGGGCATCGTGGACGGTGAGTACGACCACCTGCCGGAAGGCGCCTTCTACATGGTCGGCCCGATCGAAGAAGCCGTGGCCAAGGCCGAGAAGATGGCGGCGGACGCCTGATGATGCGCGCCCGAATGGTCGGCTTGCTGTCTTCGACGGTCGCCGCCATTTGGGCGACCGCCTCGGTGGCTTTGGCTGCGCCCTACGGGAGCGCCGCCGAAGCCTACCTGGCCGGCAACAAGGCTTGCGCGGCGCAGTTCGAGAAGATGAAGCTGGAGGTCAGGGGGGCGCAGATCGCCTTCCAGACCTTCGACGGGATCGAGGCCTTTCCCGGCTTCGTCGTCGCCAGGGCCGACCAGTTTCCGGCGGGCCTGACCAGGTTCAACCGCAACGGGCTGTTCGCCGTCGGCAAGGCGGAACTGGCGGCTGATGCGACCGGTTCGGTCTATGTCGTCGTCGGCACCGGCAATCGCGGCAAGGCCCAATGCACGGTCGTCGCCTTCGACGCCCAGGCCGCTCAGCAGCCCACGCTTGACTGGCTGGCCGCGACGGGTTCGGGCTTCCAGGACATGAAGCTGGACGGGACCGAAGAGGTTTACACCATCAAGACCTTCGGCCACCCCCTGGTGGAGAACCTCGGGACCCGGATCGATCTGTATTTCGCCTCCGCGGGCTACATAGATTCCATAACGTCGTTCGCCGCGTTCACCGTCGGACAGATGACGCGTCGCCCGCCGGCGGAGCCCGACGCAAAGAAGCAAGACTGAGATGACCGACACCGACTTCGAAGCCGTCAACTTTTGCTGCGAGGAGCTGGAGGACGCCGTGTCTTCGGACGCCGAGGCCTCGCTCATCGAGCACGACAGCGGCCTGATCCTGCTGAACCTGGGCCAGCGCGAAGCCGATGGCGAGACCGGCACGGTCCTGACCACCATCCGCTTCTGCCCGTTCTGCGGCACCGAGATCCAGACCGACGAAGACATTGAGGCGGCCCTCGGCGCCGTGGAGACTTACGACTGATGGCCAAGCTGCACTTCTCCCTCGTCGCGCCCGAGCGCGAGCTGTTCTCCGCCGACGTCGACCAGGTCGACGCGCCGGGCACGGAAGGCGATTTCGGCGTCCTGCCGAACCACGCGCCGTTCATGACCACCCTGCGCGAGGGCCGGGTCACGGTGCGCGACGGCGCGACCGTCAAGCTGTTCGACATCCAGGGCGGCTTCGCCGACGTCGGTCCCGACGGCTTCACGATCCTGGCCGAGCACGCGGTGGAAGTGGCCGGCTAAGGGCCGCTTCTCTCGGAGCACTTCGAAAGCGCCTCCATCCGCAAGGGTGGGGGCGCTTTTCGTTTGCCCCTCTCCCCTTGCGGGAGAGGGTGGCCTCCCGGAGGGAGGTCGGGTGAGGGGTCTCTCAGACCTCAAAGCCGCCTGTAGCGGTCAGGCCGGGTGAAGCGTCTCCAGTTTGAGAGACCCCTCATCCGTCGGTCTTCGACCGCCACCTTCTCCCGCAATGGGAGAAGGAAGAGGGCGCCAACTATAAAAATTACGATTGTGACCCTATCGGCGCCGCAATCCGTCACCATAAGGGTTGCGAGGGAACGCTTGTCGGTTTTAATGCCGACCTCCAAGTCTCTAGGGGATATCCAGACTATGCGCCTTGCGCTCGCCAGCTTGATCGCCCTCGGCGTCGTCTCGACCGCCGTCGCTCAGGAGCAACCCGCTCCCGCCGCCGCCCCGGCTCCCGCCCCGGCCGCCGCGCCCGCCGATCAGGCCGCGCCCGTGGTTCCGGCTCCGGCCGCCGGCACGCCCGAAGCCGCCGCCGCCGCGGTCGCTCCGGAACCCGTGCGCCCGCCGCCGCCGACCGATCCGGTCTCGGTGCGGATCCTCAGCGTGCTCGACACCATCTGCAAGCCGGCCGTGGTCGGCGGCGACTTCAACGCCCTGGCCAAGGCCGCGGGCTTCAAGAAGAAGCGCGACCTGTGGACCCTGGACCTGGGCAAGCCCTACCAGATCGTCCTCGACAACCCGGGTTCGAACAAGAACGTCTGCACCCTGAACGTCCAGCACGCTCAAGGCCCCGAGCAGGCCCAGGCCCTGGCCACCGCCCTGCACGACTGGGCCAGCTGGGAAAACAGCCCGCAGCTGCGCCTGATCCGCAACGACCAGCTGGTCACCGACGTCAAGCGCCTGACCGTGACCTGGGACAACAACGCCGCCGGCGGCAAGGCCGGCCTCGTCTATGTCCGCATCAAGAAGCTGGACGACAGCTCGGTCGGCAAGAACTACGAGCAGGCCCAGATCCTCTACACCTCGCAGTGAGGCCAGGAGGGCTTGCCCTCCGGGATTCAGAAGCTATCTAGGCAAGGCGCGGGGACGACCCCGCGCCTTTGCTGTTTTCCGGGGACGACCCCGCTTCTCGCGACGCCGAGGCCACGGGCCGGGCGCGCGATCAACGGGAGCAGGTCATGGCCTGGATCATCCTCTTCATCGCCGGTCTTTTCGAAATCGGCTGGGCCGTCGGCCTGAAATACACCGAGGGCTTCACCCGCCCGATCCCCACCCTCCTGACCGCGATCAGCCTGGTCGCCTCGATGGGCCTGCTGGGCTGGGCCGTGAAGAGCCTGCCGCTGGGTACGGCCTATGCGGTCTGGACCGGCGTCGGCGCGGTCGGCACGGCCATCGTCGGCATCCTGGTGTTCAAGGAACCGGCCACGGCGGCGCGGCTGGTCTGCCTGGGCCTGATCGTCTCGGGGATCCTGGGGCTGAAGGTGTTCAGCTCGGGGCACTGACGTCGCCCGAGGAAACCTCTCCCATGGGGAGAGGGAGGGGGCCGCGCCGCAGGCGTGGGAGGGTGAGGGGGTAAGCCGTCGGCCGCCCCGTCACCCTTGTCCCTGCCTTGTCCGGAAAGGTTCCTAACCCCTCACCCTCCCATGCTGCGCATGGGCCCCTCCCTCTCCCTATGGGAGAGGGTCAGGGTGAGCCTACGCCGCCGCCCGGTCCTCGGCGGCGATGAAGTCCAGGCAGACCTGCGCCACGTTTTCCCAGCCGGGCTCCCCCGGCAGCCAGTGGCTCATTTCCGGGAACTCGCGGAACACCCCGCCCAGGCGGGCGGCGGTCTGGCGGACGGTGGCGGGCGGGTGGACGACGTCCTGGCCGCCGGCGATGGCCAGCACCGGGGCCTTCACCGTACCGGGGCTGGTGGTCATGAAGGGGTCGAGCCACCAGTTCAGCGTCTCCCACAGCGCCCGGCCGCTTTCCGACGTCATGCGGGCGTAGAGGGCGCGGCGGGTCTCGCGGGGCAGGCGGTCGAGGCTGTAGCGGCGCACCACGCCGTAGTCCGGCGCGATGGCCTGCAGCCAGTAGGGGCCCAGCGAATAGAGGCTGACGGCCGAGACCGCCTCCTCCAGGCTCGCCCCGTGCACGCCCCAGGGCGGCGAGGGGGCCAGCAGGATCAGGCGATCGACCGGGGCGCGGCCGGCGGCCAGCTGGGCCACCAGGCCGCCCATCGAGTGGCCGATCAGGATCGGCGGCGTCTCGCACGACCGGATCAGCCGCACGACAGCGCGGGCGTAGTCGCTCATCGACAGGCCGACGATCGACTCGCCGGGCGCGCGGCCGGGCAGGTCGGGCGTCAGCACCTGATGACCGGCGGCCTCGAACGGCGCGCGAAACACATCGAACGTCCAGCCGCCGCAGAAGGCGCCGTGGACCATGATCACCGGAGCCTTCACGCCCGCCTCTTAGGTCAACCCCGCCCGTGTGACTGATACGAGCGTTTCAATGGAGCCTACACGCTCTTCTTGCCGCGTGGCGAAGTTTTGGCGGGCGTCGTTGTCGCAGCAGTCTTGGTTGCGGCGGCCTTCGGGGTCGCCTTCGGCTTGGCTTCGGCCTTGGCGGCCGGCGCGGCCTTGGGAGCGGCCTTGGCGGCAGGCGCGCTCTTGGCTTTCGGAGCAGGCTTGGCCGGCGCCGGCGCGGGGGCGGCCTTGGCGGTGGGAGCAGGCTTGGCCTTGGCGGCAGGCTTCGCGGTCGCCGGCTTGGCCGGTTCGGCGGGAGGCGCTGCGGCCTTGGCGGGCGCCTTGGGCTTGGCGACCTTGGCGGCGGGGGCGGTCTTGGCTTCGGTCTTCGGCTTGGGCGCCGACTTGGCCGGGGCCTTCGCCACAGGAGCCGGTTCGACCGGCGCGGGCGGCGGCGTCTTCGGCTTGGTGGTCTTGGCCGGCGCGGCCTTGGCCTCGGTCTTGGCGGGAGCAGGCGCGACTTCGGCCTTGGCGACGGTCTTCGGGGCGGTGGGCTTCGGCGCAGGGGCCGCCTTGGGCTTGGCCGGCGCCTTGGCGGCGGGCTTCACGACCGGTTCGGCGACGACGGCCTTGGCCTTGCTGGGCGTCTTCGCCTTGGCGGGGGCCTTGGGCTTGGGGGCCGGGGCCGCTACCGGGGCAGCCACGGGGGCCGGGGTCTCCGCTTTCGGCTCCGGCGCCGGCTTGGGAGCGGGCGTGGGCGTCGGTTCGGCCTTGGGTTCGGCCTTGGGTTCGACCTTGGCCTTGGCAGGCGGCGGAGCGGAGGCCGGGCCGAGGCCCTTTTCCGACAGCCAGGCCTTGGCCGCGTCGTACAGGGCCGCGCTGCCCGGCTCGTCGATCAGCCAGTGGGCGTGGTCGGGATATTCGCGATAGTCGGCCCCGGCGTACTTGCGGCCGACCAGGCGCAGGTCCTCGACCGGCGTGGTGCGGTCGCGGGCCCCGGCCAGCACCAGCACCGGCACGGCGACCTTGGCGGAGTCGACATGGGCGGTGCGCGAGGGATCGCGGTCGGGATAGGCCAGGTCCTGCAGCACCCGGCCGGAGTCGTACACCGCCGTGGCGTAGAGGGCGTCGTGGCGGGCGGCGGGCACGGCGTTGACCACGCCGAACTTGAAGCCGGTCTTCCACATCTTCACCGGCTTGGGCGGGCCGCCCTGGCTGAGCACGGCGTTGAGGAAGGTGATCAGGGGAGAGAGCTTGGGCTTGCCGCGCGCATCGGCCGGCGAGGCGGGGGCGAACAGCACCAGTCCCGAGGTCAGGCCGCTCTCGGCCAGCTTCTGGGCGATCAGCCCGCCCATCGAGTGGCCGAAGACGATCGGCTTGATCCCGTCGCGGGCGGCGGTCACCGCCGCCAGGGCGCTGAGCTCGGCGACGTAGTCGGCCAGGCTAAGCCCGCCGAGTTCGGCCGACGGCGAGGCCGGCACGCGCAGCTTTGGACGGATGGTCGGCGTCTCGACCGCATAGCCGGCCTTGCGAAACGCCTCGGCCGCCGGCGACCAGCCGTCGCCGGTCATGCCGTAGCCGTGGATCATCAGGATGGTTCTGGTCACGCCCGCGCCTCCAATCCCCAAGCGAGGATCGGCGCGCGAGCCTTGGGTGTCAGGCGACGCGCGCGAACCCCGAGAAAGCGGCGACCATCAGTTCGTAGACGCCGCGTTTGAAGGGTACGATCAGTTCGGGCGTTTCGTCGAGAGCGCCCCAGCGCCAGTCGTCGAACTCGATGTCGCCGTGGGCGGCCAGATCGATCTCGGACTCCTCGCCGGTGAAGCGGAAAGCGAACCACACCTGCTTCTGGCCCAGGTACCCGCGGGCGCGTTTCGTGCCCATGAAGTCGGCCGGATAGTCGTAGGTCAGCCAGCCCTCGGTGCGGCCCAGCAGCGCCGCGGAGGTGACGCCGGTCTCCTCGTGCAGCTCGCGGCGGGCGGCGGCTTCCAGGTCCTCGCCCTCGTCGACGCCGCCCTGCGGCAGCTGCCAGTTGAAGGGCGGCTCCTGCTTGTGGCGCATGCCCAGCCAGACGCGGCCGTCGGTCGGATGGAAGAGGGCGACGCCCACATTGGGGCGGTAGAGGGAGAGGTCTTGCTTGGCGCTCATCGCCTGGCGATAGCCGAAGCCGGGGCCAGTTGCACGCCCCGTGCGTTCAGCCCGCCGGCCCAGTTGCGCACCTGGCTGATGGTGACGGGGTAGGCGAAGCCCACGCCCATGGCCGCGCCGCGCGCGCCGGCGCCGGCTTCCAGGGCCCGCAGCTGGCCCTCGATGGCCTCGCCGGACAGATCGTCGTCGATGCCGCGCTCGGCCGAGGCGCGCGGGATCGGGCCGCCCCGACGGGCGGCCGAGCCGTCGTCGACAAAGGCCAGCCCCCGGGCCTTGAGCGAGGCCATGAAGGTGGCCATGGCCGGGTCGGAGGCCAGGAACTTCGAGCCCAGATAGTTGGTCAGGCCGAAATAGCCGGTGGCGCGCGACATCAGCCATTCCAGCTTGCGCACGGTCTCGTCGGGCCGGTTGGCGGCGATCAGGGTGTAGGGGCCCGGATCGTTGGCCGGATAGTCGTTGGGCTCCATCGGCGTCTCGAGCAGCACCTCGTGGCCGTGCGAGCGGGCCAGGTCGATCCAGCCCTGCAGGCCCTCGGAATAGGGCGCGAACGACAGGGTGATCTCGGGCGGCAGGGTCTCGATGGCGGCGCGGGTGGTCTGGGCGTTGAGGCCCAGGCCCCCGATCACCAGGGCCACGCGCGGGCGGCCGTCGGGCGTGAAGGGGCGGGCATAGGCCTCGGCGACCGTGCGGCCGTCGGGGGCGATCACCGGCAGCGGGCCGCCGCCGGGGCCGGGAACCGACAGGCCGGGCAGCGGGGCCTGGACCAGGGCGCCGCCGGACGGAACGGGCGGGGCGGCCAGGTCGACGGCTTCGCTTTCGGCTTCGGGCGCGGCGGCGCGGCGGGCGAAGGGGTGTTCGGACAGGTCCATCGCGCCGGGCAGCAGCGGGGCTTCCTCGGCGCCCTCGGGGGCCAGGGCCTCGCGCCAGCCTTCGGGCGGATTGGTGGTGGCGCCGATCTTGGTCAGCTCCAGGCGCAGCACCGGCGCGCCGGCCCTGGGATCGCCGGTGACCATCACCAGCACGGCCAGGCTCAGCAGGAACAGGAAGGCCGCGGCGCTGGCGCCGATATAGGGGTTGCCGGCGGCCGCCAGCAGGCGCGCGCGCAGGTCGCCGCCGCCCGCGTCAACGGCGGGCGCGGCGGCGGTGTAGGCGGGCTTGCGGGAGAACACGGCGGCCATGGACGAGCCTTACGAGGCAAGCTTCCAAGATATGGTTAACGCTGTTTGGCGAAAGCTGCGGCGAAATCGACAGGCGGCTGGCGCCGGTTTTTGCGGCGTCGGCGGTGAAGGAATGACCGTCTGGCGGCGTGATGGCCCGTGACGGCTTTACGACGCTTTCCGCCGGCCGATCCTCGGGCGCAAGCTTGAGATCAGGAGGCCTCGTCCGATGAGCATGACCGAGATCGCCCGCTTCTCCACCACCGCGGCCCCCGAAGCCCGCGCCGTCTGCCTCGCCGCGGTGTTGCGGGCAGGGGCGGGCTTGGCGCTGGGCCTGGCCGTGGTGCTGATCGCGGCGCTGGGGATGGGGTAGCGCGGCTTCCTTCTCCCCTTGCGGGAGAAGGTGGCGGCGAAGCCGACGGATGAGGGGTCTCTCAGATGCGAGACCCCTCACCTGACCTGACCGCTGCGCGCAGCTTTGAGTTCTGAGAGACCCCTCACCCGACCTGCTTCGCAGGCCACCCTCTCCCGCAGGGGGAGAGGGATTCCTGAGGCCCAAAGAAAAAGCCGCCCATCTTTCGACGGGCGGCTCCTTCTCTCGAAGGTTCGAAAACGTCCTTACTTCTTCTCGACCGGAGGCTTGCCGGGCGTGGCCGCCGCGGCGGCGGCCTTGGCGGTGACTTCGGCGATCTTGGGCTGCGGCTTGGGCAGCTTGACCACCGCCTCGACCGAACCGGCCTTCAGCACGGCGACGGCGCGTTCCAGCTGGAAGTCGCCCTTCTTCTCGTCGAAGCCGGAGGGCGGGGCCTCGGCCGGGGTGTGGACGCCCTTGCGGGTCTTGCCCTCGTCGGCGTTCAGCGCGTTCTTGAAGCTGGCCTCGCTGAACCACACGCGGTTGGCGATGTCCTGGGCTTGGTCCTTGGTCTGGGCCACTTCCAGGTCGGGCTCGATGCCGGTCTTCTGGATCGAGCGGCCCGACGGGGTGAAGTAGCGGGCCGTCGTCAGCTTCAGCGCGCCGTCGGCGCCGCCGCGCAGCGGGATCACGGTCTGGACCGAGCCCTTGCCGAAGCTGGTGATGCCCACCAGTTCGGCGCGATGGCGGTCCTGCAGGGCGCCGGCGACGATTTCGGCGGCCGAGGCCGAGCCCTGGTTGATCAGCACGACCATCGGCATGCCGGCCAGGATGTCGCCCGGCGTGGCGTTCAGGCGCTGGATGTCGCGCGGATTGCGGCCGCGCTGGCTGACGATCTCGCCGCCTTCGAGGAACAGGTCGGCGACCCCGCGCGCCTGGTCGAGCAGGCCGCCCGGATTGTTGCGCAGGTCGAAGACCAGGCCCTTCATCTGCGGGTTCTTGGCCTTCAGGTCGGTGATGGCGGCCGAGAGCGCGTCGGTGGACTTCTCGTTGAAGCCGGGCAGGCGCACGTAGCCGTAGTCGCCTTCCATGCGGGCGATGGCGGCCTTGGGCTTGATGACCTCGCGCACCAGCTTGACGTCGAACGGGTCGGTCTTCTCGCGGGCGATGGTGATGGTCACCGTCTCGCCGGCCGGGCCGCGCATCTGCTTGACGGCCTCGGTGACCGTCAGGCCCAGCACCGACTGGCCGTTGACGGCCGTGATGTAGTCGCCGGCCTGGACGCCGGCGCGGGCGGCGGGCGTGCCGTCCATCGGCGAGATCACCTTGACCACGCCGTCCTCGCTGGTGACCTCGATGCCGAGGCCGCCGTATTCGCCGCGGGTGGTGTCCTGCATGTCCTCGAAGCTGTCGGGCGACAGGTAGCCCGAGTGCGGGTCGAGGCTGGTCAGCATGCCGTCCAGCGCCGCCTCGATCAGCTTCTTGTCGTCGACCTCGGTGACGTACTGGTCCTCGACGGTGGCGAGCACGTCGCCGAACAGTTCGAGCAGCTTGTAGGTCTTGGCCTTCTGCGAGGGGATGGTCGCTTGGGCGATGGGGCTGACATAGGCCATCGTCCCCGCGCCGAGGATGAAGGCCGAAACACCGATGAGCAGGTACTTGCGCATAAGGCCTAGAAGGCTCCCTTGCGGCGGTGAGGCCGCGTTCGCTAACCGAGCGGCGAGAGCGCCGCGTCTTAATCGTCCGGCCCCGTCCATCCCCGACGCGGGCCGCACGTCGATGGACATCCATCATTACTGAAAAAGTCGTCTACCGCGACTCCTGCTTGAGCCAGCGCCCCGGGTCGGCCGGAACGCCGTTCTCGCGCACCTCAAGATAGAGCTCCGGCTCCAAAGGTCCACGGTCAGTCATGCTGCCCAGCTCCGCGCCGGCTGCGACCGATTGTCCGGGGGCGACCTTTACGTCGGCCATGCCGGCCATGACCAGGTGATAGGCGCCCTGGGTGCGGACGATGACCACCATGTCCCAGCCGTTCAGCGGACCGGCGTATTCGACGGTGCCGGCGGCCGGGCTGCCGACCGCCTGGCCCTTGGCCGTGCGGATCGACAGGCCTTCGGACTTGCCGCCGACCGGCAGGGCCTCGCCGAAGCGGCGGACGACGTCGCCCGGGGCCGGGGCGCGAAGGGCCAGCGGGCCGGTGCTGGCGGTCGTCAGGCCGTCGGTCAGGGCGCCCAGGGTGCGGCGCTCCTGGTCGGCGGCGATGGCGTCCTGGGCGTAGGCGCGCTCCAGCTCGGTCTTCTCGACGATCATCCGCTCCAGCTCGCCCCGGCGGTCGGCCACGGCGCTTTCGGCGGTGAACAGCTGCTCGGAGGCGGCGGCGGCCTCGCGGCGCAGGGCCCCTACGGCGCGGGCCTGGCGGGCGTAGGCGTCGGCCCGGGCCTGCAGCTCCGGCGTCATGGCGCGGATCAGGATCGCGGCCCGCACCGCGTCGCGGGCGTCGCCGGGATTGACCAGCAGGGCCGGCGGCGGGTTGCGGCGGAAGAGTTGCAGGGCGCTGAGCAGCCGGGCCAGCTGGCCCCGGTCGCGGCCCATCTCGCCGATCAGCGCCGACTCCCGGCGGTGCAGGACCTCCAGCCGCTGGCGCTTGACGTCGACATCGGCGCCGGCGGCGACCTGCTGCTGGTTCAGCCGGGTCAGCTCGGCCCGCAGGTCCTCGATCTCGCGGCGGGTGTCGGCGGCCTGCTGCAGGTCGCGCGTGCGCTGGTCGCCCACCTGCGCGAGCACGACCCCCGCCCCGGCGAGAAGCAGGACGGCGGCGCTGGCGGCGGCGATCGCGAGGCGGCGGGGCATTGCGTCCCTATCTGCCTGAGGGCGCGGCGGTTTCAAAGGGTTTGCCCCACCAACCTCCCGTCATTCCCGCCCTTGTGGCGGGAACCCCTGGTTCCGCTCGCACGTGAAGCCGCTAGCGGATCGCTGGCGATCCGCCCCTGCTGCCCTTGCGGCTGACAGAGGGGTTCCCGCCACAAGGGCGGGAATGACGGGAGAAAAATGGAGGGCGGCCAGTCGAAACCGCGCCGCTCAATCCCGGTGATACGGCGAGCCCGACAGGATGGTGACGGCGCGGTAGATCTGTTCGGCCAGCATGGCGCGGGCCAGGGCGTGGGGCCAGGTCTGGGGGCCGAAGGCCAGCAGTTCGTTGGCCCCGGCCAGGATCGACGGATCCAGCCCGTCGGCGCCGCCGATCAGGAACACGATCCTACGCTGGCCGTCGTCGCGCAGCCGCTCCAGCCGTCCGGCGAAGGCGCGGGAGGTGTGGACCTTGCCGTGCTCGTCGCAGGCGACGACGTAGGCGCCTTCCAGGTGCGGGCGCAGCACCTCGGCCTCGGCGGCCTTGCCGGGCTTCCTGGCCTCGACCTCGAGGATCTCGACCGGACCTAGCGCCAGGGCGCGGCCGGACGCGGTGGCGCGGGACGCATAGTCCAGCGCCAGCTGCGCCTCGACCATGCGGCCGAGCTTCCCGACGGTGAGGATGGTGATCTTCATTTTGGGGAGAGCGTGCGTTGAAGCCCTCGTCCTTCGACAAGCTCAGGATGAGGGTTTCAAGAGCATGACCTTAGACCTCACCCTGAGCTTGTCGAAGGGCGAGGTCGCTTGGCGCTATCAGTTCGACGAAGCCGACGGCATCCGGTGCGGGGCGTCGACGGCCCAGATCTTCTCGATGTTGTAGAAGCTGCGCACTTCGGGGCGGAACAGGTGAACGACGACGTCGCCGGCGTCGATCAGCACCCAGTCGCAGTGCGGCAGGCCTTCGACCCGGGCCTTGCCCAGGCCGTGGTCCTTCAGCGCGCGCAGCACGTGATCGGCCAGCGCGCCGACGTGACGGTGCGAACGGCCGGACGCCACGATCAGGCTGTCGGCCACGGAGCTCTTGTCCGTGAGGTCGATGTGGACGATGTCCTGGGCCTTGTCGTCGTCGAGGCGCGAGAGGATCAGCGTCTCGAGCGCCTTGATGTTCAGGTCCGTACTGAGCGTCGGATTTTCAGTCGAGGATTCGGCCCCAGCCGGTCCCTCGTGCGCCGTCGGCGCGGGGTCGCTACGCAGCGGAATGCTCCTTATTGGCTTCGCGCAAAGCCTCCCTTAGCACGGAAAGACTCGAAACGTGAGGGGGATCGTGGTCGCAGGGCGGCGGCGGGCTATATTGCGGCGGTTCGGGGAGGGGTGAATCGTGCGTGGAGGCGGGTTTTCGAGCTGGGCGGCGGGGCTGCTGCTGATCGCGTCGTCGCCGGTCGCGGCCCTGGCGGGCGAGGATGGGCTGACGCTGAAGGAGGTCCGCGACCTGCCGTCGGCGGAACTCGCCGCCCGCGTGCTCGCCCAGGCCGTGGGCGCCGATCCCTCCGTCCATATCGAGGACGGGACGCCCGAAGCCTACGCCCTGCGGAAGATCGACGTGCGGCTGGCGCCGCGCCCGGTCGCCGATCGCGTGTGCCGCCAGCAGACCCTGACCATCCTTTTCGAGCCGGTGGCCGCCGACGGACCCGCTCTCCGCGCCGATCCGCCCAGCGTCGCCGACCGGGTGTCGGTGGCCGACGGCTATCTGCTCGTCGCCCCGGGCGGCCGCGACTGCGCCGGGGCCGGCTGGCCGCCGTTCAAGGCGTCGTCCGACGCGGTGGCGAGCCTGGGCGTGAAGCGGCTGGCGGACCTGCTGGCCGCGCCCGGCCGCTGGCGGTTCAGCTGCGCGCATCCCGGCTGCGATCTCGCCCAGGTGCGGCTGGAGGACCTGAGAAGCGTCCATGGCTCGGAAGGCGGTTCGCTGACGCTGAACGGCGAGATGGCCGGACGGACGGGATGGACGCTTTCGATCGCGTCCGACGGCGACGTCGCCACCCTGTGGACAGGGCCGATCGCGCCGCACTAGGCGCGATCCAGCCTAGCCCTTGGGCGGCCGCGCCCTAAGCGCCGTCGACGAGGCGAAGTTCAGCGGGCCGGTGAGGTAGACCCAGGCGGGCGTATCGGCGTCGGCCAGGGTGGACGCGGCGCTGGCCGGGCGGCGGGCGAAGGCGAAGCGGCGGGCGGCCGGCGAGGTGCGGGCCTTCAGCGCCGCCCACGGCCGCGAGACCACGGCCACCGGCACCGAACGCATGATCTGCGTCCAGCCGCGCCAGCGGTGGAAGGTTGCCAGGCTGTCGGCGCCCATCACCCAGACGAACTTCACGCCCGGGAAGCGGGCCTTCAGCACCCGCAGGGTGTCGATGGTGTATTGCGAGCCGAGGCGCGTCTCGGCGTCGGAGACGATCATCCCCGGCCCGCGCGCCCACTTGCGGGCCTGGTCGATGCGCTCGGCCAGGGGGCGGGTCTCGTGCGAGGACTTCAGCGGGTTCTGCGGCGACACCAGCCAGATCACCCGGTCCAGGCCCAGGCGATGCATGGCGGTCTCGGCCACGTGGGCGTGGCCCTCGTGCGCCGGGTTGAAGCTGCCGCCGAACAGCCCGACGCGCATCCCCGGCTCCAGGTGGAAGCCGAGGCGCTGGGCGCTGGTACGGCCGGCCTCAGGGACGAGTCTGGCCGGTCCCGCGAACCACATACTTGAACGTCGTCAGTTGCTCGGCCCCAACCGGGCCGCGGGCGTGAAGCTTGTCGGTGGCGATGCCGATCTCGGCCCCGAAGCCGAACTCGCCGCCGTCGGCGAACTGGGTCGAGGCGTTGACCAGCACGATGGCGCTGTCGACCTTGGCGACGAAGGCCTCGGCGGCCTCCGCGTCCTCGGTGACGATGGCGTCGGTGTGGCCCGAGCCGTAGGTGGCGATGTGCTCGGCCGCGCCCTCGACGCCGTCGACCACCGCCACGGCGATGATCGGGGCGAGGTATTCGGTGGTCCAGTCCTCGACGGCGGCGGCCTTGAGGTCGGGCTCGATGGCGCGGGCGGCGGCGTCGCCGCGGATCTCGCAGCCGGCCTTGATCAGCACGTCGGCGATCGGCGGCAGCAGCCTGGCGGCGGCCGCGCGGTCGATCAGCAGGGTCTCGGCCGAGCCGCACACCGACACGCGACGCATCTTGGCGTTCAGCACGATGTCGGCGGCCTTCCTGAGGTCGGCGGCGGCGTGCACGAAGACGTGGTTGAGGCCTTCCAGGTGGCCCAGCACCGGGGCGCGGGCCTCGGCCTGGACGCGGGCGACCAGGCTCTTGCCGCCGCGCGGGATGATCAGGTCGATGCTGCGGTCCAGGCCCGACAGGATGGCGCCGACGGCGGCGCGGTCGGTGGTCCGCACCATCTGCACCACCTGGGCCGGCAGGCCGGCGGCCTCCAGCCCCTTCAGCACCGCGCCGTGTATGGCGAGGTTGGACTCGATGCACTCCGAGCCGCCGCGCAGGATGACGGCGTTGCCCGAGCGCAGGGTCAGGGCCGCGGCGTCGGCCGTCACGTTGGGACGGCTCTCGTAGATCATGGCGATGACGCCGATCGGCGTGCGCACACGGGCGATGTCCAGGCCGTTCGGCCGGGTCCAGCGGGCGGTTTCCACGCCCAGCGGGTCGGGGATGGCGGCCACGGCCTCGACGCCGGCGGCCACGCCTTCGAGGCGGGCCTCGTTCAGCATCAGCCGCTCGATCATCGGTGCGGTCAGGCCGTTCTTGCCGGCCTTCTCCAGGTCGCGGGCGTTGGCGGCCAGGATGGCGGGGGCCTCGGCGCGGATGGCGGCGGCGATGGCGGTCAGGGCGGCGGTGCGCTGGGCTGGCGTGGCGAGGCGCAGCGCGCGCGCACCCTCGCGAGCCGCCTGGCCCATCGCTCTCATCGTCGCCTGCAGGCCACCGGCCGCGTCGTCCATGGCTCGTCCGTCCCCGGATATGCTCAGAGTGAGCCTTACCTAGGCGCTTTGGGCCTCGGGGGGAATGGCCAAACGCTGGATTTGCCGTCAGCGCAGCTGGAAGCGGCGTGACGGGCGCGGGACCTTGCGGCTAGGGTCGGGCCTCCCGAGGAGGAAGATCATGCGTCCTGGACTGGTGCTCGCCGCGCTCGCCGCCCTGGCCGTCACGCCCGCCCTGGCCCAGCCCAAGACGCCCGCTACGCCCAAGACCCCCTACGAAGCCGTCGATCCGTTCATCGGCACGGACGGGGAGGGGCACACTTTCCCGGGCGCGGTAGCGCCGTTCGGCATGGTGCAGCTGTCGCCCGACACCGACGTCCTGCCGTTCAAGCAGAGCTACGCCCGCGCCGCCGGCTACCGGCGCTCGGACCCGACCATCCTCGGCTTCTCGCACACCCACTTCTCGGGCAGCGGCCATTCGGACCTGGGCGACATCCTGCTGGCCCCGGTCAGCGGCGAGGCCCGGCTGGAGCCCGGCGATCCGAAGGTCCCCGGCTCGGGCTACCGCTCGCGCTTCACCCACGACGGCGAGATCGCCCAGCCCGGCTACTACGCCGTCACCCTGACCGACAGCCGCGTGCGGGCCGAGCTGACCGCCGGAACGCGCACCGGCCTGCATCGCTACACGTTCGAGAAGGGCGCGCGGGCCCAGGTGCTGCTCGACCTGCGAAGCTCGCTCTACAACTATCCGGGCAAGGTCAGCTGGTCGCGGATCCGGGTGCGCGAGGACGGGACGGTCACCGGCATGCGCGAGACGCGCGGCTGGGCGCCGGGCCGGCAGCTCTATTTCGCCATCCGTTTCAGCCGGCCGATGGTCGGTCGCAGCCTGACCAGCACCGAGACCGACGTCCCCTACAAGGGCTTCAAGCAGCCCGGCCGCACCGGCGGCGACCGCGCTCAGATGGAGGGCCGCGCCCTGGTCGGCGTCTTCGACTTCGGCAAGATCGACGGGCCGCTGGTGGCCAAGGTCGCGATCTCCACCGTCGACGAGGCCGGGGCCCTGGCCAATCTCGACAGCGACGAGAAGGGCTTCGACTTCGACGGTCTTCGGATGCGCACCCGGGCCGACTGGGAGAAGGCGCTGGGCGCGCTCGACATCGCCGCGCCGGCCCCGATGCGGACCAATGTCTACACCGCCCTCTATCACGCCCTGATCGCGCCGAGCGTCTCCGGCGACGTCGACGGCCGCTGGCGCGGGCCCGACAATGCGGTGCACCAGGCGCCCCTCTCCGGAAAGGGAGCCTTCACCTATCACTCGACCTTTTCGCTGTGGGACACCTTCCGCGCCGAGCATCCGCTGCTGACCCTGGTGCAGCCGGAACGGCGCAACGCCGACTTCGTCAATTCGCTGGTCGCCTCGCAGAAGGTCAGCCCCTACGGGATCCTGCCGGTCTGGGCGTTCCACGGCCAGGAGACCTGGACGATGATCGGCTATCACGCCGTGCCGGTGATCGCCGACGCCTGGCTGAAGGGCGTCCGCGGGATCGACGCCGACGCGGCGCTGGACGCCATGGTCGCGAGCGCGACCTACGGACCCTATGGCGGGCTCTCCGACTACATGACCCTCGGCTACGTGCCGATCGACCGCGAGCCGGAAGCCGCCTCCAAGACCGTCGAATACGCCTTCGACGACTGGACCATCGCCCGCATGGCCAAGACCCTGGGCAGGGCCGACGTGGCCGCGACCTTCGAGAAGCGGTCGCTGAACTGGCGGAACAGCTTCGATCCCAAGACCGGCTTCCTGCGCGCCCGAAAGAGCGACGGGGCGTTCCGCGAGCCCTTCGACCCGACGGCGATCAACTACGGCTCCGACTACACCGAGGGCAACGCCTGGCAGTATTCGTGGTTCGCCCCGCACGACCTGGGCGGCCTCGTCTCGACGATGGGCGGCGACGCGGCGGTCGTGAAGAAGCTCGACGCCATGTTCGAGTACGACAACTCCAAGCTCGACTACTCGCACGCCGAGGACATCGCCGGCCTGATCGGCCAGTACATCCACGGCAACGAGCCCAGCCACCACGTGGCCTACATGTACGCCTATGCCGGCGCGCCGTGGCGGACCCAGGCCCGGCTGAAAGAGATCGTCGAGAGCCAGTACAAGCCCACGCCCGAGGGGCTGTCGGGCAACGACGACCTCGGCCAGATGTCGGCCTGGCTGGTGTTCACGGCGCTGGGCTTCTACCCCGTCGCGCCGGGCTCGAACGAATACGTCATCGGCCGGCCGTTCGTGGAGAAGGCGATGCTGACCCTCGACGGCGGCAAGCGCTTCACGGTGCGCGCCGAAGGGCTGTCGGACGCCCATCCCTACGTCGCCAGGGTCACGCTGAACGGCAGGCCGCTGGACCGGGTGTTCCTGCGCGACGCCGAGATCCGGGCCGGGGGCGAACTGGTCTTCACCATGGGCGCGACGCCGAACAAGGCCTGGGGCGCCAAGCCCGCCGCGCGGCCGTACTCGCTGACGCCCTACCCGAAGTGATGTCGTGTTTTCCTGACATGATGTCAGGTTGACACGACATTTTGCCCGTGTCAGGTTTGCCTTACATCAACGGGAGGCGAGCCATGCTGGCCATCGGCAAATTCCAGACTCCGGCGCACAGGCGCTACGTGATCCGCATCACGGCCTTCACCGTCCCCTATGTGCTGGTCAACATGGGCGCGATCTTCGGGGCCTTCGACGAAGTGGGCGCCAACCCGGTCGCGGCCTGGGCGCTGGCCCTGGTGGTGGCCGCGCCGGTGGTCGGACAGATCTGGGCGCTGCTGGCGTTGATGGCCGAGTCCGACGAGTTCGTGCGGGGCCTTCTGGCGCGCCAGTTCATCATCGCCGCGGGCCTGGCCATCGCCCTGTTCACCGGCTGGGGTTTCGGCGAGAGCTATGCCCACGCGCCGCACGCTCCGGGCTGGCTGATCCTGCCGCTGTTCTGGGCCATGTTCGGTCTGACGGCCGTCTTCGTCCGGAGCACCCGTTGAAGAACCGCCTGAAGCTGCTGCGCGTCGAGCGCGGCTGGACCCAGGAGCAGCTGGGCCAGGTGCTGAACGTCTCGCGCCAGGCGGTCAACGCCCTGGAGACCGAGAAGCACGACCCTTCGCTCGACCTGGCCTATCGCATCGCCGCCGTGTTCGAGCGGCCGATCGAAGAGATCTTCGAGAACCCGCACGTCCGCTGAGGACGTCGCCTTCCCAACAATTGGAGAGACCTGATGTCGTTCGCCTTTCCCGGCGGCCGCGC
The DNA here is from genome assembly GCF_059418205.1 of Caulobacter sp. GW821-FHT09B11. Lineage (NCBI taxonomy): Bacteria > Pseudomonadati > Pseudomonadota > Alphaproteobacteria > Caulobacterales > Caulobacteraceae > Caulobacter > Caulobacter sp. GW821-FHT09B11. The sequence goes on along the minus strand of NZ_JBWKPK010000009.1, from coordinate 160,381 downwards.
GATCGCGCGCGCCTGCGTCGTCTTCCTGGCCGCCCTGCTGGGCCTGGGCATAGCCGTGGCGATCGCCCGCGCCGAGCCCGCCGCCTTTACGTCCGATCGCTTGACGGTCGAGGTGGTGGGGCAGGGGCCGGATGTGATCCTGATCCCGGGCCTGGCCTCGTCGCGCGAGGCGTTCCGGCCCCTGGCCGAGCGGCTGAAGGCCACGCACCGCGTGCACCTGGTGCAGCTGTCGGGCTTCGCCGGCCAGCCCTGGACCGGCGGCGACGGGCCGTTCGTGGATCCTGCCGTCGAGGCGCTCGCGGCCTACATCCGCTCGGCCGGGCTGTCGAAGCCGGCGGTGATCGGCCACTCGATGGGCGGGCTGTCGGGCCTGCTGCTGGCCCAGCGCCATCCTGAGCTGGTCGGCCGGCTGATGACCGTCGACAGCCTGCCGTTCTACAGCGCGATGTTCGGGCCGACAGCCACGGCCGCCAGCGCCAGGCCCTTCGCCGACCGCATGGCGGCGGGCGTTCTGTCGGCCAGCCCCGAGGCCTTCGCCGCTCAGCAGACCGCTACGGCCAAGGGCCTGTCGCGCACCCCGGCGACGCAGGAGGCCATCGTCGCCTGGTCGCTGGCTTCGGATCGCCGCGCCGTGGCCAGGGCGCTGTCGGAGGTGATGACCCTGGACGCCCGGCCGGGCCTCCCGGCGCTGAAGCTGCCCGTCACCGCCCTCTACGCCGTCGATCCCGAGGGCGCCCTGCCGCCCGGCGTGGTCGGGGCGCTGTGGATGCGCGAGTACGGCGACCTGCCCGGCGTGAAGCTGGTGCGGGTGGAGAACAGCCGCCACTTCATCATGGCCGACCAGCCGGAGCGCTTTGCCCGAGAGGTGGAGGGGTTTCTCAAATAGCCCCTCTTCCTGAAGGGGGAGGGTGGCCCCACGAAGTGGGGTTGGGTGAGGGGTCTCTCAAAAGCAAGACGCCGCGACAGCCGATCAGCCGTCGCGGCGTTTTTCGTGGTTGCGACCCCTCATCCGACGGCCTTCGGCCGCCACCTTCTCCCGCAAGGGGGAGAAGGGTCAGGTGTTCACCGCCAGGTCATCGGCGTGGATCATCGGGCCTTCCGTAAAGCCCAGCTCCGCCTCGATGGCGTCGCTGCGCAGGCCGGCGATCTTGTGGGCGTCGGCGCTGTCGTAGCGGACCAGGCCCCGGGCGACTTCCTGGCCGGTCTCGTCGCGCACGCGGACGGCGTCGCCCTTGTCGAACGGACCCTCGACGGCGCGCACCCCGGCGGCCAGCAGGCTCTTGCCCTTGGCGAGCGCTGCGGCGGCGCCGGCGTCGATCGTCACCCAGCCCTGGGGGGCCAGCGAGCCGGCGATCCAGGCCTTGTAGGCGGCGGCGGGCGAGGCCCCGGCCTCGATCAGGGTGGCGGGCGCGCCCTCCTCGATGGCGGCCAGCGGGCGCGGGCGCGAGCCCAGGGTGATCAGGGTGGCGCAGCCGGCGGCCCGGGCGATGCGGGCGGCGGCGATCTTGGTGGCCATGCCGCCGGTGCCGACCCCGGCCGAGGCGTTGGCGCCTTCGGCCATGCCGGCGATCTGCGGGGTGATCTCGCTCACCCGGGCGATGTGGGTGGCGGTCGGGTCGCGGCGCGGATCGGCCGTGTAGAGCCCGTCGATGTCGGACAGCAGCACCAGCAGGTCGGCGCCGGCCAGCTGGGCGACGCGCGCGGCCAGGCGGTCGTTGTCGCCGTAGCGGATCTCCTCGGTGGCCACCGTGTCGTTCTCGTTGACGACGGGAACCACGCCCAGCGACAGCAGGGTCTCGACCGTGGCGCGGGCGTTCAGCCAGCGGCGGCGGATCTCGGTGTCGTCGCGGGTCATCAGGATCTGGGCGACGCCGACGCCGTGCGGCTCGAACGCCTCTTCCCAGGCTCGCATCAAGAGGCTCTGGCCGGCGGCGGCGGCGGCCTGCTTTTCCGGCAGGGTGGTCTTACGGCCCGAGAGGCCCAGGCGCCGGCGACCCAGCGCCCCCGCGCCGGACGAGACCACGACCACCTGCTTGCCGGCCGCGCGCAGGGCCGCGGCGTCGGCGCAGAACGCCTCCAGCCAGCCCTTGTTGGCCGCGCCGGTGGCGGCGTCGACCAGCAGGGCCGAGCCGACCTTGAACACGATCCGCCGGGCCTGGCCCAGCGGTCCCCCGACCCCCAGGTTCACGGCCGCCAGCCCCCCGGCGTCTCCTCGATCGGCCCTTCGTCCTCGTCGTCGGGAATGACCTCGCCGCGGCGCTCGCGCACCTGGCGGTAGGCGGCCCGCAGCAGTTCGGTCACGCCCTGGCCCGAGACGCCCGAGACCAGCATCGGCCTGACGCCGGCGGCCTCTTCGAGTTCGGCGATCTTCTCGGCGAGGGTCTCCTCGTCGAGGGCGTCGATCTTGTTCAGCGCCAGGATCTCGGACTTGTCGGCCAGCTCGTCGCCATAGGCTTCGAGTTCGCCGCGGATGGTGGACCAGGCGCCGACGATGTCGTCCTGGGTGGCGTCCACCAGGTGGATCAGGGTCGCCGAGCGCTCGACGTGGCCCAGGAACCGGGTGCCCAGGCCCGCGCCCTCGCTGGCGCCTTCGATCAGGCCGGGAATGTCGGCCAGGACGAAGCGCTCGCTGGTCGACAGGTCGACCATGCCGAGGTTGGGCGTCAGGGTGGTGAAGGGATAGTCCGCGATCTTCGGCTTGGCGGCGCTGGCGGCCGCCAGGAAGGTCGACTTGCCGGCGTTGGGCAGGCCCACCAGGCCGACGTCGGCGATCAGCTTCAGCCGCAGCCAGAGCCAGCGTTCCTCGCCCTCCTGGCCGGGGTTGGCCCAGGTGGGGGCCTGGTTGACCGGACCCTTGAAGTGCAGGTTGCCCCAGCCGCCGTTGCCGCCCTTGGCCAGCTGCACGCGCATGCCCGCCGTGTCGAGATCGACGATCAGCGTCTCCTTGTCCTCTTCCAGCACCTCGGTGCCGACCGGGACCTTCAGGTGCACGTCCTCGCCGGCCGCGCCGTGGCGCTGGCGGCCCATGCCGTGCACGCCGGTGCCGGCCTTGAAGTGCTGCTGGTAGCGATAGTCGATCAGGGTGTTGAGGCCCTCGACGGCCTCGATCCAGACGTCGCCGCCGCGACCGCCGTCCCCGCCGTCGGGGCCGCCGTATTCGATGTACTTCTCGCGTCGGAAAGACACCGACCCGCCGCCGCCGTTTCCGGAGCGGATGAAGATCTTGCATTGATCCAGGAATTTCATGGGCGTCTTTTGTCTCAACACGGGTTTCGCGTCGAGTAAAATGGACTTGGCGCAACCTCGGGAAAGTGCGTTCGGACGCTTCCCGTGTCGGGATTGCGACAAACAAACGCTGCCTTGAACGCTGTTCGGTATCGTGACGAAATGTTAAACGTACGGGTGCGACAAACGGTCCCGGGGCGAAAATTCTCTATTTCTCGTGGAGGGGGAGGCTGGCGTTGTCGACGGATGCGAACGTCAGAGGCGAACTGGATCAGGATCTCAAGGACCTGACTCTGCAGACGCTTTGCCGCAAATACGCCGGCGAGGCCTCGATCCACCGCAACATCCTGATGAGCCGCGGCACCGGCGTGACCGGCACCTGGCGCGACTTCCGCGCCTTCCTCGGCGACATCGGCACCCGGCCGTCCGAAAACCACGTCCTGGTCCTGATCAACCGGCTCGAGCGCACCTATGGCCCCGGCCGCGCCCGCTGGATGACCCCCGACGAGCAGTCCGCGCACGAGGCCGATTTCGATCGCCTCCAGGCCGAGAAGAAGCGCGAGTCCCAGAAGCTGGAGCACGAGGCCGCCGCCTTCCGCCGCGCCAAGGCCCCCAACGCCCCCAATTTCGGCCAGTTCACCCCGATGGGCGGCCAGCAGGTCAGCTTCACCGACGTCGCCAAGAAGCTGAACATCCCGGTCGGCGCACTGTCCAAGACCATGGCCGGCGGCCGCAGCGCCGACGAGCTGGTCAAGCGCGCGGCCAGCGCCGCCGAGGTCATCAACACCGAAGCCACCTGGCTGCCGCCGGATCCGACCCGCAAGGCCAACTTCTTCGAGGCCTTCCGCATCTGGCACATGCAGGTGCAGCCGCAGTTCAGCCGCGCGGCCACCCCGACCTTCCTGTTCCTCTACATCGCCCTGCCGGTGATGAAGGAGTGCCGGGACGAGCTGATGGACCTGGATCTCTGGAACCCGCTGGGCCAGCGGGCCATGAACGCGCGCGACAACCACATCTCGTGGAAGAAGTACTGCGAGTTCATGCCCCGCGCGCAGGTGGCGATGATGGAGATCCCGATCTACGCCACCTATTCGCTGCTGAGCGACCTCGACGCCCTGTGCGAGCGGATCGTGACCGCCGAAAAGCGCTTCCGCGAAGGCCCGCAGAAGGTGATCCACACCCACCGGGCGGCCTGACCTGGTCCTTCTCCCCCTTGCGGGAGAAGGTGTCGGCGTAGCCGACGGATGAGGGGTCTCTCAAAAGTCAGACGCCGCGAAAGCTGATCGGCTTTCGCGGCGTTTCTGTTCGTGCAGCCCCTCACCCGACCCCGCTCCGCGGGGCCACCCTCTCCCGCAAGGGGAGAGGGATCATTTGGGCGCCTTCAGCCCCTTGTTCACCACAGCCTCGCGGTCCACGGCCAGCCGCCCGTCCACCACCTTCAGCTCGCCCAGCTGGATCACCGTGCGCTGGTTCCAGATCGGGTCGGCCTTGGCCTCGTCTTCCTTGCCCTGGCCGACGAAGTAGTAGAGCAGCGCCCGGCCGTCGTTGACCACCACGTCGGGGTGGTGGCCAAGGTCGCGGTCGGTGGGCCGGCTGCCGGGCTTGTCGAGGATGAAGCCCGGCTGGCTCTCCCAGGTCACGGCGTCCTTGCTGCGCAGCACGGCCAGGCCCTTCCAGGCGTCGGCGATCATCCACCACCAGCCTTCGAAGAAGAACACCTTGGGCCCCTCGCCGGCGAAGTCGGCGACGAAATCCGGCTGGCGGGTCCAGGTTTTCAGGTTCGGGCTGTCAGCGAAGAAGATCCGGCTGTTCTTGCGCTCGTCCTTGAACCACAGGCGATAGCCGCCCTGCGGGGCCTTGATGACGCCGGCGTCGATCACCCGGTCCGAGCCGAGGTCGAGGGTGTCGGCGCAGGTCCACGCCTTGAGGTCGGTCGAGGTCAGGTGGACGATCTTCGCGCCGGCTTCCGGCAGGTTCCAGCGGTGGAAGATCCCCGGCACCACGGTCAGGAACATGTGGTGGACGCCGTTTTCGGTGAAGATCTCCGGCGCCCACAGGGTCTCGCCGGTGCAGGCGGCCGGGATGTTCGCCGTGCCGGCATAGGTCCAGGACAGGCCGTCCTTGGAGGTCGCCACGCCGATGGCGGTGGCGTGCAGCCAGGCCACGTCCTTGGGGTCGTCCAGCTTCAGCGTCGCGCGGCGGTTGGTGTAGAACATCCGCCAAAGCTTGCCCGATTTGTCCCAGGCGATCGAGACGTCGGCCGCGCCGTCGAACACCGGGTCGCGATAGAGGGGCTTTTGGGCCTCGGCGACAGCGGCGGCGGGCGCCGTGAGCGCCAGAGCGAGCGCCAGACCGGCCAGAACGCGACGATGCATGATGCCTCCCATATTATGGGCTTGCATTCTACATCATGTGCGGAGTTTGCCCACCGGTCCTGCCGCGCGCCGATACCCTCTTCCATAGGGAGAGGGAGGGGCCCGCCGCGAAGCGGTGGGAGGGTGAGGGGTTTTACCGTCGGCCGTGGGCCCTCGGATATGCCGACTCGAACGGCCGCGCCTCATCCGGAGAGTTTGTTACCTCTCACCCTCCCACGCCTTTCGGCGCGGGCCCCTCCCTCTCTCGAAGAGAGAGGGATCAAGCTAAGCCAGCCACACCATCATCCGCGTCGGCACACTCGCCCCGCGCGACACCGACGGCTTGTCCTCGACGACGCCCGTATAGAGGAACCCCGCCTTGACCAGCACCTGGCCGGACGCGGGGTTGTCGGCGAAGTGGCCGGCGACGACCAGCTTGCGACGCCAGTCGTGCGCGGCCCAGGACAGGCCGCCCTGCAGGGCTTCGGTCGCCAGGCCCCGGCCCCAGAACGGCCGGCCGATCCAGTAGCCGACCTCGAGCCGGCCGTCCTCGTTGGGGAAGAAGCCCAGCACGCCGACGACGCCGGCGTCCTCCAGCTCGATGGCGAAGGTGGCCGCGCGGCTCCAGTCCTGCGACTGCACGCGGGCCACGAACTCCTCCGCGTCGCCCAAGGCGTAGGGCCAGGGCATGCGGGTGGTCATCTTCGGGATGGCGTAGTCAGCGCCCAGGCTGGCGATGCGCGGCGCGTCGGACATGTCCGGAGCCCGCAAGGTCAGCCGCCGCGTCTCGATGACGGGGCTTCTTTCGATCACGCACATGGCGCGTCTCCCTTTCCCGGTCCTTCTTCACCCCGAGGCCGGATCGCTCCGACGGACCTCAGATAGTGCGGGACCGTGACGCTCCAATTGCCGTGATGGGGCTATTTCGTGGAGCGTGGACAAAACAAAAGCGGGCAGTCCGGCGTCCGGACTGCCCGCTTCGAATTCGTCGCGTCCGGATCGTCTTCTTTTGGGAAGCACGATCCGAAGGGAGACTTCTGATCGTACTATTCGGCGGCCTGGGCCACCGGGGCCACGGTCACGTAGGTACGGTTGTTCTTCTTGGTCACGAAGCCCACGGCGCCCTGCACGAGAGCGAAGAGGGTGTGGTCCTTGCCGATGCCGACATTGGCGCCCGGGTAGAACTTGGTGCCGCGTTGACGCACGAGGATGTTGCCGGCGAGAACCTTCTCGCCGCCGAACTTCTTTACGCCAAGGCGCTTCGATTCCGAGTCGCGACCGTTGCTCGACGAGCCGCCAGATTTCTTGTGAGCCATGATGCTCTCCTAATCTTCGACCTGGTTTCCGCGAGCGGACCTGGGTCAGATCAATTCCAAAAAAGACCCTGGCGGATCTTAAGCTTCAGCTTCCGGAGCTTCCGAAGCCGCGGCCTTCTTCGGCGCGGCCTTCTTCTTCGGAGCGGGGGCGGCTTCAGCCTTGGCGGCCGGAGCTTCCGGGATGGTGGCCGGGACGGCGGCGTCGCCGAGACCGCGGGCGCGGGCGTCGAGGATGACCTTCGGGGTCAGGTCGATCGCGCCTTCCCACTTGGTTTCCTTGCCGGCGCCGGCGACCGACGTCACGCGCAGGACCGTCTCGGCCTGGCGGTGACCGCGGGTGCGGCGGTAGCCCTGACGGCGGATCTTCTTGAAGATCTTCACCTTCTCGCCCTTGCGGGTTTCGATCAGGGTGGCGTTGACGACGGCGCCGTCAACGGTGGGGGCGCCGACCGTCACGGCCTCGCCTTCGCCCAGCAGCAGAACTTCGCCAAAGGCGACTTCCGCGCCAGGTTGACCGTCGAGCTTCTCGACGACCAGCAGGTCGCCGGCTTGGACCCGGTACTGCTTGCCGCCGGTTTTGATGACCGCGTACATAGGTTAGCGCCTTAAATAACGTGCTGTTCGCAAAATACGGAACGCCCGCTAGGAAACCCGGCGGGCGAGAGGGGCGCACTTATAGCGCCGAAAGGCTGTGAGTCAACGGCCAAGGACGCCTCTCAAGCTCTTGACGAGATTCAATATGCGGCCCGTGGCCGCCGCCCCAAAGAGTCCCCTGGTTCGTTATTTTGTAACAGGCTATAGCGCGGGCGTGACGTCCGCCTTCTTCGCCTCGATCGCGGCCACCGGCTTCATGGTGGCCTTCCTGCATGCGGCCCTGCCAACCCACTGGCTGCCGTTCGTGCTGGTCGGCCGCGCGCAGAAATGGTCGGCGGCGCGCACCTTGGGCGTCACCCTGCTGGCGGGCCTGGGCCATGTGGCCCTGACCATCCTGCTGGGCCTCTTTCTGGTGATCGCGGGCCTGGCGCTGGAGCCGAAGCTCGGCGGCCTGTTCCACTGGGTGGTCGGCGGGCTGATGGTCGCCGTCGGGCTCTTCTATATAGCGCGCGGCCGTCACAGCCACGGACTGCCCGAGGCCGGCCGCAAGGCCTACACTTCGGACCGGGCGGCGATCATGGCGCTGGTGGTGCTGTTAACCCTGTCGCCGTGCGAGGCCTTCCTTCCCTACTACCTGGCCGGGATGAAGCACGGCTGGGCCGCCTTCCTGCTGCTCAGCGTGGTGCTGCTGGCGGCGACGGCGGCGGGGATGCTGATCTTCACGGGCCTGAGTCTCGCCGGCGTGCGCCGCCTGAACCTCGACTGGCTGGAGCGCTACGAGGAGACCATCCTCGGCGCTGCCCTGGTGTTGGTGGGGCTGGCGGTGGCGTTCCTGAAGACCTGAGTCTGAGACGTAGGCGCGGGGTCCTCACAATCTCCCGTCATTCCCGCCCTTGTGGCGGGAACCCCTCTGTCAGCCGCAAGGGCAGGAGGGGCGGCGTGCCGGGCACGCCGCTTGCATCTCACGTGCGGGCGGAACCAGGGGTTCCCGCCACAAGGGCGGGAATGACGGGAAGAAGGGAAGGCCGCTTTCACTTCAGCCTGAGCCGCCCTAAATACCCGCCATGACCCAGACCGCTTCCGCCCCCGGCAAGATCCCCGTCACCGTGCTGACCGGCTATCTCGGCGCCGGCAAGACCACGCTGCTCAACCGCATCCTCACCGAGGAGCACGGCAAGCGCTACGCCGTGATCGTCAACGAGTTCGGCGAGGTCGGCATCGACAACGACCTGGTGGTCGGGGCCGATGAGGAAGTGTTCGAGATGAACAACGGCTGCGTCTGCTGCACGGTGCGCGGCGACCTGATCCGGGTGCTGTCGGGCCTGATGAAGAGGAAGGGCGGCTTCGACGCCATCGTCGTCGAGACCACGGGCCTGGCCGATCCCGGCCCGGTGGCCCAGACCTTCTTCGTCGACGAGGACGTCAAGGCCCGCACCTATCTCGACTCGGTCACCGCCCTCGTGGACGCCAAGCACATCATGCTGCGTCTCTCCGACAGCAAGGAAGCGGTCGAGCAGATCGCCTTCGCCGACCAGATCGTGCTCAACAAGACCGACCTCGTGGACGAGAACGACCTGCGCCACGTCGAGGCTCGGATCCGCAAGATCAACCCGCTGGCCCCGATCCACCGCGCCCAGCGCTCGAACGTTCCGCTGAGCGCCATCATCGGCAAGCACAGCTTCGACCTGGAGCGGATCACCGAGCTGGAGCCGGACTTCCTCAACCCCGGCCACGGCGAGCCGGGCCATGTGCACGACGAGCACTGCGGCCACGATCACGGCCATCACCACCACGACCATGACCACGTGCATGACGAACACTGCGGTCACGACCACGGTCATGATCATGGTCACGACCACAAGAGCGACATCCACGACGACGGCGTGAAGGGCATCTCCCTCACCCTCGACAAGCCGGTGGACGGCCAGAAGATCACCGTCTGGCTCAACAACCTGCTGGCCGCCAAGGGCGTCGACATCCTGCGCGCCAAGGGCATCATCGACGTGAAGGGCGAGGAGCGCCGCCTGGTGTTCCAGGCCGTGCACATGATCCTGGAAGGCGACTTCCAGCGCCCCTGGACCGACAAGGACAACCGCTACAGCCGCATGGTCTTCATCGGCCGCGACCTGGACGAAGCCGAACTGAAGAAGGGTTTCGAGGCCTGCGTGGCTTAAGGAAGCAAGATGCTCCCCCTCTGGGGGAGGATCTACAAAGCAAAAGGCCCTCTCCGATGGAGAGGGCCTTTGTCGTTTCTACTGCCCCGGCGCCGGGCGCTGGATGCTCGGCTCGAGGTTCTTGACGATCTCGCGGGCGTCGTAGGCGCGGGGGTCGCCCGAGGGCTTGGCGCCCTTGTGCAGGACGATCTCGGCGCTGGCCTCGAACTTCTCGATCGTGCGGATCTCGGCGCGATTGGCGAAGAAGGGGTCGCCCCAGAAGGGGTCCCAGGCGCGCCAGCCGCCGTAGCGGGGACCGTAGTAGCGCCAGGCCGGACGCCAGGCGGCATAGGGATAGCCGTAGCCGAAGCCCGGCCGCATGAACGGATCCTCGTCGATCACGGTGCGGGCCGTGCGGTCGGTGCGGCGGTCGGCCGTCTCGAACCAGTCGTAGCCCTGCTGCACGGTCAGCTCAGCGGCGCGGTAGAGCAGGTAGCGCTCGACGGTCTCGCGGCCGGTCAGGCTGTTGCCGGCGAAGGTGACGCGATAGCGGTCGCCCTCGAGGCGTAGTTCGGAAAAGCCGCCCGACGCTTTCTGGCCGGGCGCGGCGGGCTGGTAGGGGGTGGCGGTGGCGCAGGCGCTCAGCGCGGCGGCGACCGCCGCGATCGCGAGCCACTTGACCTTTTTCTGGGACATGGCGCGCTCCTTTGCGACAACTCGTTACTCCCGTACCGTAACGGATGGCGCAGCTTTGCGGTTTCGCCAAGGCGAACCGTTTCCGCAAAGCGAAAAAAGGGTTCTACCCGCGGCCCTATCCGCGCAGGACGATCAGGCAGGCCGCGCCGATCAGCAGCGCCCCCACCAGCAGGCCGAAACCCTTGCGGAAGGCCGGTTCGTTCATCCGGGTGGCCAGGGCCGCCCCGCCCAGGCCGTAGGCGCTCATGCTGATCAGGTCCATGCCGATGGTGGCGCAGGCGAACATGATCAGCTGCGGGACCAGCGGCCGGTGGATGTCGATGAACGGCGGCAGCACGCCGGCGAAGAACACCAGGATCTTCGGATTGGCGATCTGCACGGTGAAACCGTCGCGAAAGGCGGAGCGGCCGCTGGGCGCGCGCACCGCCGCCAGGGCCGAACCCTCGGCTGCCGGCTTCAGCGCGCCGAGGATCGACTTGATCCCCAGCCAGACCAGATAGGCCGCGCCCGCCATGGCCAGCACGTGGAAGGCGGCGGGAAAGGCGGCGATCAGCGCCCCCAGGCCAAGGGCCGCGGCCACGAACCAGACGAGGCTGGCGCTGTTCATCCCCACCACGCCCAGCAGCGCCGCGCCCTTGCCCTTCTCCATGCCGGTGGCGATGGCGAACAGGTTGGCCGGGCCCGGCGTGATGGCCATGACGAACATGGCCGCCAGGAAGGCGCTGTAGCGGGCGGGATCGACGGGCAGGACCATGAGCGGGGCTATAGGCTAGCCGGAGCGTTCCCTCAATTTCTTCCAACCTATCCGCCCGTCATTCCCGCCCTTGTGGCGGGAACCCCTGGTTTCGCTCGCACGTGAGGCGCCGGCGGATCGCTGGCGATCCGCTCCTACCGCCCTTGCGGCTGAAAGAGGGTTTCCCGCCACGAGGGCGGGAATGACGGGAGGTGGGAGGGCGTCGTCAGAGCCCCACCGTAACCGCCACCCAGATCGCGCGTCCCAGCGCGCCTAGCAGCAGGGCGAAGGTCGCCAGACCCTGGATGGCGAAGCCCAGGCCCCGCTTCTTCGGATCGGCCGTGTAGCTGAGCGCGTAGATGATCCGGCCGAGGATCCAGACCACGCCCGCGGCGGCGGCGAACAGGTCGTTCCAGTAGATGGCGAACAGCCACAGCGACGGCAGGAAGATCGGCAGCCATTCCAGGGTGTTGGCCTGCACCCGCACGTGGCGTTCGAGGTCGGGATCGCCGGTCATGGCCGGGGCCTGGATGCCGGTGCGGCGACGCGCGCCGCCCACCCGCAGGATCGTCCAGATATAGCAGATCAGGGCGGCCAGCGTGACGATGGCGACCAGGGCGTGGGTTTGCATGGCGTGTCTTTCCCCCTTTTGACGCGGCTCAAGGCGGCGCGCGCGGGGGAGCTTAAGCTTATTCAGGGTTGAAGCTCAAAGCCGCGAGGGCCAAGGCGGAACCGGCCGCCGCGTCCATGCGCTTTCAGCTTCGAAGACACCCGTCCGAACCCTTTCCAGGAAAGGTCTCGTGCATGCTTGTGGACTCCACCGCGATCCAGGCGATCGATTACCAACCGGAACACGGCAAGCTGTTCGTCCGGTTCATCGACGGCGACGAGTATGTCTATGTCGGGGTGCCCGAGCGGGTGACCGCCGCCTTCACGCGGTCGCGCTCGAAAGGGCGGTTCTTCCAGCGGATGATCCGGGACCGGTATCCGTACAACCGGATCTGAGGGCTTCCTCCGCCTTCCCCTAAGGCTGTCATCCCCTAAGGCCGTCATCCCGGAAAGCCCGCAGGGCTTATCCGGGACCCAGGAGACCGGGCGCGGTGGTTGGTTTCCCCGCCCCAGCGTTGGCCGGCGCATTGCGGCTGCCCCTGGGTCCCGGCTCTTCGCTGCGCCTCGGCCGGGATGACGATTTAGAGCGAGATGAGCGTCCTTACGCCTCCTCGTCCCCTTCTTCCTCTGCTTCGACCTCTTCCACCTCGACCGGCGCGGCGATGGCGACGGGCTTGGCCTTCTTGCCGCGACGGGGCGTGGGCGCGTCCTCGACCACGGCCGACAGCGCCGGGGTCTCGGACAGAGGAGCGGTCAGGCCCGACAGGGCGCCGCCGTTCAGCCCGACCTCGGCCATCAGCTGGTCGAGCAACGGGGCCTGGGCGCGATAACGCAGGGCGCCGCTGACCACCTGGTCGGCGAGGTTGCCGCCGCCGTTCGAGCCGCCGCCGGCGTCGTTGGCCGCCCTGCCGGTCGCGCCGTTCAGGCCGTCGACCTGGACGATGCGGATCGAGTCGATGGCCTCCAGCGGCTTCACCGATTCCGCGATGATGCGGTCGAGGTTCTCGATCAGCTTGATGCGGATGGCCATGGCCACCTGGTCGGCCGACAGCAGGTTGGCGGCCTTGTTCAAGGCCTCCTGACCCGAGGCGTCGACGGCGTAGCGCACGCGGGCGGCCTCGGCGGCCAGGCGAACGGCCTGGGCCTCGGCCTCGGCGCCGATGCGGGTCTTGTCGGCCGCGCCCTTGGCTTCTTCGCGCAGGGCCTCGGCCCGGTCGGCGGCGGCGGTCTTCTCGGCCTCGGCGGCGACGCGGACGGCGATGGCCTCGCGCTCGGCTTCCTTGGTCGCCTCGATCAGCTCGATGATCTTCTGGCGGTCGGCGGCTTCGCGTTCACGGACGGTCTTGACCTGTTCCTCGGCGGCGACGGCGAGTGCGAGCGCCTTGTCGGCGTCGGCCTGGGCCTCGGACTGGGCGCGCGACTTCTCGGCGACGGCGATGGCGCGGTCCTGCTCGGACAGCTCGATGGCCTTGGCCTTCTCGATGGTCTGGGTCTCGACGGCGCGTTCCTTGGCGATCTCGCGCTCGCCCAGTTCCTGCTCCACGGCGATGCGCTGCTGGGCCACGGCCCGGTCGGCCTCGATCTTGGCGGTCTCGATCTGCTGCTGGGCGGCGATCTTGGCGCCCTCGGCCTCGCGCGACTTCTCGGCTTCCTTCTGCGAGACCTCGGCGGCTTGGGCGGCGCGGCGGATGGCCAGCTCGCGCTCCTGTTCGAGCTTGGCGTATTCCTCGTCGCGGCTGATCTCCAGCGTGCGGCGCTGGGCCTCGAGGTTCTTGGTGCGGATCTGCACCTGGGTGTCCTGCTCGATGTCGTTGCGCAGCTTCTTGCGCAGCTCGATCTCCTCGGTCAGCCGCGTCAGGCCCTCGGCGTCGAAGGCGTTCGAGGGGTTGAAGTATTCCATGGCGGTCTGGTCCAGGCCCGTCAGCGACACGGTCTCCAGCTCAAGGCCGTTCTTCAGCAGGTCTTCCGACGAGACCTGCTGCACCTTCTGGACGAAGTGGGTGCGCTGCTCGTGCAGCTCGGTCATGGTCAGTTCGGCGGCCACCGAGCGCAGGGCGTCGACGAACTTGCCCTCGACCAGGTCCTTGAGCTGCTCGGGGTGCATGGTGCGCTGGCCCAGCGTCTGGGCGGCGCTGGCGATGGCCTCGGCGCTGGGCTGCACGCGGACATAGAACTCGGCCAGCACGTCGACGCGCATGCGGTCCTTGGTGATCAGGGCCTGCTCGGCGCTGCGGGCCACGGCCAGGCGCAGGGTGTTCATGTTGACGGGGATGGTCTCGTGGAACACCGGCAGGATCAGCGCCCCGCCGTTCATCACCACCTTCTCGCCGCCGAAGCCGGTGCGGACGAAGGACGTCTCCTTGGAGGCGCGCTTGTAGAGGCGGGCCAGGATCAGGCCCAGGATCAGCAGGCCGAGCAGGCTGCCGCCGGCGATGACGCCGATTTCGATCAAGGCAGGCATGTGGGTAACCCCCGAAGTTTGGATAAGCGAAAAAGGGAGGAAGGAATCAGCGCTCGCGCAGGGCGTCGCTTTCGTTGCGGATGGCCAGGAACCGGGCGCCGGCGTTGCGGACGATGATGACGCTGGTCCCCTGGTCGAAGACCTCGCCGTCCTCGTCGGGCTCGACCATCACGTAGTGGGCCTGGCCGTGGGCGTCGCGCACCCGGGCCTGGGCCGGCGAGCCGACCTTGGCCTGGCCGGTGACGATCGTGGCGACGCGGCCGACCAAGGTCTCGCGCGAGACGGCGGTGGTCTCGTCGCCGGGCAGGATGCGGGCCAAGAGGCGACCCAGCACCCGGGTGAAGGGCAGGGCGACCGCAGCGGCCAGCGGCCCCGCGATCCAGATCGGGGCGGGATGCCTGAACACCCCGGCGATCAGCTGCTGCAGCACCAGGCCCACGGTCCCGAAGGCGAACAGGAAGACGACGATGATCATCAAGAGCGGCAGGCGGCCGACGTTCAGCCAGCCCAGCAGCGAGGGATGATCCAGGTCGTGGCCATCGAGGCCGTCATGGCCCAGGCCCGCGCCGAGGCCGGCGGCCTCGACCGCGCCGATCAGCAGCATCAGCAGCAGGGCGGCCAGGAACAGGGTGTTGCCGTCGGCGGCGAGGAAGCTCCACATCGCGGTCAGCCCTCCTGCCGTGCGGCGCGGAGGGCGGCCAGGCGCTCCTCCACCCGGTGGCGGCGGGTCAGGCGTTCCAGTTCGGAGAGCTTGGCGCCCTGGGCCAGTTCGCCGTCGGTCGGCGGCTTGGGGGCCTTGGCGCGGGCGGCCGACAGGTCGGTCAGGTCCTCGGCCATCTCGCGGCGGGTGGCCTGCAGGGCGGCGAGGTAGCCTTCCAGCTCGGCCTGGCGCTGGGCGGCGTCGGCGACGGCGGTCTCCAGCACCGGAACCTGGGCCTCGATGTCCAGCTGGTGTTCGAGGGCGGCGCGGACTAGGTCCTCGCGGTCCTGAGACAGGGCCAGCTCGATCTGGGCCGACAGGTCGTCGTGGCGGCTGGACTGCTCGGTCAGGCGCTTGGCGGCCAGGTGGCGGGCGGCGATGGCGCGGCCGAGCTCGGCGCGCACCTCGTCGACCGCCTGGTCGACCTCGCGCAGGGCCTGCTGGCCGAGCGCGTCGGGCATCACCTCTTCCAGGGCGTCGATTAGGGCGTGGGCCCCGCCGCTGACGATGCGGCCCACCCGGGCGCGAAGGGAATCTGCCATCGGGTCCTCGTCAGGCGCTCGCCGGGCGGTCGGCCGCGGCGGTGATCAGGCGGGTCAGCTCGCCCAGGGCGGCGACGCGGCGGGAGACGATCGTGGGATCGTAGGCGGGGGCGCTGGTCGTGACGCCCCAGCGCAGCATCTGCTCGGTCAGGCGGGCGGCGGCGTCGACGAGCCGCGCCTCGTGCCTGGCCAGGCGTTCGGGGTCGCCGCCGGCCAGCTCCGCCGGGGCGGCCAGCAGCACGGCCAGCATCTCCTCGACGGCGGTGGTCAGGGACAGGGCGACGGTGGAGTGGCGGTCGCTGGCCAGCTCGGCCGCGCGCAGGGCCTTCAGGGCCGGGGCGGCGATGTCGTGGGCGGCGGCCAGGGCGGCGTCCCAGGTCGCGGGGGCCTGGGCGCGCTGGCGGGCCTGGCGGATCAGGCCGCGCACCTTGTCGCTGGCCGTCACCGCCCCCTCCAGTTCGAGACCGGCGAGGAAAAGGGCGTCCTCCTCGGACAACCTGACGCTCAAGGGTGTGTTCAGCGCGACCATGGATAGAAACGTGGTGCGTTGTAAGACGTTTGTAAACAGCTGAGCCTTTCGCCCGCAGATTACATTTTCGTCAGGTGCTCGTTGGTCGGTTCGCCAGGGCCGCGGCGGTGGCCGGGCAGAAGGTCTACAGGCGGTTTCTCCTTCAGGGCGCCGATCTTCCCCATTCTCCCGTCATTCCCGCCCTTGTGGCGGGAACCCCTCTGTCGGCCGCAAGTGCAGGAGGGGCGGCGTGCCGCGCACGCCGCGTGCGCCTCACGTGCGATCGGAACCAGGGTTTCCCGCCACAAGGGCGGGAATGACGGGAGGAGGGGTGGGCGAGAGCGACCCCGCCCCCTGACCCGCGCCCTGCTGACCCGAGGCCGCCGCTGCTGTTCTGGGCCGGGCGGCCGGCGCACGGCGCTTGAGTCGGGGTGTCGTTCGCGCTGGATCAAGTTTTCTGGTCCCGCCGTGGGCGAAAGCCGCGCAGGGCGGGGCAAATCCTGGGCGACCCGAACATTTTGAGTGAAATTACAGATGCCGCGCCGGACGTCCGGAACCGGCGAGGCGATGGTTTCTCCAAGAGGTGTCGCCCCTGGGGATAACCGCCGAGGGCGGAAGGTGCGACGGCCTCGAACGAGGACGTCATGTCGAACCAACGGATGTTGCTGGCGGGCTGCTCCGCCGCCGTTCTGCTCGCTCTGGCCGGCGCCGCTCACGCGGCCGAGCCTGATCCTGTCGCCGCGCCGGACGCCGTCGACGAGATCGTCGTCAAGGCCCGCGACAAGGCCGGCCTGATCGAGAAGCAGCCGAACGACACCGTGTTCGGTCTCGACAAGCCGCTGATCGAGACGCCGCGCTCGGCCAGCTTCGTCTCCGACCTGACCCTGCAGCGCTACGGCATCGAGACCATCGACGGCCTGACCGCCGTCTCGCCCGGCACCTACACCGCCAGCTTCTACGGCGTGCCCGGCTCGCTGAACATTCGCGGCACCCTGGCCGAGAACTACTTCCGCGGCTTCAAGCGGGTCGAGAACCGCGGCACCTATTCCACCCCGATCGGCGCGGCCGAGCAGATCCAGGTCGTGCGCGGTCCGCCGACCCCGATCTATGGTCCGGGCAAGGTGGGCGGCCTGCTGAACTTCATTCCGAAGTCGGGCAAGAACGAGGGCGGCTACCTGTCGGAGCCCACGGGCGAGGTGACGGCCACCTACGGCAGCTACAACCGCAAGAACGCCACGGCCCAGGTCGGCCTGCCGGTGTCGTTCGGCGACGTGGTCGGCGGCGTCTATCTCTACGGCGAGGCCGAGGACAGCCACAGCTACTACCACGGCATCTATCCCAAGCGTCAGACGGGCGAGATCTCGGCCGACTTCGACCTGGGCAACGGCTGGAGCACCGCCATGGGCGCGATGCTCTACCACTCCGACGGCGACGTGCAGACGGCCGGCTGGAACCGCCTGACGCAAAGCCTGATCGACAACGGGACCTACATCACCGGCCGCGACACCAGCCTGACCGACAGCGACGGCAACGGCCGCCTGACGCCCAACGAGATCGGCTACTACCCCTACGCCGCGTCGATGTACCTGGCCTATTACGGCTACCCGACCAGCGACGCGCTGCACACGCTGGACACCGGGGTGGGCACGACCAAGCTGTCGCCGCGCACGGTCTACGTCTCCAAGGCCGACTTCTCGAAGACCCGCACCAACACCTTCTACTGGGACCTGGCCAAGGATCTCAGCGCCGACAGCTCGATCAAGCTGCAGCTGTTCTACGACGATCTGGAGAACAAGCGCTTCTCGTCTTACGGCTACCCGGCCTGGTTCGACAGCAAGGTCTGGGAAGCCCGCCTGACCTACAACATCGACCACGACTTCCTGGACGGCGCGGTCGAGACCAAGTCCTTCGTCGGGGCCTCCTATCGCGACTTCGACGGCCGTCGGCGCGAAAGCTTCAACAGCGGCATGATCGCGCTCGACCGCCGCGATCTGTCGGCCGGGGCCTCGGCCACCGACATCCTCGGCAGCCCGTTCAACGCCGGCGACGGCGTGCAGTGGGAGAACGACAACGCCAGCCAGTGGAGCGACGCGGGCGTCTTCTTCACCAGCGACATCATGATCGGCGGCAAGCTGAACCTGATGCTGGGCGGCCGCTACGACGACTACGACGTCACCTCCAACGACACCGGCTTCCTGTCCTACACGGTCGCCGGCGTGCAGAAGGCGTCGAAGGGCAAGTGGACCTACACCGCCAGCGCCACCTACAAGCTGCCGCTGGGCCTGATGCCCTACATCACCTATGCCGAGACCTCGGCCCTGGAGATGAGCCAGGCGGGCGACATCGCTCCGGGCCTGGTCAACGGCGGGACCTGGCTGTCGGACGGCGACCTGGCCGAGACCGGCGTCAAGTTCCAGTGGCTGAACGGCACGCTGGTGGGCTCCCTGGCCGGCTACCGCCAGAACCGCACCCAGCTGACCGGCATCGCCGGCACCGTCACCGGCACCCGCGCGAAGGGCGTCGAGCTGGAAGTGCGCTGGCTCGCCAGCGAGCACTTCAGCTTCACCTTCTCGGGCAACAGCCAGCACACCTCGGTCAAGGGCCCGGACACCTCGTTCCAGTACATCCCGGCCTGGGCCGCGGGCGTCTCGGGCGCCAACGGTTTCGGCGGCTCCTACGTGGTGTGGAGCTACAGCAGCGTGGTCGGAAACGGCGACTACGACTACACTCTGATCCCCAAGTCGGTGGTCAGCCTCTACGGCTCCTACACCTCCGACGCCTACGACTGGGGCAAGGTCGGCGGCACGCTGGGCGTGACGCACGTGACCAAGACCTCGGGCGTGCTGCCGGGCGCGGTGGTCTATCCGGCCTACGCCGTGGCCAACGCCAGCGCCTACTACGAGTACGGTCCGTACACGGCCACGCTCAACGTCGATAACCTGTTCGACAAGCTCTACTTCACCCCCGACGCCGACACCTACGCCAACCTCGGCGCGCTGCCCTCCAGGGGTCGCGAGTGGCGGGTGACCCTGTCCCGGAAGTTCTAGTTCCCCTTGCGGCGCGCCCGCTGCAACGGGCGCGTCGTTTCCTTTTCCCCCAAAAGGAGCCTCGCCATGTCGACCTCTCCCTGGCGCGCCTGGCTGATCCTGTCGGTCTTCGCCCTGCTGCTGTTCCTGATCACCGCCTCGACCTTCTCGTCGCTGGGGGTGGTGCTGCCGGCGATGATCAAGGAGCAGGGCTGGGGCTTCGGCCCGGCCTTCACCGGCTTCACCCTGCTGGGGGCGTTCTGCGGCGGCTCGTCGTGGCTGCCGGCCCTGCTGATCCGCAAGCTGGGGGTGCGGCCGACCATCCTGGCCGGCTCGGCGGTGATGGTGGCGGGCTTCTCGTGCCTGGCGGCGACGCCGGGCCTCGGCGTCTATCTCTTCGGCACGGCGCTGCTGGGCGTCGGCTACCAGATGATGGCCCTGATCCCCGGCACCCACGTGCTGGGCATGCTGTTCAAGAAGCGCGCCCTGCCGTTCGGGATCTATTTCACCGTCGGCTCGCTGGGCGGGGTGGTCGGGCCGTGGATGGCCCTGTCGGGCATGGAGATCGCCGGCGGCGCCTGGCGGCCCTATTGGTGGATGCAGGCGGCCGCCTCGCTGGTCGTCGGCGTTCTGTGCACCGCCCTCGTGGGCGGCAAGGCCTGGCTGGACGCCGCCGCCGCCGAGACCGACAAGGCCGTGGCCGAGGACGTCGAGAACGCGCCGGCCAACACACGCGTCTATCGCACCGCCGTCGACTGGACCGTGAAGGAAGCCGTCCGCACCCCGCAGTTCTGGGTGATCCTGGCGGCCTATTTCGCCCACCTGCTGGGCGGGGTCACCGCCGTCAGCCTGGCCCCGACCCACTTCGGCGAGCTGGGCGTGCCGATGACCATCGCCATCTCGGCGATCAGCCTGGAATCCCTGATGCAGGTGGCTGCGCGCCTGGGCGGTGGTCTGGTCGGCGACCGCATCGACCCGCGCTGGCTGCTGGCGGGCGCGCAAGGGGTGATGGCCGTCGGCCTGCTGGCCCTGACCCACGCCACCACTTGGCCGCTGATGATGCTGTTCGCCGTCGGGGTGGGGATCGGCTTTGGCATGACCGTGCTGGCCGTCAGCATCCTGCTGCTCAACTACTACGGCCGGAAGAACAATCTCGAGCTCTTCTCGCTGGTCTGCCTGGCGGGCGCGGCCTCGGCCCTGGGGCCGGCGATCGGCGGCTTCATGCGCGACCAGCTGGGCGGCTTCGCGCCCGCCTTCCAGGTCTTCGCCGCGGTGATCGGCGTGATCTTCGTCGCCGCCCTGTTCATGCGCCCGCCGCGCAAGGCCGCCGAGGCCGAGCCGATCGGCGAGCCCGTTCCCGCCCTTCTGCAAGACGCCGCGTAATCAAGGATGTCCGCCATGTTCCACAGCCCTTCCAAGCACAAGGACTTCGGAGTCTTCCTGCCGGTGGCCAACGGCGGCTGGATCATCTCCAAGACCACGCCCACCCTCGACGGCCTCTACCAGAGCAACAAGGCCGCGGCCGTCGCCGCCGACCAGGTCGGCATGGACTTCGTCATGTCGATGGGCAAGTTCCGAGGCTTCGGCGGCGAGACCGACCACTGGGGCACGGCCCTGGAGTCGGTGACGATGATGGCCGGCATCGCCGAGGCCACCAAGAACGTCCGCATCTGGGCCACCATCCACCCGCTGCTGCAGAACCCGGCCGTGGCGGCCAAGATGATCGCCACCCTCGACCACATCAGCGGCGGCCGCGCGGGCCTCAACATCGTCGCCGGCGCCTATCGCGGCGAGTTCGCCCAGATGGGCGCCTGGGACGACGCCCTGACCCACGACGACCGCTATGTCCTGACCGAGGAATGGACCCAGATCGTCAAGCGGCTGTGGAGCGAGGACAGCGTCGATTTCGACGGCCGGTTCTTCACGATGAAGGACTGCCAGTCCAAGCCCAAGCCGCTGAGCCGTCCGCGTCCGGAACTGGTCTGCGCGGGCATGAGCGACCGGGGCTTCCAGTTCTCGGTGCGCGAGGCCGACGTCTGCTTCATCGGCGGCCGCACGCCCGAAGAGCGCCGCGACGCCTCGCGCCGGGCCAAGATCGCCGCCCAGGGCATGGGCAAGACCATCAAGACCTACGCCATGTGCACCGTCGTCCACGCCGAGAGCGACGCGGGCGCCGAGGCCCTGGTCCAGCGCTACAAGGACGGGGCCGACATGGGCGCCATCCTGGCCATGCTGGAAAGCTGGGGCGTGCCGGCCGAGAAGCTGTCGAGCGTCGCGGCCCAGCAGGGCGCGTTCATGACCCACACCGTGGTCGGCTCGCCCGCCACCTGCGCCGAACAGGTCCAGGCCTTCGTCACCGACTGCGAGCTGGACGGGCTGATGCTGATCTTCCCGGACTATGTGGAGGGCCTGTCGATGTTCGGCTCGGAGATCCTGCCGGGCCTGCGCTCGGTGTTCTCGTGAGCGACTTCGCAGGCTGGATCGCGCCCGGCCGCACGGCGCTGGCGGTGATCGACATCCAGGTCGACTTCGCCTCGCCCGAGGGCCTGCTGGGCCAATACGGCGTCGACATGGGCATGGCCGCGCCGGCCGTGGATGCGGCGGCGGCCCTGGTCGCGGTCGCGCGGGAAGCCGGCGTGCCGGTGGTGTTCGTCGGCCTGTTCACCGCGCCGGACACCGACAGCCCGTCGTGGAACGAGCGCATGCGCCGTCGCGGCGGCGATCCCGACAGCGAGGCGGCCCTGTGCCGCGCCGGCCAGCCGGGCAGCGCCTTCTACGGCCCGCAACCGGCGCAGGGCGAGTTGGTGGTGGCCAAGACCCGCTACAGCGGCTTCGTCGGCACGGATCTCGATGCCCGCCTGAAGGCCATGGGCGTCGATACGCTCGTGGTCTGCGGCCTGACCACCGAGTGCTGCGTGGCCGCCACCGCCGCCGACGCCTTCGACCTCGACTACCACGTCTTCGTCGCCGCCGACGCCTGCGCGGCCTACGAGCCCGACCTGCACGAGGTGGCTCTGAAGACCATGGCGCTGAACACCGCGATCCTCACCGACAGCGTCGAGGTCGCCAAAGCCTGGAAGGAGGCCGCGTGATGGCCGACGGGTTCGCCAACATCCCGGGCGTCGCCGCGCCCTATACGGTGACGGAAGCCGACCGCGCCGCCATCGCCGCCGCGATCAGCGAGAGCGAGATCGTCGAGCTGGCCCTGACCCTGGGCAACATCCCCGCCCCCTCGGGCAAGGAGCTGGAGGTCGCCAACTACGTCTACGACTGGATGGCGCGTGAGGGCTTCTCGCCGCGCAAGGTGGGCGCGACACCCGAGCGTCCGAACATCATCGGCACGCACGGCGGCAAGGGCGTGGGGAAGAACCTCCTCTTCACCGCCCACCTCGACACCGAGGCGCCGACCTGGAACCCCGATCTCGACGCCTACAAGTACAGCCCCTCGACCCTGGCCAATCCCGAGTGGGAGAAGTGCTGGCTGGAGGACGGCAAGCTCTACGGCTATCCGATCGCCAACGACCGCGGGCCGATGGCCTGTTTCCTGATCGCCGCCAAGGCGCTGAAGGCGGCGGGCTACGACCTGGCCGGCAAGATGTATCTGACCGCCTGCCCCGGCGAGATCGGCCCCGAGCCGATCGAGGAGCATCGCGGGATCGCCTACATGGGCAAGGACATCGGCGCCCACTACCTGTTCCACCACGGCGGCGTCGCCCCCGACTACGCCATCGCCGCCGAGGGCTGCGACTTCGGCCTGACCTGGGTCGGCTGCGGCTATGCGGTGTTTCGGATCACGGTGTGGGGCGAGGGGGTGTTCACCCCGCTGCTGGCCCACCCGGCCACGGCCGCCGAGCATCCGAACCCGCTCTACAAGATCGGCAAGCTGACCGAGGCCATCCACGCCTGGAGCGGCGAGTGGGAGAAGGCCAGCCTCTATGAGAGCCCTGGTGGCGTGGCCCAGCCGAAGTCGCAACTGGCCTCGATCCGCGGTGGCATCCCCTACGCCTTCGGGGCCGGCACCGAGCGGGTGAACCTCTATCTCGAAGTGGGCCTCAACCCCCGCCAGCGCGTGGCCGACATCCAGCATTCGCTGGAGGCCATGGTGCGGGCCACGGGCATTTCGGGGATCGAGGTCGAGCCGGTGGTCGTGCGCCACGGTTTCGAGGCAGACGCCGCCGAGGTGGCCCCGCTGGTCGGCGCGGTGGACGTCGCCACCCAGCTGTCGCTGGGCCATCCGGTCGCCAAGGCGGCCCCGGTCTATTCGAGCATGTGGCGCGACCACAACGTCTTCAACATGCACCGCATCCCGGCCATCACCACGGGCTTCGCCCGCTGGCGCCCGACGCCGAAGGACCTCGTGGACAGCGCCCTTGTCTACGCCCTGACGGCGCTGGCCGTCTGCGGCCGGGCCGAGACGGGTGAGGCGGCCAATCGCGCCCCGCCGGTCTATGGCGACAACCCGTTCGGGGGCGAGTGATGGGCGCGGCCCTGGCCAGCGACGCCGACCCCGCCCTGTTCCGCAAGGCCATGGGCGGCTTCGCGGCCGGCGTGACGGTGGTGACCACGGCGCTGGACGGCCAGCTGTCGGGCACCACGGTCAGCGCCTTCTCGTCGCTGTCGATGGACCCGCCGCTGGTGCTGGCCTGCCTCAAGCGCGAGAGCCGCACGCTGGCCGCCGTGCGCGAGGCCGGGGTGTTCTGCGTCAACATCCTGGCCGCCGACCAGGGCGAGCTGGCCTACGCTTTCGCCAGGTCCGGCTGCGACGACCGCTTCGCCCTGGCCGCCTTGGAGCCGGGCGCCACCGCCGCTCCGGTGCTGGCCGGCGGGGTGGCGGCGGTCGAATGCGAGCTGCACGCCGCCCACGATGGCGGCGACCACGAGATCCTCGTCGGCCGGGTCGTCTCGGTCCGCATCGACGAGTCCAAGCCGCCGCTCGTCTACGTGCGCGGCCAGTTCCTGAACACCTGAGAGAAGTCCCGATGGCGTACGACGTTCTGGAAGTGAAGCCGATGACCCGCCGGATCGGCGCCGAGGTGTTCGGCGTCGACCTGGGCCAGCCGCTGTCGAACCGGCAGTTCGAGGAGCTGCACCAGGCCCTCACGCAATACCAGGTGCTGTTCTTCCGCGATCAGCAGATGACCCACGACGCCCACAAGGCCCTGGGCCGCAAGTTCGGGCCGCTGGCCATCCATTCGGGCGTGCCGGGCCTGGCCGACCATCCCGAGGTCGTGGCCATCCACGCCGACGAGAACTCCAAGTTCGTGGCCGGCGAAAGCTGGCACTCGGACCTGACCTGCGATCCCGAGCCGCCCCTGGGCAGCATCCTGCACATGCCGGTCGTGCCCGACGACGGCGGCGACACCGTCTTCGCCAGCATGTACGCCGCCTACGACACCCTGTCGGACCGGATGAAGGCCTATCTGGAGGGCCTCACCGCCGTCCACGACGCCAACCCGATCTACAAGGCGCTCTTCCCCGACCTCGACCGGCAGTACAACTGCACCGCCCACCCGGTGGTGCGCACCCACCCGGTCAGCGGCCGCAAGAGCCTGTTCGTCAATCCGTCCTACACCACCCACATCGCCGGCCTGCCCAAGGCCGAGAGCGCCGCCATCCTCGGCTATCTCTACCACCACGCCGCCAATCCGGACTTCCAGGTCCGCTTCCGCTGGCGGCCCAACTCGGTGGCCTTCTGGGACAACCGCTGCACCTGGCACCAGGCGATCTGGGACTATTTCCCGGACGTGCGCTCGGGCTTCCGGGTGACCATCGCGGGCGATCGGCCGGTGTGATTGGTCCCTCTCCCCTTGCGGGAGAGGGTGGCCTGCGAAGCAGGTCGGGTGAGGGGTCTCTCAGAACTCAAAGCGGCATGCAGCGGATAGGCCGGGCGGTGGCGTCTCGTGTCTGAGAGACCCCTCATCCGACGGCCTTCGGCCGCCACCTTCTCCCGCAAGGGGAGAAGGATCTACTTCCTCCGGAAATCCGCCGTCCTTTTCGCCATGAACGCCGCGATCGCCTCCTTGTGATCCCCGCTGGCGATCAGGGCCGGCAGTTCCTCTTCCACATAGGCCTTGCCGTCGACGATCCGCTTGGTCGCTTCCACGGCCAGGGGCGCGCGGGAGGAGATGGCTTCGGCCAGCTTCATGGCCTCGCGCAGCAGGGTGGCGGGCGTGTGGACGGCGGTGATGATCCCGTCGAACAGGGCGCGGGCCGGGTCGAACTTCGCCCCCGTCAGCAGGTGGGCCTTGGCGCGGGCGGCGCCGATCAGCTTGGGCAGCCGCGTCGCCGAGGCCACCAGACCGATGTTCACCCCCGAGGCCGCGAACACCGCCCGGTCGCTGGCCAGGCGGATGTCGCAGGCCAAAGCGAGTTCCAGTCCGCCGCCGAAGCACCAGCCGTCGATGGCGGCGATGGTCGGCACGCGCAGGGCCTCGACCCAGTCCATCAGCCGGTTGAAGTCTTCCACCGCCGCCAGGGCGCCGTCGCCGCGCACGGCCGCCTCGCGCAGATCATCGCCGGCGCAGAACACCGCGCCCCGGCCGGTCAGCACCACGGCGCGGACGTCGTCGTCGGTGGCGATCTCGTCCAGGGCCCTGACCAGCTGGGCCCGCAAGGGCAGGCTCAGGGCGTTGGCCGGCGGGGCGTCCAGCTCCAGCAGGATGATGGAGCCCGTGGGGCGCGAGACGTGCAGCAGCGGCGGTATCGTCGGCGTCATGCCCGCAACCTCGCCCGGCGCGGGCCGAATGGGAAGCGCGCAACCTCAGGGGCGACAGGTCGTTTCATGCGCAACCATGCTGCGACGCACAAGGATTCCGCTTGCCAGATCCGAAGGCTTGTCACAGCCTCAGCCGTACCGGCCTGCCGAGCGTGGCCGGAGAACACGATAAGAACGACGGCCCGGCGGCGCGTTTTTAGTTCGCGCCGAACCGTACCGCGGAGCGCAATCAGTCCTTTCGGCGTTCATGTTGCAGCGCCGAAGAGCCGGGGCCAAGAGCCGGGGAGTGAGATGGATACCGCGACCCTCGCGACCACTGCGTCGCCTGTCAAAGACCTCTACGAGATCGGCGAGATTCCGCCGGCCTTCCACGTGCCCAAGTCGATGTACGCCTGGACGATCCGCAAGGAGCGCCACGGCCCGCCGGGCTCGGCCATGCAGGTCGAGGTGGTGCCGACCTGGGAGATCGGCGAGGACGAGGTGCTGGTCCTCGTGATGGCCGCTGGCGTCAACTACAACGGCATCTGGGCCGCCCTGGGCGAGCCGATCAGCCCGCTCGACGGCCACAAGCATCCCTTTCACATCGCCGGCTCCGACGCCTCGGGCGTCGTCTGGGCGGTGGGCGCCAAGGTCAAGCGCTGGAAGCTGGGCGACGAGGTCGTCATCCACTGCAATCAGGACGACGGCGACGACGAGGAGTGCAACGGCGGCGACCCGATGTACTCTTCTAGCCAAAGAATTTGGGGTTATGAGACGCCGGACGGCAGCTTCGCCCAGTTCTGCCGCGTGCAGTCGCGCCAATTGATGCCGCGCCCTCGCCACCTGACCTGGGAGGAGGCGGCCTGCTACACCCTGACGCTGGCCACCGCCTACCGCATGTTGTTCGGCCACAAGCCGCACGAGCTGAAGCCCGGCCAGAACGTGCTGGTCTGGGGCGCCTCGGGCGGCCTCGGGGTCTTCGCCGTGCAACTGGCGGCCGTCGCGGGGGCCAACGCCATCGGCGTGGTCAGCGACGACGACAAGCGCGAGTTCGTGCTGTCGATGGGCGCCAAGGCGGTGCTGAACCGCAAGGAGTTCAACTGCTGGGGCCAGCTGCCCAAGGTCAACGGTCCCGAGTTCTCCGACTACATGAAGGAGAGCCGCAAGTTCGGCAAAGCCATCTGGCAGATCACCGGCAACAAGGACGTCGACCTCGTTTTCGAGCACCCCGGCGAGTCGACGTTCCCGGTGTCGGTGTTCGTGGTGAAGCGCGGCGGCATGGTCGCCATCTGCGCCGGCACCAGCGGCTTCAACCTGACCATGGACGCCCGCTTCCTGTGGATGCGCCAGAAGCGGGTGCAGGGCTCGCACTTCGCCAACCTGATGCAGGCCAGCGCCGCCAACCAGCTGGTCATCGACCGCCGCGTCGATCCCTGCCTGTCGGAAGTGTTCCCCTGGGACCAGATCCCCGCCGCCCACGAGAAGATGCTGGCCAACCAGCACCTGCCCGGCAACATGGGCGTGCTGATCTGCGCCCAGCGCCCGGGCCTGCGGACCTTCGAAGAGGTGCAGGAACTGGGCGGGGAGGGGTAGGGGGCGTTCAACCCCACCGCCGTCATCCCGGAAAGCGCGCAGCGCTTATCCGGGACCCAGGGGCCGCCGCACCGCGTCGCCGCCGACGCCGTGAGCCGGCCGATCCGCCTGCGCCCAGTCCCCTGGGTCCCGGCTCTACGCTGCGCTTCGGCCGGGATGACGAATTTGGGGCTCGAGAATGCAGCGCCTGCGTCCAAGACAGCGTCGTCGGAACCACGTCCCTCTCCCTCCAGTTTCGCATCCGAAGGAGCACCGCCCATGACCGACATCACCTACACCATCGTCGAGCACGACGGCGGCTGGGCCTACAAGCTGGGCGCGGTGTTCTCCGAGACCTATCCGACGCACGACGCGGCCCTCGCCGCCGCTAAGCGCGCGGCCGGCGAGCAGAAGGTGGCGGGCGACACGACCGGCATCACCTACGAGGACGAGCGCGGCCAGTGGCGCGAGGAACTGTCCGACGGCCATGACCGGCCGACAACGCACGTGAAGGGGTAGGTCGGCCCACGCTCCCTTTCTTCCCGTCATTCCCGCCCTTGTGGCGGGAACCCCTCTGTCAGCCGCAAGGGCGGATGGGGCGACGTGCCGAGCACGTCGCTTGCACTTCACGTGCGAATGGAACCAGGGGTTCCCGCCACAAGGGCGGGAATGACGGGCGGATAGGCGGGCGATAGTCAGAACTCATATTTCGATCCTAATCGTATCGAAATAGGGATTGGCAACCGCGCCGTCCCGTCCCACAGTCGCGCCCTGACATTCGCGGAGGGGCGTCATGGGGTGGAAGAGCAAGGTCGCGCTGGGCACGGTCGGCGTCGTCGCGGTGCTGGCCGGGGTGGTCGCGGTGCGCACGGCGACCTTCAAGCCGCCGGCCCCGGCCGGTGACGTTCCCCTGGCCGCCGCCCGTCCGTTCGACGCCGCCAGGGCCGCCGCCCACCTGGGCGAGGCCGTCCGTTTCCAGACCGTCAGCCACCAGGACGCCGGCGAGAACGACCTCGCCCAGTGGGACGCCCTGCACGCCTGGCTGCAGAGCACCTATCCGGCCGCTCACAAGGCCATGACCCGCGAGGTCGTCGGCGGCCACGCCCTGATCTACACCTGGAAGGGCTCGGACCCGTCGCTGCCGCCGCTGGTGCTGATGGCCCACCAGGACGTGGTGCCGGTGACGCCGGGCACCGAGAAGGACTGGAAGCACCCGCCGTTCGCCGGCGTGGTGGCCGACGGCGCGGTCTGGGGCCGCGGCTCGGTCGACGACAAGGGCTCGCTGATCGGCCTCTTCGAAGCGGTCGAGGGCCTGGCGGCCGGCGGCTTCGCCCCCAAGCGCACCGTCATCATCGCCAGCGGCCATGACGAGGAGGTCGGCGGAGCCGGCGCCCGGGCCGTGGCGGCGACGCTGAAGGCGCGGGGCGTCAAGGCCTGGTTCGTGCTCGACGAGGGCATGGTGGTGGTGGCCGACAACCCGGTCACCCAGGGCCCCGCCGCGATCATCGGCGTGGCCGAGAAGGGCTACGGCACGATGCGGATCACCGCCCCGGCGCCGGGCGGCCACTCCTCGACCCCGCCGGCCCAGACCGGCGTGACCACCCTGGCCCGCGCCGTGCTGGCCATCGCCGACCACCCGCACCCGATGACGTTCTCAGGCCCCGGCGCCGACATGCTGAAGGCCCTGGCCCCCAGCGCCTCGCCGGTGGTGAAGATGGCGGCGGCCAACACCTGGCTGTTCTCGCCGCTGCTGATCAAACAGATGAGCAAGTCGCCGGCCGGCGCGGCCATGCTGCACACCACCACGGCCCCGACCATGCTGAAGGGCTCGCCCAAGGACAACGTCCTGCCGCAGGACGCCACGGCCTGGATCAACTACCGTATCGCGCCGGGCGACACCGCGGCCGACGTCATGGCCCGGGCCAAGAGCGCCGTCGGCGACCTGCCGGTGACCTTCGCCTGGGAGCGGGCGCCCAATGATCCCTCGCCGGTGTCGTCGACCTCGTCGGGCGGCTGGAAGACCCTGGCCTCGCTGGCCGGGAACGAGAGCGGCGCGCCGGTCGCCCCGGGCCTGGTCATCGCCGCCACCGACAGCCGCTTCATGTCGCCGATCGCCGACGACATCTACCGCTTCCAGCCGATCACCCTGTCGATGGACGGCGCCAAGATGATCCACGGCACCAACGAGCATATGACCGTGGCCAACCTTGAGGAGATGGTGCGCTTCTACCAGCGGCTGGTGGAGACGGCGGGGCGGTAGGCGCGGCCGCCCTCGTCCTTCGACAAGCTCAGGATGAGGGCTATTGCCGGCCGTCGAGTAGAAACCTCACCCTGAGCTTGTCGAAGGGCGGGGTTTCGGCTCCTCGGCGCCCTTCGCAACGCGCCCGGCGAGCGCTAGAACCGGCTCATGCCCGCCCCCTCCTTGCCTGCAGAAGCCGCACGCGCCGCGACCAAGACCGCCAAGGCCCCGCCCGCCAAGTTCGGCAAGGGCTTCCTGTTCGACGCCTGGTACTACGCGGCCCTGTCGCGCGAGGTGAAGACCGGCAAGCTCGCCCGCTACGAGATCCTCGGCGAGCCGGTGCTGGTCAGCCGGGGCAAGGACGGCAAGGTGTTCGCCATCCGCGACGTCTGTCCGCACCGCGCCGCGCCCCTGTCGGGCGGCAAGCTGACGCAGGAGGCCGACGGCCGCTCCAGCGTCGAATGCCCCTATCACGGCTGGCGGTTCGGTTCGGACGGCGTCTGCGCCTCCATCCCGTCGCTGACCAGCGACCAGAGCCTGGAGGTCTCGCGCATCCGCGTGCGGCGCTATCCGGCGGCCGAGAGCCAGGGGATGGTGTTCGTCTGGATCAGCGGCGACCCGCGCTTCGACGGCGAGCCGCCGGAGCCGCCGCCCGAGTTCCCCGGCGTGGTCGGCGGCGACGCCAAGATCGTCGACTCGATGATCTTCGAGACCCACATGGACCACGCGGTGGTCGGGCTGATGGATCCCACCCACGCGCCCTATGTGCACGAGGCCTGGTGGGCCCGCTCGTCCAAGCGCCAGTCGGAGAAGACCAAGGTCTTCGCGCCGTCTCCCGAGGGCTTCGTCATGCGCCGCCACGGGCGCAGCAAGGCCAACCGGCTGTACGACATCCTCGGCGGCGCGCCGGAGATCGAGATCACCTTCCGCCTGCCCGGCTATCGCTGGGAGCACATCGTGGTCGGCAAGCATCAGGTGCTGGCGCTGACCTGCCTGACGCCGCTGACCGAGACCAGCACGCGGATCAGCCAGCTGATCTGGTCGGATCATCCGGTCATGGCCTTCCGCTCCCTGATCGCCCCCTTCGCCCGCGAGTTCCTGCGCCAGGACGGCCGCATGGTGAACCTGCAGAACGAGGGGCTGAAGTACGACCCGGCCCTGATCTGGATCGACGACGCCGACACCCAGGCCAAGTGGTACCAGCAGCTGAAGCGCGAATGGACCGCCAGCCGCGCCGAGGGCCGGCCCTTCGTCAATCCGGTCAAGGAAACCACGCTGAAGTGGCGCAGCTGAGGGCTGCCTGGCTGACAGGTGCTTGGCGGCGGCGCCTCGTCGCCGTCCTGACGACCCTGCCCGACGCGGCCGGCTGGCGGTGGTGCGCGATCACGGCCGTGACCTGCGGCGCGCTGATGGCGGCGATCGGCTTCTCGACCGGCCTCTATCGTCTTACCGAGACGGCGCCGGGCCTGCCGGTGCGGCTGCTGCTGGTCTGGATCATCCCGGCCCTGGGCGAGGAACTGCCGTTCCGGGGCCTGCTGCTGCCCGGCCGCGACGAAACCCGCCGGCCCTGGTTGTGGGTCGCCGTCTCGACCGCGCTCTACGTCGCCTGGCATCCGCTGGAGACCCTGACCTTCCTGCCGCACGCGACGACGTTCCTGCGCTGGGACTTCCTGCTGTGCACGGCGATCCTGGGGCTTTCCTGCGCCCTGATGCGGCTGCGGACCGGGTCGCTGTGGCCGGCGGTGCTGCTGCACGGCGGCTTCGTGGTGATCTGGCAGACCTGGCTGGGCGGGGTCAGCGCGCTGGGGTGAGGGCGGCGCTCCAGTCCAATCCCGCCTCCCTCATCTCCCGAAGGGAGGTCGGGTGAGACAAGGGGCCGATAGACCTGTCCGCTGCGACAGGCGGGTCGGCCGGACGCCGCGTCCGAAGTTTGAGAGACCCCTCATCCGACGGCCTTCGGCCGCCACCTTCTCCCGCAAGGGGAGAAGGACGCTAGACCCGCTCGGCGGTCCGCGCCCGCGTCACGCCGGGGGCCTGGGCGGCGACCACGACCTGGGCCAGCACCGAGAGCAGGTTGCGCATGTCGATCGGCTTGGCGACGTGGGCGTCCATGCCCGCCTCCAGGCAGGTGCGGATCTGGGTCTGCATGACGTCGGCGGTCAGGGCGACGATCGGCAGGCGCACCCAGCGCGGATCGGCGCGCAGGCGGCGGGTGGCTTCCAGCCCGTCCATCACCGGCATGTTGACGTCCATCAGCACGATGTCGAAGGGGTGGGCGGCGACGGCGTCCAGCGCCTCCTGGCCGTTCTCGACCTCGACCAGTTCGCAGCCGAACGGCTCCAGGAACAGGCGGATGACCCGGCGGTTGACCGGATGGTCGTCGACCACCAGCACCCGGCGTCCGCCCAGCGAGGCCAGGGCGTCCAGCTCCAGGGCCGCGGGCTCGGCCGCCGGGGTCTCGGCCGTCTCGCCGACGGCGGCGTCGGCCAGGAAGCGCAGGGTGAAGAGCGAACCCTCGCCCTCGCGGCTGCGCACGGTCACCGAGCCTCCCATCATCTCGGCCAGGCGCCGGGTGATGTTGAGGCCCAGGCCCGAGCCGCCGTAGTTGCGGGTGGTCGAGGCGTCGGCCTGGGTGAAGGCGCCGAAAAGCTTGTTCAGCGTCGCGGGCGTCATGCCGATGCCGGTGTCGCTGACCGTCAGCCGCACCGACTGGCGGCCGCTGTTGGGCTCGGGCGCGCAGGACAGGGTCACGGCGACCCGGCCCTCGCTGGTGAACTTCAGGGCGTTCGACACCAGGTTGGCCACGCACTGGCGCACCCGCACCACGTCGAACATCAGGCACGGCGGCGGCTCGCCGACGACGTCGAAGGTGAGGCTGAGGCCCTTCTCGCGGGCCGTCGGCTGGAAGCCGTTGACCAGCCGGCCGACAGCCTGGGCCAGGTCGCCGGCCGTCGGGGCGATCTCCAGCTTGCCGGCCTCGATCTTCGACAGGTCGAGAATGTCGTTGAGCAGGACCAGCAGGGTCTCGCCGGAATCGATCAGCAGGTCGACCTGCTCGCGCTGGCCGTCGCCCAGGGTCTCGCCGCGCAAGGCCTGGGCCATGCCCAGCATGCCGTTCAGCGGCGTGCGCAGCTCGTGGCTCATCACCGCCAGGAACGAGGACTTGGCCTCGCTGGCGGCCTCGGCCCGGCCTCGGGCGTCCTTCAGGTTGGCCTGGGCCCGCCTCATGTAGAGCGCCCAGGTGACGCCGCCGACCACCAGCAGGGCCATCAGGGCGGCGATCACGCCGGTGGCCTGGGCCAGGCGGCGGGTCAGCTCGACCTCGGCGGTCAGGCGCTCGCTCTCGGTGCGCTTGGACTGCAGCTCGGCCTCGAGCGCCGAGGAGATCTGCGAGGCGGTGGCGGCCTGGGCGGCGTTGGTGTCGCGGGCATGGGCCACGCGCCAGCGGTCGAACAGGGAGAAGGCGTCCTTGCTGCGGCCCTCGGCGTTGGCGATGAACGCCTCGACCAGCATCCGCCCCACCGGATCCGGGCGCGCGGCCCGGGGCGGAGCGGTGTCCAGCAGCGTCAGGTCACGGCGAGCGGCCTCCGCCCGGCCCGTCTGGGCCAGGGCCTTGGCCCGCAGGCGCAGCATCGACATGGCGACGCGATCCTGCGGCGCGACCAGCGCCGCCCCGGCGTCGCGCAGGCAGCGCAGCACGCCTTGGGGATCGTCGCGAGCGTCGGCGATCACCGCGCAGAGGTTCTGGTCCCAGGTCAGCAGGTCCGGATCGCCGGACCCCACGCTCATCCGGTGGTGCACCTCGGCGAACCGCTCGGCGGCGGGGATCTCGCCCAGCTCGGCGGCGGTGTAGGCGATGTCGTACAGCCGCTCGATCTTGCGCATGTAGAAGGCGTCGCGCTCGTCCAGCCGCGCGGCCTCGGCCATGTGGTCGAGGGCGCCGTCCTTGTCGCCGATTTCCGACAGCGTGTACGAGTGCACCTGATGGGCCTCGGCCAGCAGCGGCCGGGCGATCGAGCCGCGCTCGCCCAGCGCCTCGAACAGCTGGCCGGCGAAATGGCTGGCCTCGGTCCAGCGGCCGCTGCGCGCCAGGGAGCGGATGCGCTCGACGCCGGCCATCAGGCCGATCTCGCGGCCGGAGCCGCCCAGGAACCGGGCCCAGCGGGCGTCGTCCATGCCCGTCGGCCCGCGGGCGTCGACGTCGTAGGCGGCCTGCATCAGGTCGGCCAGCGCCGCCAGTTCGGGATCGTCATCGACCCGGGCCGTGGCGCGAACCGTCGCCTCCCAGTCGTCGAAGGCCTTCTGTACGTGGTTGCTCTTGTAGGCGTAGAGCACGCGCCACAGGGCGTAGAGGCGGGTGTCGCCCTTCTGGCGCAGGGCCCGGCGGCCGGCGCGCTCGACGTCTTCGTTGTCGCGCGGGGCCGGACCGGCCCGCTGCACGCCGATCTCGCGATAAAGCTGCTCCAGCTTGCGCGCCTGCTCCGAAGCCTGCGGCGTCGCGGCGCGCGCCGGCCCGACGACGCCGACTTGGGCGACGCCGGCCAGGGCGACGAGCGCGAGCAGCAGGGGCAGGATGCGCTTCACGGGGCGTGCGGTTCCTCAAGCAACCGCTCTGTCCTAGCGTCAAGTTTCCATGCCGGAGGTTAATTTCGGCCCGGCGCGTCCCTAGGCCGCACCGAAAGACCGCCGTTATCGCGCGGAGGTGGAACGGGGCTCAGATGGTCGCCCCGCCGTCCACCACCATGGCTTGACCGGTCATGAAACTTCCCGCCGGCGAGGCCAGGTAGACGGCCGCGCCCGCGATCTCGTCGGGCTCGCCGATGCGCCGCAGCGGCACGCCGGCGGTCGAGCGCTCCAGGGTCTTGGGATCGTCCCACAGGGCCTTGGCGAAATCGGTCTTGATCAGGCCCGGCGCGATGCAGTTGACCCGCACGTTGTCGGGGCCGAACTCGTGGGCGAGGTTGCGGGCCAGCTGGAAGTCGGCGGCTTTCGAGATGTTGTAGGCCCCGATGACGGCGTTGCCGCGCAGGCCGCCGATCGAGCTGACGATGATGATCGCGCCGTCCTTCCGCTCGCGCATTTCCGGGGCGACCATCGAGATCAGCCAGTGATTGCTGATGATGTTGTTGTCGAGGATCTTGCGGAACTGATCGTCGGCGATGCCGGCCAGGGGGCCGTAATAGGGATTGCTGGCGGCGTTGCAGACGCAGACATCGACGCGGCCGAAGGCGGCGCGGGTCTCGTCGACCAGACGCTGCAGGTCCTCCTTCGAGGCGATGTTGGCCGCAACGGCGATGGCCGTTCCCGCGCCATGCTTTTCGTTGAGGGCGCCGGCGACCTCCTCGCAGGGGCCGGCCTTGCGCGACGAGATCACCACCTTCGCGCCGTGCTGCGCCAGGCGCTCGGCGATGGCCTTGCCGATGCCGCGCGAGGATCCGGTGATGATCGCCACCTTGCCGGAAAGGTCGAAGAGGCTCACGGCGCGCTCCCTAAACGTTTGTTTGAATTGCCCGCACAGTGACCGCCGCGCGCCGCCCGGTCAACCGCGATCGAAAAATGCGGCGCGCGTGTCGGGACGGCTGGACCTGGACCGTCCTTGGCCCGAACAGTCCTTCCAGCAAGACGGAGACCCGCCATGGCCTTCACGCCGCCCGCCGCCGCCCACGAACTGACCCTGACCCGGATCATCGACGTCCCGGCCGACAAGCTCTTCAAGTGCTGGACCACGCCCGAGCTGCTGCCCAAGTGGTTCTGCCCGCCGCCCTGGCGCGTGTCGTACGCGCAGATGGACGTGCGCAGCGGCGGGAACAGCTACATCGTCATGAGCGGCCCGAACGGCGAGGAGATGCCCAATCCCGGCGTCTATCTGGAGGTGATCGAGAACCAGCTGATTGTCTTCACCGACGCCTTCACCAGCGCCTGGGTCCCGTCGGAGAAGCCGTTCGTGGTCGGGATCGTGCGGTTCGAGGACCTCGGCGACGGCAAGACCCGCTACACCGCCACCGCTCGCCACTGGACGGCGGAAGACAAGGCGACCCACGAGCAGATGGGTTTCCACGAGGGCTGGGGCGTCGCCGCCGACCAGATGACCGCCCTGGCCGCGACGCTCTAGGGCGAATCGACATTCAGCTATTTGCGACCTTCAAATCCGCGCATCCCCGCGAAGGCGGGGACCCAAGCTGGATTTCAGGATGAGGCGCGACCGTGGATCGAACCCAACCTCGGCTTGGATCCCCGCCTTCGCGGGGAGGCTCGGTGAAAAATGAGCTCAGGCCGGTGAATGTCGATCCCGCCTAGGCGCGAGGCGATCGCCCCGCCCGCGGTGAAGCGGGCGGGGGTCTATACTGATCAGGGGTGCAGGAACCAGCCGTCGGCGGCCGGCGGGGTGTAGACACCTTCCAGCAGCATGGCGTCGCCGTTCGAGAAATCGATCTCGATCCCCTGGGCGGTGGTGCGGGTGGTCCAGGTCAGGCCGGCCTCGGCCGCCCCGGTCAGGTCGATCTGGTCGCCCGTCCCGAAGTCCTTGATCACGTCGTAGCCGCCCACGGCGTAGACGAAGGTGTCGGCCCCCGCACCGCCCACCAGGGTGTCGTTGCCTGCGCCGCCGCGCAGGATGTCCTGCCCCGCGCCGCTTTCCAGCCAGTCGTCGCCCAGGCCGCCGACGAGGGTGTCGTTTCCGGCCTCGCCGCTCAGCCAGTCGGACCCCGATCCGCCCTCCAGCCAGTCGGCGCCGTCGCCGCCGACCAGGGCGTCGTCGCCCGCCTCTCCGCTCAGCCAGTCG
The DNA here is from genome assembly GCF_059418205.1 of Caulobacter sp. GW821-FHT09B11. NCBI lineage: Bacteria > Pseudomonadati > Pseudomonadota > Alphaproteobacteria > Caulobacterales > Caulobacteraceae > Caulobacter > Caulobacter sp. GW821-FHT09B11. The sequence goes on along the minus strand of NZ_JBWKPK010000009.1, from coordinate 124,178 downwards.
TTGCCCAGCCCGCCGAACAGGGTGTTGGCCGCCCCGTTGCCGAGGATGGCGTTGTCCAGGGCGTTGCCCGTCCCAGTGGTCGCCGAACCGGTCAGGATCAGCTGCTCGATATTGTCGCCCAGCACGTAGGAGACCGACGACAGCACCTGGTCGTAGCCTTCGCCCGCGGCCTCGACGACGGTGTCGGACGCCGTGTCGACGACGAAGGAGTCGTCGCCCGTCCCGCCGATCATCACGTCCGAACCGGCCCCGCCGTCGAGCCAGTCGGCCCCGGCCCCGCCTTCCAGCTGGTCGGCGCCATCGTCGCCGATCAGGGCGTCGTCGCCGGCCTGGCCGCTCAGCCAGTCATTGCCCAGACCGCCGAACAGGGTGTTGGCCACGCCGTTGCCGAGGATGGCGTTGTCCAGGCCGTTGCCCGTTCCCGTCGTCGCCGAACCGGTGAGGATCAGCTGCTCGACATGGGCGCCCAGCGTGTAGGAGATCGACGACAGCACCTGGTCGTAGCCCTCGCCCGACGCCTCGACCACGGTGTCGCCGGCCGCGTCGACGACGTAGGAGTCGTCGCCGACGCCGCCGATCATCACGTCGGAACCGGCCCCGCCGTCGAGCCAGTCGGCCCCGGCCCCGCCTTCCAGCTGGTCGTTGCCGTCGTCGCCGATCAGGGCGTCGTCGCCGGCTTGGCCGCTCAGCCAGTCATTGCCCAGGCCGCCGAACAGGGTGTTGGCGAGCCCGTTGCCGAGGATCGAGTTGTCCAGGGCGTTGCCCTTGCCGACGAGGGCCGCGCCGGTGAGGACCAGCTGCTCGACATTGTCGGCCAGGGCGTAGTCCACCGAGGCCAGCACCTGATCGCCGCCGCCGCCGGCCAGCTCGATCACCACGTCCAGGGCGTCGTCGACCACATAGGTGTCGTTGCCGGCGCCGCCGACCAGGGTGTCGCGGCCCGCGCCGCCGTCGAGATAGTCCTCGCCCGCGCCGCCTTCCAGCCAGTCGCCGCCTTCGCCGCCGTACAGCAGGTCGGCCCCGTCCTGGCCGCTCAGCCAGTCCGCGCCGGCCCCGCCCGAGAGGGTGTTGGCCAGGGCGTTGCCGAGGATGGCGTTGTTCTGGGCGTTGCCGGCGCCGGTCGTCGCCGAGCCGGTCAGGATCAGCTGCTCGACATAGGCGCCCAGGGTGTAGGAGCTGGAGGCGAACACCGTGTCGAAGCCGCCGCCGTCGAGTTCGACGATGCTGTCGCCGGCCTGGTCGACCATGTAGGTGTCGTCGCCCGCGCCGCCCGTCAGGACGTCCGCGCCGGCGCCGCCGTCCAGATAGTCGGCCCCCGCCCCGCCGTAGAGGCCGTTGACGGCCGTCGAGCCGATCAGCCGCGAACCGAAGTCGCCGGCATAGACGTCCTCGATCTGCTGCAGGGTCAACAGGCCCATGCCGGTCTGCTGGGCGGTGGTCAGCGACAGATCGACCTGCACGAAGCCGGTCGCCGCCTTCAGATCCAGCGCGTCGACGAAGTTGTCGTAGTCCCAGGAATACATCGCCCCGACGAGCGACAGGCTGGTCGTGTTGGCCAGGTCCGCGTCGATGACGAAGCGGTCGGCGTTGTAGTCGCCGTAGACGATCGTGAGGTTCTGCGTCTCGCCGGCGCGCAAAGGCGCGATATGGATCGTGTCGCTGCCGTAGCCGCCGTTGGCGGCCGTGTCGCCGAGCTCGGCATAGAGCACGTCGTCGCCCCAGCCGCCTTGCAGGCTGTCCTTGCCGGCGCCGCCGATCAGCACGTCCGCGCCGTCGCCGCCCGTCAGGATGTCGTCGCCGGCGCCGCCGTCGAGCAGGCTGGACGTTCGCGCGCCCAGGGAGTCGTCGCCGTCCTCGCCGTACAGCTCGCCGCCGCCCCACAGGCTGTCGTTGCCGGATCCGCCATAGAAGCGGTCGTTGGTGCTGAGGCCGCCGGTCAGCGTGTCGTTGCCCGCCCCGCCATAGAGGACGTTGACCGCATCGGCCGTGTCGGCTTCGCCGACGCCGGAGCCGCCGGTCACGAGCCGGTCGTCGCCGTCGCCGCCATACAGCGTGTCGTTGCCGGCCGCGCCGTAGAGCGTGTCGCTGTCGGCGCCGCCTTCGAGGACGTCGTCGCCTTCGCCGCCGTTCAGCGTGTCCTGGCCGGCGTCGCCATAGAGACGGTCGGCGCCCTTGTTGCCGTAGAGCGTGTCGGCGCCGGCCCCGCCATGCAGCTCGTCGTCGCCGCCCACGCCGTAATAGAGATCGGCGTTGACCGTGCCGGCGAAGACGTCGACGGCGTTGGTTCCTTGCACGGTGGTCAGGTAGCCGGCCGCGAAGCTCGAAGCCGCCAAGCCGACGGCCGACTCGAACTTGACGATGAAGTCCTGGCTCCAGACGTTGGGACCGTAATCGAGGCCCCCATCGCTATCGGTGTCGAAGATCAGATAGGTCGCGTCGCCGTCCGTCCAGGTCCAGACCTGGATGAAGCCGACGCCGTAGTCGCCGGACGAGAAGACCTGGCCGTTCTGCAGCGAGAAGCCGGCGTCGACCTCGCCGCGCCAGACGATGGGCCGCATTTGCGAGTAGGCCGCCCCGAAGTCGAGCGTGTCACCCTCTGTCGCATCGAAGTCGGTGATGGTGGCGAAGCCGGTGGGGTTGGTGCTGGCGTAGCTCGAATAGGACGTCGTGAACTTGTCGGCGCCGGCGCCGCCGGTGACCGTCGCGCCGCTGGTGTAGGACAGGGTGTCGTTGCCGGCCCCGCCGTCCAGCACCGTGCCCACGCCGCCGCCGATGAGCCGGTCGTCGCCGTCGCCGCCGTAAAGGCTGTCGCCCGCTGCGCCGTTGGTGAGCAGGTCGTTGCCGGCGTCGCCGTACAGGGTGTCCTTGCCGTCGCCGCCGATCAGGATGTCGTCGCCGTCGTCGCCGTGCAGGACGTTGGTCGCGTCCTGGCTCTCGGAATAGCCGTTCAGATTGTAGGCCGCGTAGATCGTGTCGGCGCCCGCGCCGCCGCTCAGTTCGTCGCTGCCCTGGCCGCCCAGGATGAAGTCGTCGCCGTCGCCGCCGAGGATGCGGTCGTCGCCGTCGTCGCCGTACAGCTGGTCGGCGCCGCCGAGACCCGAGATCTGATCGCCGCCGCCCTTGCCGTAGTAGATGTCGGCCACGGACGAACCCGTCCAGGTGTCGGCGTTGGCCCCGCCGGTCTCGACGATGTAGCCCGACGCGCGGACGAGGTCGGTGATCGACAGGGTCGGCGCGCCGTCGAAGGCCAGGGCGAAGTCCTTGGCGTCGAGCACGTTGTTGCCGTTGACGTCGACCATCAGATAGGTCGTCGAGCCGCTGGTCCAGGTGTAGACGCCCAGGAACTCCGAGCTCGTCCCGCCATAGGACTGGCCCACGGTCATGGTGAAGTCGGCGTTGGTCACCGCCCCGCGCCAGGCCAGCTTGGTCGATCCGCTATAGGCCAGGTAGACTTGGTCGCCCTCCGCCGACGAGAAGTCGGCGATGTGGTCGATCGTGTCGAGGTTGCCGGTTTTTTCGTAGAACGCGATCTCGAACACGAAGGTGTCGGCGCCCGCGCCGCCCTTCAGGATGTCGACGGCCCGGTCGAAATCGGAGGCGACCTGCGTGAAGCCGGACTGGATGCGGTCGTCGCCCGCCCCGCCCTCGATCGTGTCGGCCCCGCCCTCGCCATAGAGGCTGTCGTTGCCGTCGCCGCCGCGGATCAGGTCGTCGCCGCCGCCGCCGAACAGGTGATCGTCGCCGCCATTGCCTTCGATCGTGTCGGCCTCGCCCTGGCCATAGTACACGTCGAGGCTCGAGCCCCCCACAAAGTTCGCCATCTACGCCCCCACTCGGCGGAAACGCGCGGTCGCCACCGACATGATGGAGCCCGCCGCCAGGCGCAACCTAGAGCATTGAGGCGCAAGCCGAGCAAGCCCGATGTTGCGGCCTCCTTCGCCTTCGAAACCGAAAGTCGTGGAGCGTGGCGGAAAGTGACGGACGGCGCCTAACGTCCCTCGCCCGCCAGCCTGGCGTAGTAGTCGGCCAGCACCTTGAAGGCCGCCTTGCGCCGCCCCGTGGGCGAGATCAGGCCCTTGCGGTTCCAGCCCTGCTGATAGACCGGATGCTGGCGGCGGGGCGAGCGGAAGTCCTTGAGGATCCACGGCGACATGCCCCGCAGGCTGGGGGCGTTGGCGGCCATGGCCAGGGTCTGGACGTAGTAGCGGGCCTGGAAGTCCTCGGAGAACTTGCGCATCAGCACCGGGTCGCTGAAGCCGGCCAGGGCGTCGGCGCCGAACTCGGAGAACACCATCGGCTTGTCGGTGGCCCGCCAGCTGATCTTCGCAACGGCGTCCAGCGGATCGTCGCCGTACCAGCCGGCGTAGGTGTTGACCGCCAGCACGTCGAGCCTGGCGGCCAGGGGATCGTCGATCCACTGCTCGGCGTGGCGACCATCGGGGCCGTCCACCGTCTTGCGGGCGGCCAGCAGGGCGGCGGTGACCAGGCGGGTGTCGTCCAGGGCGCGGACGTCGTCGGTCAGGGTCCCCAAAAACGCGTTGCGGGCCTCGCCGACCGGGGTCTCGTTGGCCACGCTCCACAGCACGATCGAGGCGCGGTTGCGGTCGCGGCGGATCGAGTCGGCCAGCATGTCGCGCGCCAGCTTCAGGGTGCGGGGATTGTCGAAGGCCACCAGCCAGTAGATCGGGATCTCGCTCCAGACCAAGAGGCCCATCTCGTCGGCGACGCGGGTGGTGACCTCCGAGTGCGGATAGTGGGCCAGGCGAACAAAGTTGGCGTGCAGGCCGTCGCGGGCCTCGCCCAGCAGAGCGCGGGCCGAGGCTTCGGTGATGGTGCGGGCCGGGTTCTCGCCCAACTCCTCCTCGTGCAGACAGATACCGCGCAGGAACACCGGCTTGCCGTTCAACAGGATCTCGCCGCCGCGCACCTCGATGGTGCGGAAGCCGACGCGGTCGGTCAGCACGTCGTCGCCGGCCTCGACGCGCACGTCGTACAGCGTCGGCGCGCCGGGGGCCCAGCGCTTGAGGCCCTTGGGCGCGGGGGCCGACAGCTTCGCCACACCGTCGGCGCCGGCGTTTCCCGACAAGGTCAGGCCCGCGACCTTGACGCTGACCGCCGCTCCTGCGGCGCTGACGCCGTCGAGGCGCACGTCGGCGGCGATGGTCTTGCCGTCGCGGGTCAGCCGCACCCAGGCCTCGTCGACGAAGGTGGCCGGGGTGATCACCAGCCGCACGGGCCGGGTGATACCGCCGTAGTTCTCCCAGTCGGTGACCGGCGGCGGGGCGCCGTCGGCCGACGGGGTGGAGTCGACGCCGACCGTCACCTGGTTCTCGCCGGCCCGCAGCAGGCCGGTCACCTCGAACGAGAACGGCGTGAACCCGCCCTCGTGCTCGCCCACCGCCTGGCCGTTGAGGAAGACCTTGGCGGTGTAGTTGGCGGCCTCGAAGCGCAGGAAGGCGCGCTGGCCGGGCTTGAGGGCCGCGCTGTCGAAGCGCCGCTGGTACCACACCAGCCCCTGGTAGTGGCGCATCTCCGGCGCATGGGTCAGCCACGCGGCCGGCAGGGTCGCCGTGGGCGAGCGGCGCATGTCGTATTCGTAGAGCGCCTTGGGATCGGCCCGGGTCACCTGGTCGACGTCGCTGTCGTCATAGCGCCGATGGCCCACGCCCGGCGGACCGCGATGGAAGCCGGCGACGCCGTCGCGATAGGGATCGACCGAATAGTTCCAGGTTCCGGAAAGGTCCTGGCCGCCGCGCAGGTCGGCGCGGGTCAGGGTGGGGCCGGCCTGGGCGGCCGATGTCGCCAGGAACGCGGCCGCGACCGCCAACGCCCATCCGAAGATCCGCCGCATCCGCCTCTCCCTGTCGCGCGACGCTGGTAATGCCAGCGCCGTCGTTGGAGCGATATTGGTCAGGCCAATGTGGGGTTGTCCAGCCGCCTCGGCCCCAACACTCCCCCCAAATGCTCCCGTCATTCCCGCCCTTGTGGCGGGAACCCCTGGTTCCGCTTTCACGTGAGATGCGAGCGGCGTGCTCAGCACGCCGCCACTACTGCCCTTGCGGCTGAGAGAGGGGTTCCCGCCACAAGGACGGGAATGACGGGAGGAGAGGGAGAGGGAGGCGGGCGGTGATCGCCCCTCACGCCTTCGGGCACTTCGCGCCGCTATCGATCCAAGCCTGCACCAGGTCGCCCAGCTGGGCCTGCGTCCCCGGCGCGGGCTTTCTCCCCTCGCCGGGGTTCCAGCTCCAGCCGACCAGGTGGTCGTGGGCCATGTGGTGCTGCAGCTGGGCCAGGGTCTTGCCGCCGTTGCGGGCCGGGTCCTTCAGCTGGGCGCAGATCGCCCCCAGCGACTTGCCCTGCCAGGCCATCTCGGCCGGCGCCACGGCCCACTTCGGATCGCCCGGCATGCTCTTGATGTGCTCGCCGAAGGTCCTGACGTTGGCCGGGCCGTGGCACGACAGGCAGGGCAGGCCCGTGGGGCCATGGCCGCTCTGGCCGGCAAGCATCGGCGGGTCGTGCGGATGCAGGTCATCGCCCTGGGTCGGCACGCGGGTGGCCGGGTGGCAGTTCAGGCAGCGCGGGCTCTGGATGACCTTGCCGGCCTCGGCGAACAGGGCCAGCGACCGGGCGGCCGGATCCTTTATCCACTGGAAGTCGGCGGCGGTCTTCAGCACCGGAACCGGCGCGGCGGCCGCGGCGGGCTCGCCTTCGGCAAGCGCGCCGGCGACCAGCGCCCCGCCCGCGAGGGCCAGGCCGGTCAGCAACAGCAGGGTGGCGGGGCGGGACATCGGCGTCTCCCTTCCCGCCTGCAACGGCCGGGATCAGGCGCCGGTTGCCTCTTTCAGGAAGCGCTCGATCCAGCCGGCGATGCGGCCGCTGTCGTTGGGCGCGGCCAGCGAGGCCACCGCCGCGTCAGCCTGGGCCTCGGTAAAGCGCGTACCGCGCCGGCTCTCGATCAGGGCCGCGGCATAGGCCGGGTCGAACTCCGGATGAAACTGCATCGACATGGCCTTGTCGCCGTAGGCCAGCACGCCGAACGGGGTGAAGTCGCTGCCGGCCAGCACCCGGCCGCCCGGCGCTAGGGCCACGACTTGGTCCTGGTGCGAGCCCGGGGCGGTCACGTGAGGGGCCGCGTCGTCCATCCACGAGGCCGGCTGCGACACCGAATAGCTCTGCAGGCCCACGCCCCAGCCCTTGTCGGACTTCACCGCGCTGCCGCCGAAGGCCTCGGCCATCACCTGGTGACCGAAGCAGACCCCGACGATCGGCGCCTTGTCGCGGGCGCCGGCCAGGAACCCCTTCAGCGGCGCGATCCACGGCAGGTCGTCATAGACCCCGGCCGAACTGCCGGTGACCAGCCAGGCGTCGCAGGCGTCCACCGCCTTGGGCAGCGCGCCGGCCTGGACGTCGAAGGTCGTGTAGTCGTGCCCGGGCCCCAGCAGGCGCTGGAACATGCCGCCGTAGCGGCCGTAGGCGGGGATCAGGCTTTCGGGCGGCTCGCCCGTCTCCAGGATACCAATACGCATCGTCGTCTCGCCGGGTCCTGCTATCGCGTCGCGCCGGGCTTCCACAGAACGTCCCGCGCGCCGTCGGAATTGGCGCGTCGGGCGGCGACGAACAAGAGGTCCGACAGGCGATTGAGGTATTTCAGCGCCGGCTGGCCGACGATCTCGCCTTCAGTGGCGGCCAGGGCCACGCAGGTGCGCTCGGCCCGGCGGCAGACGGTGCGGGCCACGTGCAGCGCCGCCGACAGCGCCGAACCGGCCGGCAGCACGAACGAGGTCAGGGGCGAGAGGCGCGCGTTGATCAGGTCGATCTCGGCCTCCAGCCGCTCGACCTGGGCCTCGACCACGCGCAGCGGCTCCCATTCGGGCTTTTCGTTCTGCTCGGGGGTGGCCAGATCGGCGCCGAGGTCGAAGAGGTCGTTCTGGATCCGCTCCAGCATGGCGTCGAGCTCGGGGTCCTCGCCCGCGTGCTGGCGGGCGACGCCGATGAAGGCGTTGGTCTCGTCGACCCCGCCATAGGCCTCGACCCGCAAGCTGGCCTTGCTGACCGGCTCGCCGGTCGACAGCCGCGTCGAGCCCTTGTCGCCCGTGCGGGTATAGATGCGGTTCAGGACGACCATGTTTTGGTTACTCTCTGAAACAATCCCGCAAAATCAGCGGGCTAGTAAAGCTAGCGGTGGCTCCACCAGAAGGCGGCCACCAGCACCAGCACGGCGACGAACTGCAGCACCACGCGCAGCCGCATCAGACGGTTGGAATGGGAGCGGCCGAAGTCGCCGCCGCGGAAGAGGGCGTAGATCCCCACGCACAGAGTCGCCAGCACGGCGAACAGGGCGACGGGGATCAGGATCTGGAACAGGTGGGCCATCGGCTCAACCTAGGCCGCGCCTCCAGGGAACGCCAGCACCGCCCAACTCATCCCAAAGTTCACAGAACGCGTTCGGCGAGCGTGTTCGTTGAGTGCATTTGTCGCATCGACGGATGAGGAGCGCTACCATAGAACCTAAACCAGCCAAGGTTCATCGATTTTGGCTATATTTGTGGGTTGAAATCCCTTGCGCACAAGGGTAGAGGCCCCCACCTGAATTCACAGTGCGCGTTCGTTGAACATGATCGACACCCAGCCGCGGATCGTTCAGCGCAGTTTGTTTCCGCGGTCGGTCTGGAGAGAAGACGACATGTCGCAGAGCGCCCGGCTCACCGCGGCTCCCTCCGAACGGGAAGAAGCCCTGGCGGAAGTCCGCCAACTGATCATCGACCTTCGAGACGCCGCCCAGGATGGGCGCGACCTCGCCCGCCGCTACGCCGACGTCCTTCAAAACGTCGTCGACGAGTACTGCATCGAATTTGAAAAGCGCGCTGAAGCCGCGCTCGCCCGCCTGGAGGCCGCCGCATGAGCTTTGTTTCCGTCAACATCGAGTCCGGTTCCGAAACCCCGGTGAAGCTGACCCGCCGGGCGCTCGCCAAGCAGCGCACCCGCGAGCGCGTGCTGTCGGCCGCCCGCCAGCTGTTCAGCGAGCGCGGCTACGAGGGCGCCACGATCCGTGACATCGCCCAGGCCGCCGGCATGTCGACCGGCGCGGTGTTCGCCAGCTTCTCGGACAAGAGCGAGCTGTTCGACGAGATCCTGACCGCCGACTACGAAGTCATCTACGCCCAGATGAAGCAGGCCGCCCGCGACGGCGAGAACGTCGCCGACGCCCTGCTGGGCCTGTTCGGCGTGGCCTACAGCTTCCACCTGGAGCAACTGCCGCTGCTGCAAGCCAGCATCGCCGTCAGCTGGACCCGTTCGGACGCCGCCGAAAAGCGCGCCCGCGGCGACATCAAGCACCTGTTCGCCCTGATCAACGACGCCCTGGAGCGCGGCGTGAAGTCGGGCGAGCTGAAGGCCGACGTAAACGCGAAACTCGTGGCCGAGATCGCTTGGGACGTGTATGTCGCCAACTATCGCCGCGCCGTCTTCGACGGTTGGACGGTCGAGAACCTGGTGGCTCACCTGCGCGAACAGCTCACGCTGATCCTCGCCGGCGCGCGCGCCTGAGGACGGTCCCGCCGGGGGGCGGATCGTCCCCCGGTCGGCCAGGCCAACGAAAAGAATGATGGTTCGGGCGCCCGTTGGGGTCGGGCGCGCGGGTCGATGTGCAAACAGCGCTGCGTGTCCGGAGGGGGAACTGCGTGGGCGTACGTGACGAACAGAAACAGGCGACGCGCGAGCGCGTGCTCGAGGCCGCGCGCGACCTGTTCAACGAGACCGGCTACGAAGAGACGACCATCCGCGCCATCGCCGAACGGGCGGGCGTGTCGGTGGGCAGCGTCTTCACGACCTTCGCCTCCAAGGCCGAGGTGCTGAGCCATGTGATGCAGCGGCGGCTGGGCGATCTCTACGCCGAGTTCGACCGGGTGCTGCCGTTCCTGCGCGGAACCACGGCCGATCGGCTGTGCTCGATCTTCGCCATCCACTACGAGTTCGAGACGCGACGGGTGCGGCTGTTCCTGGCCCACATCGCCGCTTCCTACAGCCCGACCAACGACCCGGGGGTCACCCCCTACGGCCGCAACGAGCATCTGGCCGACATGCTGGAGCAGGTGCTGCAGGAAGGCGTGGCGCGCGGCGACGTGCGCCCCGACCTGGACTTCGCCCTGACCGTGGAAGTGCTGAAGGCCTGCTACGCCTCCAACTACCGCTTGGCGGCCGGCCAGGGCGCCGACGCGACGACGATGTCGGCGGCCATGGACCGGCAGATCGCCCTGATCGCCAGCGGCTGGGCGCCGCGGGGCTAACCCCCTCAGTCGCTACGCGACAGCTCCCCCAGAGGGGGAGCATCCTGGCGCTTCAGATCCTCCCCCTCTGGGGGAGGTGGCCCGGAGGGCCGGAGGGGGCCTCACCCCCGCATCATCCGCTCCAGCGGCGCGGCGAACTTCGCCGAGAAGCCTTCGGGCGCATAGCGCAGCTGCGCATCGCGCGTCGCGCACAGGCCCGAGGCGATCAGGCGCGAGCCGAAGCCCTTGCGCTGCGGCGGCGAGGCCGGGGGGCCGCCGGTCTCGCGCCAGTCGAGCAAGAAGCGTCCGTCCTCGATCGTCCAGCCCAGCGCCACCCGGCCGCTTTCGACCGACAGCGCGCCGTGCTTGACGGCGTTGGTCGCCAGTTCGTGCAGCAGCAGCGACAGCGACAGGCTGGCGTCGGGCCCCAGCAGCACGTCCGGCCCCTCGACCGCGATCCGGCCGCGGCCGTCGTGCAGGGCCAGCATCGGCGCCACCACCGCGCGCGCCGAGGCCGGTCGCCATTGGTTCTGCAACAGCACGTCGTGGGCGTGGCCCAGGGCGACCAGGCGATCCTCGAAGGCCTCGACGGCCTCGCGGTCGGCGATCGACTTCAGGCTCTGGGCGGCGATCGCCTGAACCATGGCCATGGTGTTCTTGACCCGGTGGCTGAGCTCGTTGTTGAGCAGTTCCTGGTGGGCCACGGCCTGGGCGTGGGCGGCTTCGGCCCGCACCTTGTCGGAGGTCTCGTTGGTGATGCACAGCACGCCCTGCACGATCCCGGTCTCATCGACGACGGGCGTGTAGGAGAAGGTCCACCAGGTGTCCTCGTGCTCGCCATAGCGGGCCATGGGGATGAACATGTCGACTACACGCGAAGCCTCGCCGGCTTCCGCGGCCAGGAACATCGGCGCGACGCTGGGCCAGGCGTCGGCCCACAGGTCCTCGAACCGGGCGCCCTGGGCCGCCTCCAGGCGCGGCCCCAGGATCGACCGGTAGGCGTCGTTGAACAGGAAGACGCGCTGCGGCCCCCAGACCAGGTACATCGACTCCGGCGAGCCCAGCAGCGAATTGACCACCATGCTCAGCGTCGCCGGCCAGGCCTCGCGCGGGCCAAGCAGGTGGTTTTCCCAATCCACAGCTTCCAGAAGGCCGGCCGCCGACTGCACCTTAGGAACTCCCTCGCGGATCGCGCGGCTCGCGGGAGCGACGCGCGACCAGGGACGAATTCCTAGGCCATCGCGGCAAGCGGCACAACGAAACCAGATAAGTCCGCCGGCCGACTCTAGTTCCCGTCTTCGAGCAGTCGCCGGGCGATGACCTGGGCCTGGATCTCGCCGGCCCCCTCGAAGATGTTGAGGATGCGGGCGTCAGCCAGCAGGCGGCTGGCGGCGTATTCCATGGCGAAGCCGTTGCCGCCGTGGATCTGCAGGGCGTTGTCGGCGGCGGCCCAGGCGACGCGGGCGGCGATCAGCTTGGCCATGCCGGCCTCCAGGTCGCAGCGCTTGCCCTCGTCCTTCTGGCGGGCGGCGAAATAGGTCAGCTGGCGCACGCCCATGATCTCGGCCGCCATCATGGCCAGCTTGTTGTGCACCCGGGGGAAGGCGAAGATCGCGTCGCCGAACTGCTTGCGGTCGAGCGCGTAGGACAGCCCCACCTCCAGCGCGGCCTGGGCCACGCCCACGGCGCGGGCGGCCGTCTGGATGCGGGCGCTCTCGAAGGTGGCCATCAGCTGCTTGAAGCCCTGGCCCGGAACACCGCCCAGCAGGTTCTCGGCCGGCACGGAAAAGCCGTCGAAGCCCAGTTCGTATTCCTTCATGCCGCGATAGCCGATGACGCCGATCTCGCCGCCGCTCATGCCCTGGGCCGGGAAGTCGTCGCCCTCCGCGCCGCGCGGCTTGGGGGCCAGCAGCATGGAGAGGCCGCGATAATCGGTGGTGGCCGGATCGGTGCGCACCAGCAGGGTCATGACGTCGGCGCGGGCGGCGTGGGTGATCCAGGTCTTGTTCCCGGTCACCACGTACTGCTCGCCCTCCAGCACGGCGCGGGTGCGCAAGGACCCGAGGTCGGAGCCGGTGTTGGGCTCGGTGAAGACGGCCGTCGGCAGGATCTCGGCGCTGGCGATCCTGGGCAGCCAGTGCTGCTTCTGCGCTTCGGTCCCGCCGGTCAGGATCAGCTCGCCGGCGATCTCCGAGCGGGTGGCCAGCGAGCCGACGCCGATCCAGGCCCGCGACAGCTCCTCGGAGACCACGCACATGGCGGTCTTGCCCATGCCGCTGCCGCCGTATTCCTCGGGGATGGTCAGGCCGAACACGCCCAGCGCCCCCAGCTCCTCGACCAGCTCGATCGGGATCAGCTGGTCCTTCAGGTGCCAGTCGTGAGCGAAGGGGGTGACCTTCTCCTCGGCGAAGGCGTGGAACTGGTCGCGGATCATCTCGAAGGTCTCGTCGAGACCGGTGTGCTCAAGCGTAGGACGTCCCCGGGCCTCGGCCAGGCGCTGGGCCACGCGGGTCTTCACGGCCTGGGTCCCGCCCTCGACCATCAGCTTCATGATGCCGTTCGAGAACAGGCGGTTCATGACGGCGCGGTCGGTGACCAGGTGGGCGGGGCGGACGATCTCGCCCTGGTTCATCGGCACGCCGCCGATCAGCTGGGCGGCGTATTCGGAGAACAGCAGCTGGGCCAGCAGGGCCTCGATCTCGCCGAACCGCCCCTCGCCCTCCAGCCGCTCGGCCCAGCCGGCGACCTGGTTCATCAGCTCGGCATAGGCGGCGTACCAGCCAAAACCGTGCACGGCGTGCTGCTGGGCGTCGGCAAGCTTGCGGTCGATCCTGCCGTCCTCGCCGCTGACGCCCGCCTTCACCGCCGGCTTGGCCTCGGCGACGAACAGCTGGGCCGAGGTCGCCGCCTCGCGCAGCAGGCCCGTCAGGCCGGGAAGGATCAGGGACTTGGACTCCTGGGCGACCGCGTCGGTCATGGCTTTCGAACTCCCCTGCGCCGTACTTTTGTTTTCCGGCACTCTGATCTCTTTCGCACCTGCGAGCAATGCCGCGACGCAGCATGCGGTTGCGCGCGGCATGGCCCGAAGATGGGATCGATGGGGATCGCGGGAGATCCGCGCCCGCCCCGAAGGACGGGCGCGGCTGTCGGCTACTTCGGCTTGGCCGCCGCCGGCGCCTTGGCCGTCGTGGTCTTCGGCGGCACCACGGCCGCGCCAGCCACCGCCCAGGAGAAGTCGGCCTGGGTGTTGCTGGTGGTGAAGTAGGTCTTGTCGGTGAAGAACGAGATCGGCGCCGTGTACGACAGCGGATACGGCGCATTGGCGGCGATCACCGCCACACCGTGGCAGCTCATGCAGTTGGAGGTGATGCCGGCCGGGATGTTGGTGCTGGTCTCCAGATAGGGGTTGAAGCACACCGTCATCGCCGAGCCGCCCGGCGTGGTCGTCTGGTCGTAGGCCGTGCAGCTGGCGTAGTTGTTCCACGGCGTCTTCAGCGACGAGGGCTGGCCCTGCTTGCTGCCGGGGAAGCCGTTGGGCGTGTCGCCGCCCGGCTGCCACCAGAAGGTCTGCCAGGTCCAGAACGGGATCTCCTTGGTGTTGACGTGCATGGCCTGCAGCACCGCGTAGTCGCCCTTGGCGGCCAGGGGCGGCGCGGGCGTGGGCGGCGGCGCGTTGGCGGCGTTGAAGGCGGCCGCTTCGGCGGTGCTGAGCTTGACCGCGTAGAAGCTGCTGAGCGGCCCCCACAGGAAGGTCTTGCAGGCGCTGAAATAGGCCGCGCCGGCGGCGTTGGGAGCCTGGGCGATCTCTTCCTTGGTCGCCGGCCGCACCGCGCCCTTGCCGTTCGGGTCGATCAGGACGCAGGTGGTCCAGGTCGGCGGCATCGGGTTGGTGGCGTTGGTCGAGCCCGACGGCCCCTGCCACAGCGGCTGGATCGTCAGGCCGGTGGCCTTGACCAGGCCGAACACCGGCTTGAGCTCGATGCCGCGCACCGGGAAGACGTTGATCGTGCGGTCCTGGGCCGGCGTGGTCGCCGGCCAGGAGGCGTTCAGCACGCCCAGGTCGTTGCCGTTGGAATAGGTGTAGTTGCCGCCCGGCCCCGGCTGGGTGGAATCGATGAAGGCGGCCGCCTCGGGGCTGAACTTGTTGAACGCGGTGATGGCGCCGTCGAACTGCGGGCTGGGGATGCCGCCCCGGCCGTGGTGGAACTGGTTGGGCGAGATGAACTGGTGCAGCGCGCGCGGCGCCTTGACCCGGTCGGCCACCGTCGTCTTGACCGCGGCGACCGCCTCAGGACCGGCGGCGGGGGCCGGCGGCGCCGGCGGGAAGACTTCGTTGCTGCCGGCCCAGGTGTCCCAGATGGGCAGGTCCTGGCCGTTGAACACCTGGCCGGACGGCTGCGACATGGCCTGCCAGATCTGCCAGGCGTGGTTGCGGATGGCCGCGGTGTCGCTGTTGTTGATCCAGCCCTGGATCGTGGCCTGGGCGACCGGATAGTCGGCGGTGGTCGGCAGCGGCACGGGCGTGATTACCGCCGTGTCCAGCAGAACCTCGGGCTTGGGCGCCTCCGGAGCCTTGTCGCAGCCCCACAGCCCCGCGCCGAACACGACAGCCGCGGCCGCCGCGAAAGCGATCTTCCTCATGACATCCCTCCCCGACGCGGTGTTGCTGGCCGCGTGGCGGCCGCATCATGCCGAAAAACAATATCTGAAGTTGTGCATTTCGACACCACGACCCATGAGGCCCCCAGGGAGCCCTTTTGGGACCCCCGCGAAAAATTTCAACATGAACGAATTCTGTCGAACGACCTGACGGCGCGGTTCAGCTTCGCCCTGCCATGTTGCGTCTCACGGGGCCGGCGCGCCCCGGCAAAATCATAAGGGACGAAGGACTCTCGCCATGCAAAAGACCACCACCTTGAAGACCATCGGTCTGACCATCGCCGCCGCCGCCACCGCCTTCACCATGGCCGCGGCCCCGGCCGCCAACGCCGTCGAACAGCGCCTGGGCGGCGTCGTCGGCTGCCAGGCCTCGGGCAAGAAGCAGGAAACCGGCGCCGTGATCGGCGGCCTGCTGGGCGCCGTCGCCGGCTCGAACCTGGCCAAGAACGACCGTGGCACGGGCACCGCCATCGGCGCCGTGGTCGGCGCGGGCGCCGGCTCCTACGTCGGCTGCAACATGCAGAAGAAGGACGCCGCCCGTGACGTCGGCGGGGCCTACAAGACCAGCAACGGCATCCGCATCTCGCACAACATCGACGATGCGCCGATGACCAAGATCAGCGGCAAGTACGTCGCCCGCTCGAACCTGAACCTGCGCGCCTCGGCCTCGACCCGCGGCATGAAGGTCGGCTCGGTCGTCACCGGCGAAACCTTCCAGGCCCTGGGCCGCACCGGCGACGGCAAGTGGATCCTGGTCGGCCAGAACGGCGTCGGCGTCGGCTACGTCTCCAGCGCCTACGTCTACCGCGCTTAACGGACGCTAGGGGCGCGCTCCCGTCCCCCCTGCGCGCTCCGTGCGAGCCCGCCTGGTCCCCCGGCCAGGCGGGCTTTTCGCGTTTGACCACCCTCTCCCGCAAGGGAGAGGGGCGTTCAGTCGATCTCGAAGGTGTCCGGACCGGGGGGCGGCGGCGCGGGCTTGGCCGGGACGGGGACCGGCGGGGGCACGGGCGTGCGGCCGTCGCTGGCCAGCAGGGCCGTGACGCGCTTGAGCAGGTCGGCGGCGGTGAACGGCTTGACGATGTAGCCGTTGGCCCCGTCGTTCAGGGCCTGCTTGACGGTGTCGATGTCGCCGCGGGCGGTCATCATCATCACCGGGGTGCGCAGCCGGCGCAGGCGGCGGATGACGCGCAGGGCCTCAAGGCCGCTCATCCCCGGCATCTGGATGTCGAGCAGCACCAGATCCGACTTGGCGTGGCCCAGGGTCTCCAGGCCGACCGCGCCGTTGGGCGCGCCCGAAACGCGGTGGCCGGCCTGGCTCAGCACCAGGTCGACGAACTCGCGGATCAGCGGGTCATCGTCGATCACCAGGATGGAGTGGGGCATCGGCGGGCTTTCGGGGGAACGCGTCGGGTACTCGACCAACTATAGCGCGCACGCCCGGCGCCTCGCACCCCCGGGAACGGATTTCACAGGCGGGCGCGCTCTATTGTCGCGCTCAGCGGCACAGGCGGTAGGTGCTGAGATCTAGGTGCAGGTGGTCGGCGTGGGCGGCGTTGTAGTCTGGGCTCAGCACCGCCCCGAACACCTTGCAGGCGCCGGCGCGGGCCGTGCGCAGGAAGCGCCCCTCGGGACCGGCCTTGCGGAAGTCGGCGGCCAGCGTCAGGCGGCGGCCGTCGGCGAGGCGGACGCCGGACACGTCCAGGGCCGCGGCGCGGGCGTGCTGGCTGGGCCGCTCGCCGGGGCGGCCGTAGATCGTGCGGCAGGCGTAGGTCCCGAGGTGATCGACCCCGGCCAGCGGGCTGCCCAGGATCCGCTCGGCGGCCGGCACCAGCACCTGCCGCTCCCAGACCGCGTAGCGCAGGGCCAGCGGGCAGGTCATCACCGGGGCGGCGGGCGACAGCAGGCTTTGGGTCCGCACCGTGTCGCGGGTCGAGCAGAAGCCCTGGTCGCGCGCCGGCTGGTCGATGGGGGTGATCCCCCCGGCCCGGAGGGCGGCGCGGCAGGCGGCCGGATCGGCGCCGAGGCGCGACAGCTTGCCTTCCGTCGCCAGGCCCAGCGGCTGGTCGATCGAGAACGGCTTCCACGGCAGGTCCTGCGGCGGGGCGATGCGGTCGACCAGGGCGAAGACCAGCAGGCCGGCCAGGGCCGCGTCGAGCAGCAGGCCGCCGATCTCGGCCAGCGCCAGGGCTTGAGGGGATGCGGGTTTCACGCGTGTTCAACGGCGGGGCGAGCGGTCCGGTTCTGTGCAGCGGCTTGGCGAGCGGCGCGGAAACGGGCATGACCGCCTGCCCGGTCCGGAAGGGCCGTCGAAGAGACCGTCGATGTCCGTCGCCGCCGATCGCACCGCCCTGCTGGACCGCGCCCTGCTGCCGCGTTTCGGCCTGCTGTGCCTGGGCATCTGGCTGAACGCCGCCGACACCCTGGTCACCGCCACCATCATGCCCAGCGTCGCCCGCGAGATCGGCGGCCACCAGTATTTCGGCTGGTCGGTGGCGGCCTATCTGATGGGCTCGATCGTCGCCGGCGCGTGCAGCGGCAAGTTCTCGCAAGGTCTGGGCCTGCGTCGGGCCACCGCCTGCGCCGGCGTTGTCTACGCCGCCGGCTGCGCCATGAGCGCCCTGGCGCCCGAGTTCGTCACCTTCGTCGTCGGACGGTTGATCCAGGGGCTGGGCGCGGGGGCCGTGGTGGCCCTGTGCTACGTCGCCATCACCGCCCTGTTCCCCGAAAAGCTGTGGCCGCGCGTCTATGGCGCGGTGGCGGGCGTTTGGGGCGGGGCGACGCTGCTGGGACCGCTGCTGGGCGGGGTGTTCGCCGCCGCCGGCTTCTGGCGGGGCGCGTTCTGGGCCTTCGTCGTCCAGGGCGTGGTGTTCGTGATCGCGGTGCTGGCCATGCTGCCGGGCGAGAAGCGGGCCGAGGGGCGCACGCGCATCCCCAGCCGCCAGCTGGCCTTGCTGGTGGTCGGGGTCAGCCTGGTCGGCGCGGCCGGCGTCGTCACCTCGCCGGCGACGGCGGGGATCTGCGCCGTGCTAGGCGCCCTGGCCATGGCCGCCATGCTGGCCGTCAACCGCATCTCGCCCGACCGGCTGCTGCCGCGCTCGGCCGCCGATCTTTCCACCGCCACCGGCCTTGGCCTGCTGGTCATGTTCGCCTGCGAGGCCGCCGCCATCGGCTTCACGGTCTATGGCCCGGCCTTCATCCAGGCCCGTCACGGCGCCTCGCCGCTGGTGGCCGGCTACGTCACCGGCGGCATCGCGGCCGGCTGGACCGTCTGCGCCATGCTGGTGGCCCGGCTGAAGGTCGAGCACGAGCCCCTGGCCATCCGCGCCGGCGCGCTGGTGATCCTGGCCGGGGTCGCGGCCTCGGCCCTGGCCGTGTCGCGCGGCGGCCTGTGGAGCACGGGCCTCTCCTTGCTGGCCGTCGGCTGCGGCTTCGGGCTCTGCTGGGCGTTCCTGGCCCGGCGGACCATCGCCGGCGCGCCGGCCCAGGACCAGGCCCTGGCCTCATCGGCGGTGCCGACCGTGCAGCTGATCGGCGGCGCGACCGGCTCGGCCGCCGCCGGGGCCATGGCCAACCTGCTGGGCTTCGGCCACGGAATCGATCCCGCCGCCGCCTTCGCCCACGGCCCGTGGCTGTTCGGGGCCTTCGTGCCGCTGGCCCTGGTCGGCTTCGCGGCGGCCTGGCGGCTGGCGCGAAGCTGAACCTTGCGGGAAGGCCGCGCCGTCGGCACAACGCCAGGATGACCGACGACCTCCGTTTCGCCGACGCCGTTTCCGCCGACCGCCGGGAACAGATCGTCAACCGCCTGGCCGACATCGCCCGCGAGGAGGGCGTGCGCGTGCTGCTGGCCGTGGAATCGGGCAGTCGCGCCTGGGGCTTCCACTCGCCCGACAGCGACTATGACGTCCGCTTCGTCTATGCCCGGCCGGTCGCCGACTACCTGAGCTTGACCCCGCCCCGCGACGTCATCGAGCGGCCGATCGACGACGACCTCGACATCGGCGGCTGGGATGTGGCCAAGGCGCTGAAGCTGGTGGCGCGTGGCAACGCCGTGGTCTCCGAATGGCTGTCCTCGCCGATCCTCTATGCCGAGGATCCCGGTTTCCGATCGGCGTTCGAGCCGATCGCCCGGGCCTGGCGCGACCTGCACGGCGACGTCGCCCACTATCACGGCCTGGCCCGCCGCCAGTGGGGAAGCTTCATCGAGGGGCGCGAGCAGGTGCGGCTGAAGAAGTACTTCTACGTCATCCGCCCGGCCGTGGCTCTGCAGTGGCTGCGTGAGCGGGGCGACGCCCGGCCGCCGATGAGCCTGCCGCGCCTGCTCGACCATGTGCGCCTGCCGACCGAGACCGCCGAGGCCCTGGAAGACCTGCGTCGCCGCAAGCAGGCGGCCGGCGAGGCGGTAGGCGTGGGCGCGCGCATTCCCGCCATCGACGACTATGTCCGCGAACAGATGGTCTGGGCGGTCAGCGCCAAGCCTTCCGTCGCGCCGCGCGATCCGGCGCTCTGGGCGCGGACCGAGGCGGCGTTTCGAGCGCTGGTCGGCTTCGAGGGCTGAAGGCGGCTCAGCGGTCGCTGGAGCTGCTGAGGGCGATCAGGGCCAGGGCGGGATTCTGGGCGACCGCCAGCATCGACACGGCGGCCAGGGCGCTGTCGTCGCGGCCGTCGGCCTCGGTGGCCGCGCCAGGGATCGGCGTGACTATGGACTCGGGCGGCGCGCCCGGCGCGGGGCCGATCTCCAAGTCGGGACGGTAGCGGAAGATCTCGGCGCGGACGGCGTCGACGCCCAGCGCCAGGGGCGCCAGATCGATCTCGACATCGGCTCCCACCGCGCGGTCCGCGGCGTCCAGGCTCGGCAGGTCGTTGGGACCGAGCCGCAAGCCCAGCTTGCCCGCCCGGTGGCGCGCGCGCGGACGCACCGCCTGCAGCACCGGCCAGGGAATGGTGCAGCCCAGTTCGCGGGAATAGAGGCCGTCCGCGTCGATCCGCAGCTCCACCCAGTCCTCCAGCGGCTTGCGCCTCCAGGCCAGCCAGCCGAAGCCGCCACAGAGCGCCAGGGCGTAGACCACGCCCCAGGCGTCGCCGTACCACCAGGACTGTCCGGCCAGCAGCAGGCCGATGGCGAGGCCGCCGAGCGGCGCGCGGCGTTTCCAGCGGGCCTGGAACAGGGTCTTGCGGCTGGCGCGCCATACGCCGAGTTCGGGCTGGTCGGGGGCGTCCTCGCGCCGGCCGGCCAGCCAGAAAGCGACGGCCGCCAGGCCGCCGGCCACGAACAGCGGCGGTCCGACCTCGGGCGAGCCGCCCCAGACGCCCAGCAGCAGGCCGCACCAGATCGCCGTGGTCGTCATTTCGCGCGCGATCTCGCCGGTGGGCAGGCTCGTCCGCACGCCGTTCGCGACCTTGCGCAACGGCGTCATGTCCGCCGAACCTCTATCGGACGGGACGTCTGGATCATGGGGCGGCGCCTGCTTCATCACCCTAAGGTAGCGTGGCCGTGGCGGCGATCAATCGCGCTCAAGCCTCCGCCAGGGTCGTCGCCTCGACCAGGCGCACCACGTCGCCCATGATCTCCGTGATCCTGAAATCCTTGGGCGTGTAGATCCGCGCCACGCCCATCTGCTTGAGGATCAGGGCGTCCGCCTCGGGGATGATGCCGCCGGCGACGACGGGGATGTGGTCCAGGCCCTGCGCCCGCATCAGCCGCACGACCTCCTGCACCAGGTCGAGGTGCGAGCCCGACAGGATCGACAGGCCCACGACGTGGGCCCGGCTTTCCTTGGCGCGGCGGACGATCTCCTCCGGCGTCGAGCGGATGCCGTCATAGACCACCTCCATGCCGCAGGCCCGGGCCCGGGTGGCGATCTGCTCGGCGCCGTTGGAGTGGCCGTCCAGGCCCGGCTTGCCGACCAGATAGGTCAGGGTGCGGCCAAGGACTTCGGAGACCCGCTCGACCTCGGCCTTCACGGCTTCGACGTCCTCGGCCTCGCCGGTTGAGACGACGATGGCGACGCCCGTCGGGCCGCGATACTCGCCGAACACCTCGCGCAGCGCCCCGGCCCACTCGCCGGTGGTGACCCCGGCCTTGGCGGCGGCGATCGAGGGCTCCATGATGTTTCGGCCGTCGATCGCGGCGGCCTTGAGGTCGGCCAGGGCGGCCTCGACGGCGGCGGCTTCGCGGGCCGCGCGCCAGGCCTGGATGCGGGCGACGACCTCGGCTTCCAGCTTGGGATCGATGGTCTCGATGTTTCCTTCGCCGGCCGACAGGGGCGAGGGCTCGCTGTCGGTCCAGCGGTTGACGCCGACCACGGTGAGGTCGCCGGTCTCGACGGCCCGCACCCGCCTGGCGTTGGAGGCCACCAGCTCGGCCTTCATGTAGTCGATCGCGTTCTGGGCGCCGCCCATCTCGTCGATCAGGGCCAGTTGCTCCAGCGCCCCCTTCGACAGCTCGGCGACCTTGGCCTCGACCACGTGGGAGCCGGCGAACAGGTCTTCGTATTCCAGCAGGTCGGTCTCATAGGCCAGCACCTGTTGCAGCCTAAGCGACCACTGCTGGTCCCACGGCCGCGGCAGGCCCAGGGCCTCATTCCAGG
Source organism: Caulobacter sp. GW821-FHT09B11 (assembly GCF_059418205.1). Classification (NCBI taxonomy): domain Bacteria; kingdom Pseudomonadati; phylum Pseudomonadota; class Alphaproteobacteria; order Caulobacterales; family Caulobacteraceae; genus Caulobacter; species Caulobacter sp. GW821-FHT09B11. The sequence continues at coordinate 102,667 of NZ_JBWKPK010000009.1, read as the reverse complement.
CCGGCAGCTGCAAGGCCCGGCAGCGGGCGTCCTTGCTGAGGGTGACGGCCAGGGCCTCGATCAGGATGCGGTAGACATTGTTCTCGGGCTGCGGCTCGGTCAGGCCCAGGGAATTGACCTGCACCCCGTAGCGGAAGCGGCGGGCCTTCTTGTCCTGCACGCCGTAGCGCTCGAGCAGGATCTCGTCCCACAGCTTGGTGAAGCTGCGCATCTTGCACAGCTCGGTGACGAACCGCACCCCGGCGTTGACGAAGAAGCTGATCCGCGAGGCGACGATCTCGAAGTCCTCCTCGGGCACCTGGCCGCCGGCGCGGACGGTGTCGAGCACGCTGATCGCCGTGGCCAGGGCGAAGGCCAGCTCCTGCTCCGGCGTCGCGCCGGCCTCCTGCAGGTGGTAGCTGCAGACGTTCATCGGGTTCCATTTCGGAACCTCGCGATAGCACCAGGCGATCATGTCGCCGATCAGCCGCAGGCTCGGTCCCGGCGGGAAGATGTAGGTGCCGCGGGAGAGGTACTCCTTGATCAGGTCGTTCTGGGTGGTGCCCTGCAACAGGGCGCGGTCGGCGCCCTGCTCGTCGGCCAGGGCCACGTACATCGCCAGCAGCCAGGCGGCCGGGGCGTTGATGGTCATGGAGGTGTTCATCTTCTCCAGCGGGATCTCGCTGAAGAGGGCGCGCATGTCGCCCAGATGGCTGATCGGCACCCCGACCTTGCCAACCTCGCCGCGGGAGAGGATGTGGTCGGGGTCGTAGCCGGTCTGGGTGGGCAGGTCGAAGGCCACCGACAGGCCGGTCTGGCCGCGCGCCAGGTTCGAGCGATAGAGCGCGTTGGACTTCTCGGCCGTCGAATGGCCGGCATAGGTGCGGAAGATCCACGGCGGATCGGGCGCGTGCTGAAAGGCCTTGTCCGACATCCTGCGCTCCCGGCGATCTTTTCTGGTTATCGCCGGATGATGCGCCGGTGTTGGGTGCGGTGCAATATGAGGGTTCGCAGGTGCGTTACCCGCTGCGCGGGACCCCCTCCGGCCCTCTGGGCCACCTCCCCCAGAGGGGGAGCATCTACGCCGCGCGGACCAGATCCTCCCCCTTTGGGGGAGGTGGCCCGGAGGGCCGGAGGGGGCCGCCGCCAGGTGGCTACTCCCGGCTGAAGCTCTCCGGCACTTCCGGGTTCTGCCCCGCCTTGCCCCACAGCACGATCTCGTTCCCCCAGGGATCGCGGAAGGCATGGTTGTAGCCGTTGAACTCGGCCCAGTAGTGGTTGCGCCAGAGCAACGTCGCGCCCAGCTTCTCGGCGGTTCCCAGGATCCGGTCGGCGCTGTCGTCGTCGCCGATCAGGATCCAGATGCGGGGCTTGCGGCCGTCGGTCGACAGCGTGCGGGGCTCGACGCCGGCGCTCTCCGGGTGCGGACGGGCGTTGGCGGCGTCGAAGATCCCCAGGTGCAGGTTGCCGATCTGGCTGTCGCCGCCGTCGGGGTTCTTGAAATGACCGCCCGGCACCATGCGGTGATAGATCCCCTGCGGCCGGGCGTCGTTCTGCCAGCCGAACACCTCAGCATAGAATTCGCCGGCCTTGGCGGGATCGTCGCTGGCCAGGTCGACGAAGATCAGGGTGTTGGTCACGGGCGGTCCTTTGGGTCAGTCGAAGGCGATGGAAAGGGAGAGGTCGCGCCAGGCGTCGATGTCGGCCTTCAGGCCGTCGATGGCGTAGCCGGCGTAGTGGAGGGCGTCTTCGCCCAGCAGCAGGTGCAGGGGCGGCTCGGGCGCATCGACGATGGCCAGCACGGCCAGGGCGGCCTTTTTCGGGTCGCCGGGCTCGGAGCCGGCATGGTCGGCCATGATCCGTTCGGCGTCGCGGGCCAGGCCGTCATAGTCGGCGAGCTTGTCGGCCACGATGGTCTTGGAGCCCTTGGCGAAGCTGGTGCGCAGGCCGCCCGGGGCGACGTTCGTGACCTTGATCCCCAGTTCGGCGACCTCGGCCGCCAGGGTCTGGGTCAGCCCTTCCAGGGCCCACTTGCTGGCGCAGTAGACGCCGGTGCCGGCCCAGACCGCCAGGCCCGAGACCGAGGTGACGTTGACGATCCGCCCCGAACGCCGCGCCCGCATGGCCGGCAGCACCGCCTTGAGCACGGACAGCGGCCCGAAGACGTTGGTCTCGAACTGGGCGCGGACCTCTTCCAGAGAGGCCTCCTCCACCGCGCCGACCAGGCCGTAGCCGGCGTTGTTGACCAGCACGTCTATCTGGCCGGTCAGGGCCTCGGCGGCTTTCACAGCCTGGGCGACGGCGACCGGGTCGGTGACGTCCATGACCAGGCCGTGGGCGCGGCCCGGCGCGATGGCTTCGAAGCCGGCGACGTCGGCCTTCCTGCGCACCGTGCCGGCCACGACGTCGCCCCGCGCCAGGGCGGCCGCGGCGATCTCGCGCCCGAGCCCGCCGGATACGCCGGTGATCAGCCAGGTCTGGGTCATGTTCGCATTTCCTATCGCTCGTCATCCCGGCCGCAGCGCAGCGGAGAGCCGGGACCCAGGGGCGACCGCAGTGCGCCGGCCCCTGGGTCCCGGATAAGCCCTTCGGGCTTTCCGGGATGACGGTCTTACTTGAACTTAGAACGGCTTATCGCCCTTCACCCACAGGCGGTGCATCGTCCGGAAGTACTTCTGGTCGTCGTACAGCGTGCCGGTGTGCAGGGTGCAGCGGTTGTCCCACATCAGGATGTCGCCGGGCCGCCACTTGTGGGCGTGGACGAAGCGCTCCTGCGTCATGAACTCCACCAGCTCGTCGAGCAAAGCGAGGCCTTCGGGGCCGGGCTTGCCGATCACTTCGGTCACCGTGCCGGTCGAGGGCCACAGGGCCTTGCGGCCGTCCGAGGGGTGGGTGCGGATCAGCGGGTGCTCGACGTCGGGATTGGCCGCCTCCATCTCGGGCGACAGGATCATCTGCTCGCCGAAGGTGCGGGTGGCCATGAAGTGCTTGTAGCTGTGGTGCAGCCGCAGCGGCAGAAGTTCGGCCTGCTTCTCGGCCGAGAGGGCGTTCCAGGCCGCGCAGCCGTCGGCCAGCAGGGTGTCGGAGCCTTCCTCCGGCGCCTCCACGCAATAGAGCATGGTCAGCATCACGGGTTCTGGCTTGTAGCTGTAGTCGGTGTGCCAGCCGACGCCGTCGTTGTGGGCCCCGATCGGCTGGCCGTCGACGACGCGGTTGGAGAGGATGAAGATCTTCGGATAGCCGGGCAGGGTGAAGCGGGTCTGGGTGTGGTCTTCCGGATCGCCGAACCGGCCGATGAAGGCCATCAGGTCGTCCGGCGTCATCGCCTGGTCGCGCACCAGCACCGCCCCGTGGGCGTGGAAGGCGGCGACCACGCCGTCCAGCTCGGCGTCCGAGGCGGTCGGCAGGTCGATGTTCAGGATCTCCGCGCCGAAGTCGTCTTGCGCGCCCTTCTTGAGGGGCTTGGTGGCCAGGGCGGGCGGTGCTTCGGCGAGCATGGGATCGACCTTCGGGTGACTGTATGGCGGCAAGCCTAGGCGGCTGAAAAACCACGGTCTTGCCTCAGAGCGCCCTCTCTCTTTCCCCCGTCTCGTGCGCGTATGGTCAAAAGCCCGCCTCCTGTACGCCCCGGCGACAGCACCGCCCGTTCGGCGGGCGACCGCGCGGCGCGCCCCTGCGGCTGACCAAGTTTTCGTGCGCGCTGGAGCAAGACCGGGGCGGGGAGGGGCGCCAGCCTTGGGTCGTCTTCTTCTCTTCAGCGAGCGCCCCGGCCGTGACCCTGTTCAGCGACGCCTTCTTCGACGGGCTGTCCAGCTCCACCCAAGAGGTGGGCGCGGCCGAGACCCTGCCGCCGGCCTGCTATACCGACGCGGCGTTCTACGAGTTCGAGAAGGCCGCCCTGTTCGACCGCGAGTGGCTGTGCGTGGGCCGGGTGGACCAGGTGCAGGAGCCCGGCGACTTCTTCACCACCGAGATCGTCGGCGAGCCGATCCTGGTCACCCGCAACCGGGCCGGCGAGATCAAGGCGATGTCGTCGGTCTGCCAGCACCGCGCCATGCTGGTGGCCGAGGGCAAGGGCAACGCCCGCGGCTTCGTCTGCCCCTATCACCACTGGGTCTATTCGCTGAACGGCGACCTGGTGAACGCCCCGGCCATGGACCGCACCTGCGGCTTCGACAAGAAGAAGGTCAGCCTGCCGACCTTCAAGGTCGAGATCTGGCTGGGCTTCATCTTCGTCAATTTCGACGCCGAGGCCGAGCCGCTGGCCCCGCGCCTGACCGCGGTCGAGGCCGCCATCGCCAATTTCGACCTCGAGACCGCCGAAGCGCTCGAACCGATGACCGGCCAGTTCGCCTGGAACTGGAAGGTGATGTTCGAGAACAACAACGACGGCTACCACGCCAGCAAGCTGCATCGCGGCGTGCTGCACGACTTCATTCCCAGCGAGCTGGCCAGTTTCCCGGAAGCCGAGCCCGGCGACGCCGGCTTCCTGCGCTACAACGGCACCCTGCACCCGGACGCCAGCTTCAACCCGACCCAGAAGGCGGTGCTGCCGATCTTCCCCAAGCTGTCGGACGAGGACCGGGGCCGGGCGACCTTCGCCAACATCCCGCCGACCCTGTCGCTCGTGATGACCAGCGACATGGTCATCTACCTGATCCTGCGGCCGACCGGCCCGGAGACCATGGCCCAGGACACCGGCATCCTGGTCGCCCCCGGCGCCCGCGACAGCTACGGCTTCAAGGAGCGGCTGGAGATGATCATGACCTCCGCCGGCCAGATCATCGCCCAGGACATGCATGTCGACGAACTGGTCCAGAAGGGCCTGCGCTCGCGCTTCGCCATTCGTGGCCGCTACAGCTGGCAGGAGGGCGCGCAGGTGCAGTTCAACCGCTGGCTCGCCCCGCGCTACCAGGCCCAGTGGGCGCGGCTGAAGGGCGGCGAGACGCCCGCCGCTCCGGTGGAGGCCGCCTGAGATGACCTCGCGCCTTCCCGTCGTCTTCTTCGGTCACGGCAGCCCGATGATCGCGCTGGAGACCAACGACACCACCAAGACCTGGGCCGCCATGGCCGCCGAGATCGAGACCAGGCACGGCAAGCCCAAGGCCATCCTCTGCGTCTCGGCCCACTGGATCACCAAGGGTGTCGGCGTCACGGCCATGAGCCAGCCGCGCACCATCCACGACTTCGGCGCCTCGTTCCCGCGCGCCCTGTTCGAGGTGCAGTACCCGGCGCCGGGCTCGCCTGACTTGGCGGCGCGCGTGCGCGACCTGCTGGCCCCCGAGATTCCGGTGGTGCTGGACGAGCGCCAGTGGGGTCTGGACCACGGGACCTGGTCGGTGCTGTGCAAGGCCTGGCCCGAGGCCGACGTGCCAGTGATCCAGCTGTCGATGGACGGGACCAGGCCGCCGCAGTGGCACTACGAGATGGGCAAGCGCCTGGCCTCGCTGCGTGACGAGGGCGTTCTGATCGTCGGCACCGGCAACATCGTCCACAACCTGCCGGCCATGGACTGGGGCGACCGGCACTGCGCGCCCTACGACTGGTCGCAGCGCTTTAATGAAGCAATCAAGACGGCCATCGCCGACGACCAGCCGCTGACCGCCGTCGAGTTCGAAAAGCTCGGCGAGGACGCTCGTCGCGCCGTGCCGACCCCCGACCACTACTGGCCGCTGCTCTACGTGCTGGGCGCGCGGCTGCCCGGCGATGTCGCCCGCTTTTCCCCCGACCACATCGAGCATGGCTCGCTGAGCATGACCAGCGTGACGCTGGCCGCGGCCTAAACGGAGATCCCGATGCCCTTCATCTGCGAACCCGGCCAGGTCCGTCCCGACGTCGCGCCCGGCGCCTTGCACCACCTCAAGGCCACGCCCGAGACCATCCACTGGGGCTATTTCGATCCGTCGATCAAGCCGGCCCTGCGCATCAAGAGCGGCGACCTGATCCAGGCCGAGGCGATCACTCACCACGCCGGCGACGCCCCCGACCTGATGATGGACGAAGCGATCACCCGCATCTTCACCGAGGTGCCGGAGGACGACCGCAATCCCGGCGTCCACATCATGACCGGCCCGATCTGGATCGAGGACGCCAAGCCCGGCGACGTGCTGGAGGTGCGCTACCTGCGCATGGTCCCGCGCAACAACTACGGCTCCAACCTCGCGGCCAACTGGGGCTATCTCTACAAGGAGTTCGGCGAGAAGGAGCGGGTGACGATCTATGAGCTCGACGCCGACTACAACACCGCCAGCGCCCTCTATGCCTACGACTTTCCGGGCAAGTACCTGACGCCCGGCACGATCACCAACTGCCCCGAATGCGACCGCCAGAGCGCCCTGCCGGGCGTGCGTATCCCGGCCCGTCCGCATCTGGGCACCGCCGGCGTCGCGCCGGCCGTCGACGGCCGCGTCAGCACCATCCCGCCCGGCCTGCACGGCGGCAATATCGACAACTGGCGGATCGGGGCCGGGGCGACGATGTACTATCCCGTCCAGGTGGAGGGCGGGCTGTTCTCCATCGGAGATCCCCACGTCAGCCAGGGCGATGGCGAACTTTCAGGCACCGCGATCGAAAGTTCGCTCAACGTCCTGATGCAGATCGTCCTTCGCAAGGATTTCGAGACCCCGGGGCCTTTGCTGGAGACCCCCAAGTGGTGGATCGTCCACGGGTTCGACGAGGATCTCAACGTGGCCATGCGCCAAGCCTCCCTCAACATGCTGAGCCTGCTGTCCGACCATGTCGGCCTGACCAAGAACGACGCCTATTCGCTGATGAGCGTGGCGTCCGACTTCGGCGTCACCCAGGTGGTCGACGGCAAGCAGGGCTGCCACGTCCGCATCCCGCGCGACATCTTCCCCCAAACCAAGTCTTCGAAGAGAACCTGAGGCCTTGCGCGCCTGGTCGTTCAGCACCGACAGCTACCCCCGCGCCGAGCGGGCCGACGCCTGGCGCGAGGCCATGTCGCGCCTGGGCCTGCCGGTCGAGAGCCTGTCGGAGCTGGAGCCGGCCTCGACCTCGGTGGTCTGCCTGACCAGTCCACTGGGCATCGAGTTCGCCTTGGTCAACGCCGGGGCCCAGACCATCTCGGGCCGTCTCACCAACCAGCCGGCGGCGGTGTGGATGGCGGTGCTGCTCGACGGCCAGGCGGCGGTGGTCAGCGACGACCTGGGCGAGGACCTGTCGATCGGCGACATCGCCTTTGGCCCGACCGGCCAGGCGGCGGCCCTGCGGCTGGCCACCCGCTGCCGGCTGATGTTCGTCCGCGCCCCGCGCGTGGCCTTGAACCATCGCCTGGTCGCGCCGCGCGCCCTGCGGGTGGGGCGGCTGCGCGGCGAGGGCGGGGTCAAGCACATCCTGTCGGGCCTGCTGCGCGCCACCGCCGACTCGCTGGAGGACCTGACCGTCGACCAGCTGCGCCCGGTCGAGCTGGCCCTGGCCGAGTTCCTGGGCCTGTGCCTGCTGGAAGCCGGCGAAGAGCGCGGGGCGGCCTGGCCGACCGACGCCCGCAGCGCCCACCTGCAGCGCCTGCGCCAGACCATCGAGACGCTGCTGCCCGACCCGAACCTGACCATCCGCCGGGTGGCCGACGAGGAGGGGGTCTCGCCGCGCTACGTGCAGAAGCTGTTCGAGGGCGTCGAGGAGACCTTCAGCCACTATCTGCGCACCCGTCGGCTGGAGCGCTGTCGCAACGACCTGGCCAGCCCCCAGTTCGCCCGGCTGTCGATCTCGGAGATCTGCTTTCGTTGGGGATTCAACGGCAGCGCCCACTTCAGCCGCGCCTTCCGCGACCAGTACGGCTGCTCGCCGCGCGACTTCAGGCGAAGCGTGCGCGACGAGGAACGGGTGGCGGCGTGAAGTTTAGCAACGCCGTCTTGAAGTTGTAATTTGGGATAATCAACTATTGCGTCTATCCAGGCCTTCGGCGATCAGAAGGGGGCCTGGATGGCTAAGGATCAGAAATATTTCGTGCGGCTTTGGAATCTGGCGGGAGACAAGGTCTTCGGCTGGCTGGGGACCAACGATAACTACGCGGTCTGCATTCCGGCGGGCGTCTACAGCAACCCCTTGAAGCTGGACAACGTCCTCTATGTGCAGTGGCGCCCGAGCGGTTCGAACCAGGGCGTCCTGGCCGTGCCGCATCCCGACGGCGACTGGGGCCTGGGCGGCGAGAACGACGGCGGGGTCGACGCCTACTGGCACTGGGTCAGCAAGGCCTACACGCTGACCCTGGATCCCGTTTCCGGCGTGAACCTGCAAAGCCCGGTTCCCGGCGCCTTCAGCGGTACGCTCTCGCAGACCCGCGACGGCCAGCCCTTCAAGCTGTCGACGAACTACGAGATCAACGAAGACGTCGTCTGGATCAGCTTCCAGAACGCGCCGAACGGCCCCGACCAGCTGTTCAGCAGCCAGGAGGTCTATCTGGAGTTCACGACCGAGCCGTTCCTGTTCGAGTTCGTGCCGATCGAGCAGTTCCAAGGCTCCAAGGCCTCCTACGCGCCGGGGCTGAAGTCCAAGCACGACAACTGGACGAAGATCGACACCTTCAGCTGGATGGGCGACCTGCGGGGCGTCATCGGCGGCCGGGCCCTGGCCGACCTGGTCATCCCCGGCAGCCACGACGCGGCCTCCTGGGACATTCCGATCGCCGGCGGCGACCAGCGCAGCCAGACCCAGTCGCGGGACATCTACGGCCAGCTGCGAGCCGGATCGCGGTATCTGGACCTGCGGTTCCGCGCGGGATGCGACGGCGTCTGGCGAGGCTTCCACGGCCTGGACAACACCTCGGCCGAACTGACCTCGGTGCTGGCCGATATCAACCGCTTCCTCGACGAGAATCCCGAGGAGATCCTCGTCATCTCGCTGCTCACGCAGCCGCAGCCGTCTCTTGCCCTCTGCATGCAGGCGCTTCAGCCGTACACCCCGGCCATCGACGCCTGGGACCTCGTGCTCAACGCCCTGGGTCCCCGGGTCTATCCGCGGATCGTCGTCGAGAAGGACGGCGACGGCCATGACCACGTCTATTACCGCTTCATCCAGCACGCGAACCAGAACGGCCTTCTGGGGATGAAGAATAACGTCGTACTGTTCTCATGGGGCAAGCCGCCGACCGCCGCCGTCAAGGCGGACGGGCCGATGAAGGGCCGGCGGAAGGACCACAACATCTGGATCTCGACGCCGGAAGGCTCGGCCCTGACGCCGGGCGAGAAGCCGTGGGAGGGCGCGTTCAAGGCCGCCAAGGCCGCGGGTTTCGACGTCGACTTCGATCTCGCGGGCGTCTGGATCAACGGCTACAGCACCACGGCCTACGATCTGCGGCTGGCGATCGACGCGGTCGAGCCGCCGACCGGCGGGCCGCTGTGGATGATGCACTGCAACGTCCCGGCCAGTCCGGGCGGGGAGTCCATCAAGACCAAGGCCGAACGCATCCAGCCGCCCCTGGCGCGGCTGGTCGCCGAGGATCCGGTCATGACCGCCAAGCTCAACTTCGTGAACCTGGACTTCGCTGGCGACCACCTGGACATGACCATGGCCGTGATCGAGGCCAACCTGTTCCGGTGAGTCCGGCGGGGCGCTTGCGCCCCGCCTCGGCGGACCCTAGCGTCCTCCCTCTCTAAACGGGGGAGGACGTGTCCGATGAAGGCGTTGCTGGCGATCGTCATGAGCCTGGGCGTGGGCCTGGTCGGCGGGGTGTCCGCCGCCTGCGCGACGCAATGGCCGAACGGGGCCAGGGCCGCCGTCGCCCTGACCTATGACGACGCCCTGGTCTCGCAGCTCGACAACGCCGTGCCGGCCCTGGACGCGGCGGGCTTTCGCGGCAGCTTCTTCCTGTCGGGCGTCAAGGCGGCCGACATTCCGCGCTGGCGGGCCGCCGCCGCCGAAGGCCACGAACTGGCCAACCACACGATCTTTCACGCCTGCCCGGCGGCCAACTTCCCGGCCGATCCGCGCTATGTCGCCGAGGCCTATACGCCGGCCAGCCTGCTCAAGGAGATCGAGCAGCAGAACGTGCTGCTGACCGCCATCGACGGCAAGGCCCGCCACGGCTTCGCCACCCCCTGCGGGGCCAGCAAGGCCGGCGGCGTCGACTATCTGGAGGCGCTGCGGGCCTCGGGCCTGGCGACCTACGCGCGCGGCGTGGTGACCACGCCGGACGACCTGGCCGGTCGCCGGATCGACCCGATGCACGTCCCCTCGCGCGGCTTTCCGGAGACCGTGACGGGCGCGCAGCTGATCGACTTCGCCAAGAGCGCCGCGGCGGGCGGCGGGGTTGCGGTGTTCCTGTTCCACGGCGTGGGCGGCGACTACCTGCAGGTGTCGAACCCGGCGCACCAGGAGCTGCTGGCCTGGCTGAAGGCGCATCCCGACCAGGTGTGGGTCGCGCCGTTGCAGGAGGTGATGGACTGGGCGGCGGCGCATCCTTGAGGGCCCGCGCCGCTCAAAAGCTCGTCATCCCGGCCGTAGCGCAGCGAAGAGCCGGGACCCAGGGGCCGCCGCAAGGAGGTGGCTGGTGCTTGCGGCGGCGGCGATTCAGCGCCCGGTCCCCCTGGGTCCCGGATAAGCGCTGCGCGCTTTCCGGGATGACGAAGTAGGGGGCGGGAGAGGGACTACTTCGCCCGCGCCAGCCGCTCCACAGCCGCGTCCAGCACGTCGTCCCCCTTGGCGAAGCACAGGCGCAGGACGTTGGTCACCGGATCCTGCGCGTAGAAGGCCGAGACCGGGATCGCCGCCACGCCGTGCTCGCGGACGGCCCGCAGGGCGAAGGCGCGGTCGGGCTCGTCGATCCCCGAGGCGGTCAGGTCGACATTGAGGAAATAGGTCCCGCCGCTGTCGAGCACGGAAAAGCCGACGTCCCGCAGCCCCGCCGCCAGGCGGTCGCGCGAGCGCTGAAGGCCGGCGGGCATGGTCTCGAACCAGTCGCCGGGCTCTTCCAGGCCGAAGGCGACGGCGGCCTGCAGATTGGGCGGGGTGGTGAAGGTCAGGAACTGGTGGGCGCCGGCCAGGGCCTTGGCCAGCGGCGGGGCCGCGCACAGGAAGCCGACCTTCCAGCCGGTCATGCCGAACATCTTGCCGGCCGAGCCGATCTTCACCGTCCGCTCGCGCATGCCGGGGAAGGTCATCAGCGGTCTGTGGGCGCGGCCGTCGAAGACCACGGCCTCCCAGACCTCGTCGCAGACGGCCGCAGCGTCGAAGCGGACGCAGAACTCGGCCAGCAGGGCCAGGTCCTCGTCGGGGGTGACGACGCCGGCCGGGTTCAGCGGGCTGTTGAGCACGACGAGCCTGGTCTTGTCGCTGAAGACGGCTTCCAGCATCGCCCGGTCGAACCGCCAGTGCGGCGGGGTCAGGCGAACGAGGCGGGGGATGCCGCCAGCGCGGCGCACCATCGGCAGGTAGGCGTCGTAGAGCGGTTGGAACAGCACCACCTCGTCGCCGGGCGAGATCAGGGACAGGAAGGCCGCCGCCAGGGCCTCGGTGGCGCCCGAGGTGACGATGATCTCGCGGTCGGGATCGAGGTCCAGGCCCTGGGAGCGCCCGTAGTGGCCGGCGACCGCCTGGCGCAGCTGGGGCAGGCCGCGCATCGGCGGATACTGGTTGGAGCCCTCGATCAGCGCCTCGCCGGCCTTGCGCCGCAGGGCGATCGGCCCCTGGTCGTCCGGAAAGCCCTGGCCGAGATTGATCGCCCCCAGCTCGCGGGCGAGGCCGCTCATCTCCTCGAAGACGGTGACGGGCAGGTCGGCGAAGACGGGGTGGACCATGGGAGGCTCTGGCGGTGTGGGCGCGGACCATGGCTTGGCGAGGTCGAGGCGCCAAGACCTTCCGCCGCGCCGGCCCCCTCCGGCCCTCCGGGCCACCTCCCCCAGAGGGGGAGGATCTGGTTGGCGCGGGTTCTTCGAGATGCTCCCCCTCTGGGGGAGCTGTCGCGGAGCGACTGAGGGGGTAAGCAACCTCTGCCGCACCCTACGCATTTTCCTGACACCCCGAGGGCGAACAGGAGAACCAGGGCATGAACGGCGTGGGTTTCATCGGTGCGATCATCATCGGCGTGTTCGCCGGCTGGCTTGCCGAGAAGATCATGAAGCGCGACCATGGGTTGCTGACCAATCTGGTGGTCGGCCTGGTGGGGTCGCTGGTCGGGGCCTTCCTGGCCAGCATGGTGGGCCTGGGAGCGACCGGATGGCTGGGCAGCCTGGTGATCTCGACGATCGGCGCGGTGGTGCTGCTGGCCCTGCTGGGTCTCTTCCGCCGACGCGCCTGAGGATGGGCCGCCTGAGGATGAAGCCGGTCCTGATCGCCGCGGCGGCGCTGGCGGCCCTGAACCTCGCCGCCTGCGGCGAGCGGGCCAGGCTCGACGTCGCCGCCGGTACGGGACCCAATCCCCAGCTGCCGGCCCCGAAGAAGACCCTGCTGCCGACGCTGAACATCGCGCCGGCCAAGGGCTGGCCGGAGGGCGGCGCGCCTAAGGCGGCGCAAGGCCTGGCGGTCAGGGCCTTCGCCGACGGGCTGGACCATCCGCGCTGGATCCAGGTGCTGCCCAACGGCGACGTGCTGGTGGCCGAGACCAACGCCCCGCCCAAGCCGGAGGACAACAAGGGCCTGAAGGCCAAGATCCAGGCTGTCGTCATGAAGCGGGCGGGGGCGGCGACCAAGAGCGCCAACCGCATCACCCTGCTGCGCGACACCGACGGCGACGGCGTGGCCGACCTGCGCGCGACCTTCCTGTCGGGGCTGAACTCGCCGTTCGGCATGGCGCTGGTCGGCGACGCCTTCTACGTGGCTGATACCGACGCGGTGCTGCGCTTTCCCTACAAGGGCGGCGAGACCACGATCACGGCCAAGGGCGTGCGGGTCACCGACCTGCCGGCCGGGCCGCGCAACCACCACTGGACCAAGAGCCTGATCGCCAGCCCGGACGGCAAGCGGCTCTACGCCACCGTCGGCTCCAACAGCAACGTCGCCGAGAACGGCATGGCGGCCGAGGAGGGGCGAGCGGCGATCTGGGAGATCGATCTGGCCACCGGCGCCAAGCGGCTGTTCGCCGGCGGGCTGCGCAATCCCAACGGCATGGGCTGGGAGGCCTCGACGGGCGCCCTGTGGACCGTGGTCAACGAGCGCGACGAGATCGGCAGCGACCTGGTGCCCGACTACCTGACCTCGGTGAAGGACGGCGGCTTCTACGGCTGGCCCTACAGCTACTACGGCGCCCACGTCGACAAGCGGGTCGCGCCGCAGCGGCCGGACCTGGTGGCCCGGGCCATCGTTCCCGACTACGCGCTGGGCCCGCACACCGCCTCGCTGGGCCTGGCCTTCGACGCGGCCTCGGCCCTGCCGGCGCCGTTCAAGGGCGGGGCCTTCATCGGCCAGCACGGCTCGTGGAACCGCAAGCCGCACAGCGGCTACAAGGTGATCTTCGTGCCCTTCGCCGGCGGCAAGCCGTCCGGTCCGCCGCGCGACGTGCTGACCGGCTTCCTCAACGACGAGGAAGAGGCCCTGGGCCGGCCGGTCGGCGTGGCCTTCGACGCCAAGGGCGCGCTGCTGGTCGCCGACGACGTCGGCAACGTCATCTGGCGCGTGACGCCGCGCTGACGATTCCCGCGGAGGGGCCGGCGCCCAAAAGCCGAGCGCCCTCCGTGAGCGCCTTTGCGACCATGGCGAGCATCGCCGCGCGTCGGCAATCGCCGATGCTCCATAAGCTTCCATAGATTCCAGATGTCGATGTTATCGGCACGATAAACACATCTATGAAGAGGCATATTTTTCCCCTCGGAGATAACGGCCGAACTGTGACGGACTAATGTCTGCTCCCTGTTCCTTCGTGGCTAACTATTGCCGTGAAGGGCGGCTTTGGCGGGGATTTTGGGGAAATTGCGCGGACTTGGGGTGCGTTGTCGCTTCCCGAATGTCCTCGACATCTTAAAGCACCTGCCATGGCGGAGGCTTCGCGAGGGGCGAAGTTTCCATGCAAATCTCTCCATGGGGGCATATTTAATGCTGGACCGTAAGTTGCTGCTGGCCTCGTCGGTGATCGCGGGCCTCGGCCTCGCGCCCGTCGGCGCCTGGGCGCAAGCTCAAACCAACACCGCTTCCACCGCGCAGAAGCCGGCCGAGAGCGATGACGCCGTCGAGGCCGTCGTCGTCACCGGGTCGCGCCTGAAGCAGAACGCCTACAACAGCGCCTCGCCGATCCAGGTGATCACGTCCGACCAGGCGTCGCTGGAAGGCCTGATCGACACGACGGCCATCATCCAGGGCTCGTCGATCGCCAGCGGCTCGTTCCAGGTCGGCAACGAGCTGACCGGCTACAACATCACCGGCGGTCCGGGCGTGAACTCGATCTCGCTGCGCGGCCTGGGCGCCAACCGCACCCTGGTGCTGCTGGACGGCCACCGCATCGCGCCGTCGGGCGTGCGCGGCCAGGTCGGCCCGACCGACCTGAACACCATCCCCAACGCGGTCGTCGAGCGCGTCGAGATCCTCAAGGACGGCGCCTCGTCGATCTACGGCTCGGACGCCGTGGCCGGCGTGGTGAACTACATCACCAAGAAGGATTTCGACGGCGGCAAGATCAAGCTGTACGGCAACGCCCCGTTCTCCAGCGGCGGCGGCGGCAACCAGTACACGGCCGAAGCGCTGTGGGGTAAGACCTTCAGCCGCGGCTACGTCAACGTCACCGGCAGCTACTACAAGCAGAACGCCCTGCGTCGCGGCGACCGCGAATACACCAGCTGCGCCAGCGAAAACTACTACAACCTGCAGACCGGCGCGCGCCTCGACTACACCGATCCGGTGACCGGCGGCCTCAAGTGCTACAACCAGCTGAACAACGTGATCTCCACGAGCGTCGGCTACCTGCAGTACAAGCAGGACGGCCTCGACTACAGCTACGCGGGCAACAACAGCACCTTCGCCGGCCTGGCCCGCGTCGCCCGCGCCAACTACGCCGAGAGCTACCGCTACGCCAACTACGACTCGGCGGCCTGGCAGCGCGCCACCGTTATCAGCCCGGTCGAGCGCTACAGCCTCTACGTCAAGGGCGGCTACGACATCTCCGACGCGGTCGAGGCCTATGGCGAGGTGCTCTACAACCGCCGCAACTCCGAGCAGGACGGCGCGCGCCAGCTCTACGCCACTCTGGCCTCGACCAACCCGAACAACACCCTGGGCGCGGCCGCCGGCACGGTCCAGCCGGTCATCTCGGTGGCCTATGACTCGATCCAGAAGGTCGACTACTACCACGGCCTGGGCGGCGTCCGGGGCGACCTGCGCAGCCTGAGCGACACCAGGCTCGACTTCCTGAAGTCGTGGAGCTGGGACGTCTACGCCCAGTACGGCAAGTCGGACGGGACCTATTCGGTCAGCACGATCAACACCGACGCCGTGGCCGCCACCATGGCCGCCGGTTCGACGAACTACTGCGTCCAGTCGATGGTGACGATCTCGGGCGGCGACTGCTCGACCCTGCCCAACGGCATTCCGTGGCTGAGCCAGCGCGTCCTGTCGGGCAACTTCACGGCCGCCGAAAAGGCCTTCCTGTTCGGCGTCGACGTCGGCCACACCGTCTACGAGCAGTGGATGGGCGAGGCCTCGGCCACGGGCGACCTCTTCACCCTGCCGGCCGGCACGGTCAGCGCCGCGGTCGGCGTGTCGTTCCGCAAGGACGACTTCGACGACACCCCCGGCGTCGCCTCGCTGAAGAACAACAACCTCAACCTGACCCAGGCGGGCCACACCGCCGGCCACGACGCGACGACCGAGGCCTTCATCGAGATCGAGGCCCCGCTGCTGCGTGACCTGCCGTTCGTGCACAGCCTCGACCTGACCGTGTCGGGCCGTCACACCGAGGTCGACAGCTACGGCGACAACGACGTCTACAAGATCGGCCTGAACTGGCGGATCACGCCCGCGTGGCGCCTGCGCCTGTCGGACGGCACCTCGTTCCGCGCCCCGTCGCTGTACGAGCTCTACCTGGCCAACCAGAGCGGCTACACCACCGCCGATCCCTGCATCCTGTGGGGCAGCAGCGGCGTCAGCGCCACGATCCAGGCCAACTGCGCGGCCCAGGGCGTGTCCAGCTCGCAGACCACCTACACCAGCCTCGTCTACACCGGCGGCGGCTCGGGCAACCTGAAGGCCGAAACCTCGGAATCGAAGATCGCCGGGATCGTCTGGACGCCGCAGTTCATCAACCTGCAGGTGGCCGTCGACTATTCCGAGATCGACATCGACAACGAGATCACCCAGTTCGGCGCGGCCAACATCGCCGAGCGCTGCTACGAGTCGGTGAACCTCACGAGCGCCTTCTGCTCGCTGGTCTCGCGCGACGCCTCGACGAACCGCCTGATCGTCCACAACAACTACGTCAACGTGGCCGAACAGAAGAACCGGGCGCTCGACCTCAACGTCGACTACCGCCACCACTTCCCGGCCGGCGACCTGTCGTTCCACAGCGAGTTCACCTGGCAGCTGCAGGACACCACCAAGCTGTTCGGCGACAGCGACGAGGACGACTACAACGGCTCGACCTACATCTACGATGGTCCGGACTTCTCGGGCCGGATGAACCTGAGCTTCCGCCACGAGGACTGGACTATCAACTGGACCACCTCGATCACCGGCAAGGGCTCCGACGCCGAACTGGCCGGCGACACCGTCGCCTCCAGCAAGTACGCGTCCTCGACGAACTACGACTACGTGTCCGGCGGCGTCTACTACAAGTACGTCGGCCGCAAGTACCACACCGAGTTCATGGCCTATCACGACGTCTCGTTCCGCAAGACGATCGACGACAAGACCACCCTGACCTTCGGTGTGCAGAACGTGTTCGACGAGGCGCCGCCCTCGATCTCGAGCAGCTACCGCGTCGGCAATTCCGAGGTGTGGGGCTACGATCTGAAGGGCCGCAAGGGCTTCGTCTCGGTCGAGCGTTCCTGGTAACGGCGGGCCGGATCCTTCCGGTTTCGCAGGAGGGGCGGCGGACTTCGGTCCGCCGCCCTTTTTTCTGGCCGCTTCTCCACCGCCCTGGAGGCAAAGAAAAAGGCCGCCGACCCTGCGGTCGGCGGCCCCTTCATGTCCTGCAATCCCCGCCAGGGGGCTTGAAGACTAGTCTTCCTTGACGCGCTTCTTGCGGAACGACGGGTTCAGGATCTGCTTGCGCAGACGGATGTTCTTCGGCGTCACTTCCACCAGCTCGTCTTCCTCGATGTAGGCGATGGCCTGCTCGAGGGTCATCTTGCGCGGCGGGGTCAGGCGGATCGACTCGTCCTTGCCCGAGGCGCGGACGTTGGTCAGCTGCTTGGCCTTCATCGGGTTGACGTCCATGTCATCCTGACGAGCGTTCTCGCCGATGATCATGCCGAGATAGGTCTTCTCGCCGGCGCCGACGAACATGGTGCCGCGCTCTTCCAGGTTCCACAGCGCGTAGGCCGCGGTTTCACCATCCGAGTTGGAGATCAGCACGCCCTTGCGCTGCTGGTCGATGGCGCCCTTGTAGCCCTCGTAGTGGCTGAACACGCGGTTCAGCACGCCCGAGCCGCGCGTATCGGTCAGGAACTCGCCCTGATAGCCGATCAGCGAGCGCGAGGGGGCGGTCAGCTGGATGCGGGTCTTGCCCGCGCCCGACGGACCCATGTCGCGCAGTTCGGCCTTACGCAGCGACAGCTTCTCGATGACGATGCCTGAGAACTCGTCGTCGACGTCGATCATGACGTCTTCCATCGGCTCCAGGCGCTTGCCGGTTTCCGGATCGGTCTGGAACACGACGCGCGGACGCGAGATCGAAACCTCGAAGCCTTCGCGACGCATGTTCTCGATCAGGACGCCCAGCTGCAGTTCGCCGCGACCCGACACTTCATAAGCGTCGCCTTCGCTGGTCTCGGTCACCTTGATGGCGACGTTGCTCTCGGCTTCCTTCAGCAGGCGGTCGCGGATGACGCGCGACTGGACCTTGTCGCCTTCGCGGCCGGCCAGCGGGCTGTCGTTGACCGAGACGGTCATCGAGATGGTCGGCGGGTCGATCGGCTGGGCCGGCAGGGCGTCGGTGACTTCCATCGCGCACAGGGTGTCGGCGACGGTGGCCTTGGACATGCCGGCGATGGCGACGATGTCGCCCGCTTCCGCGCCTTCATCGACGGGCTGGCGCTTCAGGCCGCGGAAGGCCAGCACCTTGGTGATGCGGCCGCGCTCGATTTCCTTGCCGTTGCGGTCGAGGGCGTGGATGGCCATGCCGGGGACGGCCTTGCCGCTCTCGATGCGGCCGGTCAGCAGGCGGCCCAGGAACGGATCGCTTTCGATCAGCACGTTCAGGATCTGGAACGGCTCGTCCTTCTTGGCGATCTGCTTGGGTTCCGGCACGTGGCGGACGATCAGGTCGAACAACGGGCCGAGGTTGTCGCTGGGCACGTTCATGTCCAGCGTGGCCCAGCCGGCGCGGCCCGAGGCGTAGATGTGCGGGAAGTCCAGTTGCTCGTCCGTGGCGCCGATGGCGGCGAACAGGTCGAAGGCGGCGTTGTGCACGCGGTCCGGATCGGCGTGGGCGCGGTCGACCTTGTTGATGCAGAGGATCGGCTTCAGGCCCATCTTCAGCGCCTTGGTCAGCACGAACTTGGTCTGCGGCATGACGCCTTCTTCGGCGTCGATCAGCAGGACGCAGCCGTCCACCATGCCGAGGATCCGTTCGACCTCGCCGCCGAAGTCGGCGTGTCCGGGGGTGTCGATGATGTTGATGCGGGTTTCGCCCGCTTCACCGTTCCACAGGACACTGGTGCACTTGGCCAGGATGGTGATGCCGCGTTCGCGCTCCTGGTCATTGGAGTCCATGGCGCGTTCGGTCGTCGCCTCGTTGGCGCGGAACACGCCAGACTGGGCCAGCAGCTGGTCGACGAGGGTGGTCTTGCCATGATCGACGTGCGCGATGATGGCGATATTTCGCATGGACATGGGAGGACGGCGGGCTTTCGGAGAAAAATCGGATGAGACGCTGCGCGCGTCAGGCGCGCGGCTTTTACGCGACTGCGCTGCGTTTATCCACCCCGCCCAAACGGCGCCTTATGTCGCGGTTACCGGTGTCAGGCCGCAAACCCTTATTCCTACCGGGTTTGGGGTGGTTTCTGGCGGTTGTCGTTTCTTGGGCAACTAATTGTGCAGCGCAGCAATGCCTAATTTATAGTCAAGCTTGAAGATCGACGTTCTCCGATCCTTGCTGTGCAAAGGGTTGCTACCGGATGTCGCAGAAAATTCGACAACGTTGTCCAACTTTCCGCTTGCTCGATTTCGCAGCGCACCCTATAAGGAAGGTGTGAGGCGGCGCTGCCGCTTCTGCCCTTCCTGGGCGTTTCCTCCCTAATGAACTAGCCCGGCCTTACCGCCGGGCTTTTTTTTTGGCCTGAAGCCGACAAAGCACGAGTTTGCAGGGCTTTGCGGCGGTTTGCAGGCAAATTGCCGCTATTTGGGCCTCGATCGGGTCCGCGGCTGAACGGCGAGGGGCGCTATTTCAGCCCCGTCCAGTCGGTCTGGGCCAGCAGGGCTGTCAGTTTCTCGACATGCGCCGTCAGCGCCGCCAGCCCTTCGGTCGGCTCGCGCGTCGTCTCGTTCATGTAGAGCGAGCGATTGATCTCGACCTGCAGGGCGTGGGTGCGCCGGGCGGGGCGGCCGTAGTGCTCGGTGGTGTAGCCGCCGGCGTAGGGGGCGTTGCGCGCCACCCGATAGCCCATCTCCTCCAGCGCCTGCTCGACCAGCCTGGTCAGCTCGGGCGCGCAGGCCGCGCCGAAGCGGTCGCCCAGCACGATGTCGCACGGGCCGCCGCCCCGGGCCCGCGAGCCGCGCGCCGCCGCCGCCGGCATCGAATGCCAGTCGATCAGCACCGCCAGGCCGTGGGCGGTGCGCGCCTGGGCCAGCAGGCGGCCCAGGGTGTCGTGATAGGGGCGGTGGGCGCGCTCGACCCGGGCCTTGGCCTCGTCGAAGGTCAGCTTGCGGGCGTAGATCGGCCGGCCGTCCGCCACCCGGGCGATGGCCCCCAGGCCGGCGGCGACCCGGGCGGTGCGGCCGCGCGCGAACTCCGGCAGGTCGCCGTCGAACATCGCCGGGTCCATCTCCCACGGGTCGCGGTTGAGATCGATGTACGAGCGCGCCAGCCGCGCCCGGATGGTCGAAATCCCCTGCGTCGGGGCCTTGGCGATCAGCCGGTCGACGAAGGCGTCCTCCGAGCCGCGCAGCACGCTCTCGGGCAGGCGGGCGGCGGCCATCATCTCCGGCGGATAGAGCGCGCCCGAGTGGGGCGAGGCGAACACCACGGGGGTCGGGGCGGGCAGGCCCTCCGGCGCGGCCCGCGCGGCCTCGAACGCCGGCTCGCGCCCCGGGGCGGCGGTGTCGCCGGCCTGGGGAGAGGCGGTTTTCGGGGTGATCGGGTCCCATGCGTTCATGCGTCACATAGTCGAGAACCCCGGGCTTGCGGTCAAATGCCCTCGCGCCCTGTCGTATCTGTGGACGGTCCGCGTCGGTTCACCGGCGATTTACCGTCCCGGGCCTAGATTCGGCTTTCCAGAGACGAGCTCCAACGGACACGTAAGCGACATGGCCCGCATCCTCCTCGCCGAAGACGACGACTCGCTGCGCGGCTTCCTCGCCCGGGCGCTCGAACGCGCCGGCTTCGAAGTCACGGCCTGCGCCGATGGCGAAGAAGCCGTCGGGCACCTCGACCACCCGTGGGACCTGCTGCTGACCGACATCGTCATGCCCGGCATGGACGGCATCGAGGTGGCGCGCCAGGCGGCCGCCCGCGACCCGGACCTGCGCATCATGTTCATCACCGGCTTCGCCGCCGTGGCCCTGTCGGCCCAGGACCGCGCCCCGGCCGGCGCCAAGGTGCTGTCCAAGCCCGTCCACCTGCGCGACCTGGTCTCCGAAGTCGAAAAGATGATGGCCGCTTAAAGGGCTGACGCGCGCCCGGGCGGGTCAGCCGCACGCACCTGACCCTGGCGCGCTCCAAGCCTCCACAGCCTTCCGAAAAACTTCTCCGAAAAAGTTTCTTCGGCGGCTTGCGCCCCGGCCAAGCCGCCGCTATACCCCCACACCTTCCCGGCCGGGACGCCTCGTTGAGGCGCTTCGGATCGCTTCGGCGGACGCGTAGCTCAGCGGGAGAGCACTACGTTGACATCGTAGGGGTCACAGGTTCAATCCCTGTCGCGTCCACCATCCCCTTCCTCGGGTAAAGCCAAAGGCCTGTCGAGCTATCACGCTTGTGGCCGTTTGCTGCTTCTGGGGCTTGCCCTCAAAGACCCTCCCCACGGTAGACCCTCGCCAGCCTATTCCGCGGCGTCCTTTGGCCGCCTGCGTAGGCCTCGCTGAGCGCATGCCGGTGGGATGCGCGGCCTGCATGAGATCGTTGAAAGCTGGCGCGGTCCGGTTTGCCGGGGCGTTCAGTCCGTATCCCAACTGAACGCGGGGTGGAGATGGTCGCCCAGGCGCAGTCCCTGTTGGCCGAGCGCCGAAATCTCCGACATTTCGGCCTCGCTGAGCGTGAAGTCGAAAATGGCGATGTTCTCGGCGAGCCGATCCGGGTGTTCGGACTTTGGGATCGCCGCCACGCCCTGCTGCTGGATCAGCCAGCGTAGCGAGACTTGCGCGGCCGACTTGCCGTGGCGCCGGCCTATGGCGGCCAGCAGCGGGTGCTTGGCGGCGAGGCCCTGGGCGAGCGGGGACCAGGCCACTACGGCCATGTCGTGCGCGCGGCAGGCCGCCAGGACGCGCCTTTGCGACAGAAAGGGGTGGTACTCGATCTGATTTACCGCCAGCGGCTGGTCGCATGCCTTGCTCGCCTGGTCGAGCAGGGTGCTGGGAAAGTTCGAAACGCCGATCGCCCGGGCTAGGCCGTCTCGACGGACGGCTCCCAGTGCGCGCATGACCTCCGCAAGCGGGAACTTGGGGCTGGGCCAGTGCAGGAGGACGAGATCGACCTGATCGACCCCCAGGCCGAGGCAGCTGGCCTCTACCGCGAACCGCAACTCGGCGCCCGCCATCTGGTCCTTCCACACCTTCGTGGTCAGGAACACGTCCCGCCGCGGCAAGCCGCTCGCCGCCAGCGCGCGACCGATTTCATGCTCATTGCGATAGGCGCGCGCCGTATCGATGTGGCGATAGCCAAGCAGGAGCGCCTGTTCGACGGCGGCTTGGGCGCGCCCGTCATTCAATTCGCTGGTGCCCAGGCCGATCGCCGGGATGTCGATCTCCGCAACCCGACAGGCGGGCGGATGGCTCATGTTGCCCGCGGCGAACGACACGGTGGTTCTCAAGCCTCTTGCGGGGCGGCGTGGACGATCAGTCGCCGGTAGACCGTCAGCAATTGATCCATGACCACGGGGGCGGCGAGGAGGCTGCGGACTTGCGCGGCGCCGGCGGTTGTCGCCGCGGCATGGTCTTGCCAGTTCGAGAGCAGGTCCAGGATGGCTTCGGCGACGCTGGTGAGATCGCTGGGGCCCACCAGATGGACGCCGGGTACGTCGCGAACCCAGTCGAGCCCGCCCGAGGGCAGTACGATGCAGGGGCGAGCGGCCAGCAGGCTCTCGGCCGGTATGAGCCCGAAGCCTTCCCTGACCAGCGGCAGTACGAGCGTCAGCGCCGCCTGTTCGTACATCCAGGCGACGTCGCCGGTGGGGTTGAACTCCAGTTTGAGATTGGCAAAGGCGCGCGCCGCCGCCTGCAGGTCGGCGACGAAAGCCCGGGACTTCTCGGTCGGCGCCGACAGCAGCAGGCGCAGTTCGCCAAGCTGGGCGCTTACATGGCCAGCCGCCAGAACCGCCGTCATGGCCCCCTTCTCCGGCACCAGGCGCGCCGGATAGGCGATCGTCCTGAGATCGGGCGGCGGTCCGGCGGTCTTGAAGTTGCAATCAATGGCTGGAGGTATCACGGCCGCCGGCCTGACATTCGCGTATTCGAAAGCAATATCGCCAACAAGTTTCGTGATTGTTATTTGGCATCCGGTGTTTAATATTTCAACAATGCTGTCACTGTTTCGTTGTGGAAGGTCGTATATTGTATTGACCAGAGGTATTCGCGAATTTAAGCAAGCGGAATGGATCGCGCGATAGACGCCAAGATCGCCGCGCTGGCCATTGTGCACATGGACGACGTCCGCGCCTTGCGCACGGATCCATTCGGATAGGGCTGACGAAAGCCCGACCAGGGGGAGGCGCGGCTGGTCTGAGGCTTGTCCGAGATACCTGAATTCAGTCTCTGGCAGGACCAGCTCAAGAGATCGATGGCCATGCTGCTTGAAACAATCGGCTACGGCGCTGATGTGTCTTGTAATTCCGCTGTAAAATTTCTGGGGGGAGAAAAACAGATTGAGCACATTCATGCTTGAGAGCACCGAATCCAATGTCAGGTAGTGAAGCTGGCACGGCTCGCCGGTATGAAGCAATCGTCGTCGGATCCGGCGCTGGCGGAGCGACGGCGGCGTATGTTCTGGCTCAACACGGCGTTGAGGTGCTTGTGCTGGAGGCCGGCGGCCGCACTCCAGTCCAGCTGGACGACCGGCGACCGCGCAAGGAGGGCGGCTGGAACTTGCCCGACGAGCCCTATGCCAGCGACCCGCCAGGGGCTTTCCGCTGGTACAGGAGCCGCAGCGTCGGCGGGCGCCTGAACACCTGGGGCAGGGTGGCGCTGCGCTTCGACGAGCGGGACTTTACGGGTCGGTCCAGCGACGGGCTGGGGGTCGACTGGCCGCTCGGCTATCGTGAGCTGGCGCCCTACTATTACAGGGTGGAGCGCCTTCTGGGCGTCCACGGCGAGCCGGTCGACAGGATCGAAGGGCGGCTTGTCGACGATCATCTGCTTGAGCCATTGCCGGCGCAGCTGGCCGACATCCTGGTCGACGGCGGGCTGGCGATGCAGGGGCGGGCCTCCGCGCCCGCGCGGATCGTCGCGCTGCCCGACCGAAGCGGAGGGCCCGCAGAGGCTCAGCCGGAGGCGCTGAGCGACATCGCCAGCTTGGCGCTGCTCAGGCTCGCCCTGGCGACCGGGCGAGCGACTTTGCGTCACTCGGCGGCGGCCGTCGAAATCCTGGTCGACGCGGCGGGGCTCGCCTCAGGTGTGCGATGCATGGACCGTGTCACCGGCGAGGTTTTCGTCGTGCAGGCCGATGCGGTTTTTGTGGCCGCAGGCGCGTGCGAAAGCGCCCGGATCATGATGAACTCGAAATCGCCGCGTTTTCCCGACGGCCTGGCCGCGTTCGGCGGTCATGTCGGACTTCACCTGACCGACACGATCGATCTTACCCTGCGCGCGGCCTTTCCCGTGCTTGAGCACGAGCGCGACGAGGACGGGATCGCCGTACCAAGGCGCTACGCGCCATGGGATCCAAAGCCCTTCGCGTCCGAGCCGCTCGATTTTCCACGTGGTTACCACCTCGAGTACTATGGGCCTCACCGCTTCGGTGTGGATCCGCTGATCGGCGCCATGGCGGTGGACAATTTTGCCAGCGGCATGATCGGCGATCTGGAAGCCCATCGGCGGAGCATCGTCACCTTCTCCGCGCGCGGCGAAATGCTTCCCAATGCCGATTGCCGTTGCGAACTGGACGGTGCGGCGACCGACGCCTGGGGAATACCGAGCTTGAAATTCCATTGGCGCTGGTCAGATGCGGACCTCCGGCGCCACGCCCACATGCGCGCGACGACGATGGACCTGATCGAGCGGCTGGGCGGGCGCCTCGTCGAGGATGCGCCCGCCATGGCGCCGGGCGGAAGGACGATCCATGAACTGGGAACCCTGCGGATGGGGGCGCGCGAAGCTGAAGCCGCAACCGATCCGTGGGGCGCGCTCTGGGATGTGCCCAACGTCGCCATCTGCGACGGCGGCGTCTTCGCCTCTCACCCCGACAAAAATCCCACCTTGACGATCATGGCCCTGGCCTGGCGAGCGAGCGACCATATGGTGCAGCGCGCGCGGCGTGGAGACCTTCGATGAAGCGCCCCGACTGGATCGATGAGTTCATGCGAGCGGTCGTCTATCCTGCGGCCCATGCTGCTCCCACCGCCGCGTCCGATGGCGATGCGGTCAATGGGCCGGGTCCGTGGTCTCCGGCGCATCGGCGCGCGGCGGCGGAGTTGGTGGACGCGTTGCTGTCGGGCGCGTGCATCGTCTCGCGGGGGGACGACGCGTTCATTCGGCGCATTGAGGAATGGCTGTTTTCCGACAATGGCCTACGCGCCCAGGCCAAACTCGTCGTGAGGGGCTGGATCGACCGTCTCGCGGCGGATCCGGAAGGGCATGGAGCGGCCGCTTTGATGCGGCTGGACGACACTGCGTCGCGCGATGCCGCTTCCTTCCTCTATACGTTGTTCTTCTACCACAGGGTCCGCGGCGACGATCGGGCGGTTGGAGACTATCGCGGACCCGACAAAATCAGCGTGGAGAGGATAGAGGCGCACTTGGCCCGTTTGCGCGTCCAGCCAGCCGGTTCTTGAGCGCTCATTCGGCCGGCTCGGAGGTCGTCGCCGCGCCCCCTTCTATGGTCGAAAGACGCACCATGCGTGCATAACGTCCGCCGAGCGCCATCAGATGAGCATGGCTGCCTTGCTCGACGATGCGCCCGTGATCGAACACGACGATACGGTCGAAGCGCGACGCGAGACGCAGGCGGTGAACCGTCATCACCATCGTGCGCCCGGCGGCCAGGTCCATCAGGCTCTCGAAGACACGCTCCTCGGTGGCGACGTCGAGGCTCGCGGTGACCTCGTCCAGCAAAACCATCTTGGCGGTTGTCAGCAGCGCGCGCGCCAGAGCGATCCTTTGTCGCTGACCGCCGGAAAGCCGAGCGCCTCGCTCGCCCACCGGCGTCTCGTATCCATCAGGGAAATTGCATACGAAGTCGTCGACCGCGGCCTTGCGCGCGGCCATCGAGAGCCGCTCCTGGTCCAGGCTCTCCGACCCGAAGGCGATGTTCTCCAGGATCGAACGGTGGAAGAGCGTGGTGTCCTGCTGCACGCAGGCGATCCGCCGCCGCAAGCTGGCGGCGTCAACTTCGGCGATGTCCTGGCCGTCGATCACTATCCGTCCCCGGTCCAGGCCGTAGAAGCGCAGCATGAGGTGGAACAGGGTCGACTTGCCCGAACCCGACTGGCCGACGAAAGCCACGCGCTCGCCCGCCTTGATCTCCAATTCGAGGTCCTCGAAAAGCGGATCTGTGCGGCCGGGATAGCGGAAGGTCACGTTTTCGAAGCGAATGTGGCCCGTGTCTCCTCGAAAGGGCGCAGCGGGAGACCGCGGCGCCGGCGGCGCGGACTCCATGAGTTCAGCGACGTCATCGAGGCCGTCGATCGCCTTTTGCAGATTGCGCACCATCTGGCCGACGCTTTGCAGATGGCCGCTGACGAGCATGAACGCGGTCAAGCCGAACGCCACGTCCGCGGCCGAGCCGGCGCCGTGAATCCAATTCCAGATGAGGACCCCGTTTATGGCGGCCTGAAGCAGGACGATCAGCATTCCCATCAGGCCCGAGAGGTCGCCGAAACGGTCCCATGAGCGAACGATCGCCGCGCGCCAGAGCCGGGTCACGCTGGCGAAGCGCTCGGCTTCGGCCTGCTCCATGGCGAAGGTTCTCGTGGTCTGATGGCCTGCCATCGCGTCGGTGAGCGCGGCTCCGATGGCCGTGTCGGCGAGACCGGCTTGGAGGTTCACCGGCCTGACGTGGCGAGCCGTGAGCCATACGTTGAGGCCGACATAGGCGACGATGACGACGAGGCAAGCCACCCCCACCGCTCCGTTGCGCACCGTCAGCGATACGGCGATCCCGATCAGAACCAGGAGCGACGGACCCAGTCCCAGCAGAACGACGTCGGAGAAAGTGTCGTAGGCCCAAAAGCCGCGGGTCACGCGGCGAGCAATGCCGCCGGTCGCGTTCTGCGTATGCCAGTGGGCGGTCTGTCGCTGCAAGGCGACGAAGGCGCGGTTGATGATCGCTTCCATGTTCCGCGCCGAAAACCGCGCATTGAACCGGAACGCGATCTGCTTTGCGCCGTAGAGGCCGACGTACAGCGCCGAGAGCGCCAGCCACAAACGGATCGCCTCGTTCTGTGAGCCGTGTTGGGAGACGGCGGCAAGGAAAGCACTAGCCGTCCACGGCACGGCTATGTCGCATGCCGTGGAGGTCAGTACGGCGGCGAGAATGGCGGCCAGAGCGCCGGGGCGTTCGCGCCACACGCCGCCGACGAACCTGGCCATCGCCCAGCCGGAAGATGACGAGGCGTTCATGCAGCCCCCAGTGCGGCGGGCGCGGCGTCCAGAGGTTGGCAAGGCCGCAGCAGCCGATCGACGGCGTCGATGATCGCGGCCAGATCGACCTCGTGCATGCAAGGCACGGACATGGGGCAGGCGGGCAGATAGCAACGGCCGCAATCCCGGGTGGTCTCGAACTTGACGAGGCCCGGGGCGTCGTCGATCTCGCTTGCGGGGGTCGGGCCAAAAAGCGCGATGGTCGGACGGCGTGCGGCAATGGCGAAATGCATGGCCGAGGAGTCCGTCGTGATCAGGGCGTCGCAGGCGGCGACGGCGGCGGCGAACAATTTGATGTCGCCCGCCGTTTGGGCGACCGCGACGTGACGCGAGCCGAAGTGCGCCCAGAGTTCCTGGTTGAAGGCGCGTTCAGGCGCTCCGCCGAACAGCACGACGTGGGCGTCGTACCTATCCGCCAGGCGCCCGATGAGGTCGGCGGCCAGATCAAGCGGCAAGGTCTTGGTCGGCCAGCGACCGCCGGCGCCGGCGTTGAGCCCGATCACCGGTCGCCCCAGAGAGCGGCCGCCGATGCAGAGGACGCCGTCCCGCCGGTGATCCTCCGAAAGGGGGACCTCGGTGCGAGCCGCCTCGAGCGGAAGGCCCAGCCCCTCGCACAACATCTGCAGGTAGCCTCGGCGATTGAGCTTCTTGAGCTCATTGGCGCGTGTCAGGCCGCCAATCGCCTCTGGACGCAGCAGGCTCATGCCGAACCACTCGGCCAGGTCGTCCGTATAGAGCACCTGATCCTGCTCGATGAAGCATCCCGACACGCGTCCGGGCGCCAGGGCGCTGACCATGCGGCACAGCGCGTGATCTTCCTCCAGCATCAGGACGTGGTCATAGACGCCCGCCGGCTGGTTCGGGAGGTCGTCGACGACCAGCAGTCGCTCCAGCATGTCATTGCCTGCCAGCACGGGAAGGTGAGCAGGGCTGGTCACCCAGTCGATGCGAGCGTCTCCATGGCGTGCTCTCAGTGCTGGCAGGAGGCCGGTCGTGCGGACGACGTCGCCCAGGGCGCCTGTCTTGACCACTAGGATTCGCATCGTCAGAGCCGTCCCTCCTCGTCGGTCGCGTTCGTCACGGCGGGCGACCGTCCAGAATACCAAAGAAGATTGGCGAGGCGCTCGACCAGTTCGTCGGCGCGCGGGGCCTCGAAGATCGTCCGCGGGCGCAGATCCACCCCCGAGCGGGCCGACAAGAAAGCCGCCATTCGCGCTGCGGCGATCGACTCGCCCCCCGCCGCGAAGAAGTCGTCCGAAGGCGCCGGCGGCCCGCCCAGAAACTGCGTCCAGGCCGACGAGATCAGGTCGCGCGCTTCCCGCTCGGCGTCGTCACGACAGACCCACTGCGCGGGGGCGGGCCGGATGTCGTCGGCCAGGCTTTGAAGAAGACGGGGTTTGTCGACCTTGCCGTTGGGGTTGAGGGGGAGTGCGGGCATTCGGCGGAGGACCGAGGGCTGCAAGGCGGCGGGGAGCGTCCGCTGAAGGGCGGCTCGGACCTGCTGTTCGTCGGGGCCGGCCGGACCGGCCACGTAGGCGGCGAGGAGGCGGGCGCGGCCGGCGGATTTGTCGGCGACCACGCTCGCATCCACGATCCCGGCGATCTCTTGGAGGCGACGGACGATTTCGCGCGGATGGATGCGAACGCCGTTGATCTTGATTTCGTCGTCGAGCCGCCCGAGCACGACCAATTCACCGTCGCCGCGGATCATGCCGCGGTCGCCGGTGCGGTAGTGCACCGGGCTTATGCGGTCGGCGAAGGCGCTGCCGCGGTATCCGCTGCGCTCCATGGGCTCGCCCAGGTAGCCCAGATTGGCCGCGGCGTGTTCAAGGCAGATCTCTCCCGTCGCGCCGTCGGCGACCGGATCGCCATCGGGCGACAGGATGCGGACCTTGGCGCCGGCCATGGCCCGCCCGGCTGGCACCGGATCGGCCGGCTCGAGAGCGACTTGATGGAAACAGGTCTCGAAGCCCGTTTCGGTGGTGCCATAGAGATTGATGATCCGATGGGGGCCGCGCAGGGTCCGCCGTGCGCTTCGGACGAGCCCCGCCTCCACGGGTTCGCCAATCAGGAAGACGCATTGCAGATCCGGCCAATCGACCGGCCCGGCCAGATCGTTGACCCAATGGCGAAGAACCGACGGCACGGTATGGATCGTCGTGACTTCCGCGCGAGCCATTTGCAGAGCGAATTGCGGCTGGTCGATGGGGGCACCGGGCGGGAAGAAGCTTGCCCTGGCCCCGCAGCGCAGCGGGACGAACATGTCCTGCAGGATGACGTCGAAGGTCGGGCGGGTGACCTGGGCGAAGTTGTCGCCGGCCTGCACGGAGAACTGCCGCGCCTCCCAGTCGATGAAGCACCTGAGGTTCTCGAAGGTCCCGATAACCCCCTTCGGAAGGCCGGTGCTCCCGGAGGTGAAGAACACCTGCGACGCCTCAGGCGGCAATATCCGCATCGATTGCGCGGCGGTGGACGGCTTTTCGAGCGCACGGCCCCACCGGTATTCGATGGAGTTTGCGAACTCGGAGCTTCCGCCCTCCAGGGCCAGGACCAGAGACGCGCCGGCGCGCTCGCGAAGATCGGCCTGCCGTGCGGGGGGCGTGGCCGCATCGAGCAGCAGCAGCACCCGACCGCTCGTGACAATGGCGGCGGCGGCGGCGGTCATCGCCGGCGACGGGTGTCCCTGCACGGCGATCACCTGGCCGGCCACGGTGATCTCGCAGAGCGTGCGGGCCAGGCGGCTGATCTCGGCCAGCGCCTCGTCGTAGGTGGCTCGGAAACCGTCGGCGGCGAAGGCGACGCGTGCGGAGGATGCGGCGCAGGTGTCGATCAAGCCGCCGAGCCGCTGGACCATCGTGGTCATGGAGCGCGCCGGGCGGTCTCGAGACGGACCGCGAAAGTGTCCGCGTCATGGACCGACAGGAGCTTGTTGAAGCCTTTCGGCGAGAGGTTCAGGTAAGCCGCGCCCACCTGCCGGCGCACGAAATCATCGATCTCATCCTGCATGCGCTGGCGATAGCTGTTCACGCGCGCGACGATGTCGTCCCGGATCTGCTGAGGCGGTATCTGGCGCGCGGCCGCGGCCTCGACGGCGTTCCTGATGTCGGGCGGGCGGGTGCTGGCGCGGATCCAATAGTCCGGCTCGAAGAATTCATCGCGCCCGCCCACGCACGGGACCGACACGACGGGGCGCCCGCAGAGCATGTATTCCATGCTGGCGTACATGGCCCCTTCGACTGTGGAGAGGCACAGGCCGGCCGCCGCGGCGCGGATTTCGCCGGCGACCTCGTCCGATGTCAGTTCATGATAGTCGCCCGAGAGGTGATTGACGTAGCGCGCCTGGGGCAGCAATTTCTGAATAAATTCAAAGTACCGCGGATCGTTGGCCGCCACATTGTGGTAGACGAGGCTTGGACTGTCCAAGTCTTGGCACAGGTGGTGGTTCTTGTAGGGATGCATCTGCGCCACGTAGATCGCATCGCGGCATGCGGCGCCTGTCGCGGCGGTGTAGCGCTCCTCGTCAACGAAGACATTGTGATTGCCTCTGACGGCCGGCACGCCCACGCGCTGGGCTTCCTGCAGTTCCAGCTGGTCGTTGCAGAGCAGCAGGAACTGGTGGCGCGGGTGGCGACGCTGATGCTCAGTCGCCGCGCGCGCATAGGCCTCGGCCGCGCCGCTGACGGCGAAAGACCACCAGCGCCCGACGAGAAAGACGACGGGCTGGTCGGCGAACTGGTCGCCGACAAAAGCGGCCGCGCCGAGCGGGCCGGTGCGGTGCTGGGCGACGGTGTAGATCACCAGCGGCTCGGTGGAGGCGATGCTGCACCAGAACTTAGGGCCGGACATGAGGTATCTGCTCCGTCGGGGCATGCGCGATGAGGGGCGAAGGCGCACCGCGAAGGATGCGGTCGAGCACAAGGTCGGGCATGAGGTCGTCGAGGCAGCGGCGATGGCCGCAGGCCTCCACCGCGTCCTTGCCCGCGAGTTGAAAGCAGGGCTGGCAAGGCAGGCCCAGCCTGATCACCTCGCCCCCTATGGGGCCCGTCCGATCCAAATCGGTCGGGCCGAGCAAGGCGACAACGCGCGTGCCGACCGCGCCGGCCAGATGCATGAGGCCGCTGTCGTTGCACACCAGGGCCGCGCACCGGGCCAGAAGGGCCGCGGAGGTCCACAGATCGAACTGACCGCAGGCGTCGAGAAGGCGTGACGGCCCCAGCTGGGCCAGAATGCTCGTCGACAGGGGCTTTTCATCGGCGTCGCCGAGCATGACGATGTAGGTGTCCGGCTCAGCGCGGAGCCGCTCGATCAGGTCTCGCCAATGCTTCTGTGGCCAGCGCTTCCAGGTCTGGCCCGGGCTGCTGCCCATGTGCACCGCGATGAGCCGCGCCTCGGCCGGCGCGCCACGATCGGCGAGCCAGGTCGTCAGGGTCTTTTCGTCTTCAGGCCGGATCGGAAAGACCGGCCGGTCGGGGGAGGGCGAGCATCCGAGCGCTCGCGCCAAGTCCAGGTAGCGCTGTTCTTCGTGCTGGCCTGAACGCATGCGCACGGGCCGGTTGAAGGCCTGGTCATGGCCGCCGTCCCAGCCGTCGCTGGCTACGTGGGCGACGCGCCAACGCGGCCGCGCCAGGGCGACGACAGGCAAGTAGAGGCTGACGCAGAAGAAGGGCCGGATGACGATCTGCGGCCTGAACGCGGCGGCCTCGAGCGTCTGCCGCAGACGACGTGCGGGGTTGGCGCGATCCAGGAAATAAACCCGGTCGACCAGTCCCATGTGGCGCAGGATCTCCGCGCCGGCTCGCTGCTCACGGTAGACGATGGCGATCTCAGCCTTGGGGAAATGCGTCC
The DNA here is from genome assembly GCF_059418205.1 of Caulobacter sp. GW821-FHT09B11. Classification (NCBI taxonomy): domain Bacteria; kingdom Pseudomonadati; phylum Pseudomonadota; class Alphaproteobacteria; order Caulobacterales; family Caulobacteraceae; genus Caulobacter; species Caulobacter sp. GW821-FHT09B11. The sequence goes on along the minus strand of NZ_JBWKPK010000009.1, from coordinate 70,582 downwards.
GCAAGGCGGCGAACATCGAGGCGGAGAGCAGGGTGTTGCCGATAGAGGGTATGCCGAAGGCCATGATCCTTCGGACGCCGCGCGGCGGCGCTCGGTTGGTGCGCGGAAGGAAAAACGCGAGCCGAGCGCCCAGCAGACCCCTACTGAAAAAACGAAGGGTCATATTTGTCTATTGCGAACGACGTGAAAAGTCTGATCCGTCGAAGTCGCACCCAATATTCTCTCCGCCACGAGAAAAATGGATAAGAATGGCGCTGTTTATATTTCCATTTCGACAAAAACGCCGGAAAAGTTGCATATAACGACCTATTTCTCGCAGCCTTAATCGTCACTTGGCGCGGATGGTCAGAATCAAATACCTATACGCGCAATCCAAGGTTACAATGTGGAGGCTTTGGTGAGTGTCAATAGGGCGTGGGCGCGGCGCGCTTCTAATGTGGCGACGAGCCTAGCGCTCGCGCTCATCGCCGTGGGGTGCAAGGCGCCGGACAGCGATTGGGCCGTCTATCACGGGAACGCCGAGGGGCAGCACTATTCGCCGCTGCGCCAAATCGACAAGCGCAACGTCGGCGGCCTGCGGCAGGCCTGGCGCTACAATGGCGAAAAGGGCCTGCTGGAGACCAATCCGCTTATCGTCGACGGCGTCCTGTTCGCCTACACTGTAGACCAGCAGGTGATCGCGCTCGATGCCGCGACCGGCCGGGAGAAGTGGCGGTTCGCCTCGGGGCTGACCAGCGGTCAACCCAACCGTGGCTTGGTGTACTGGCCCGGCGGCGGGCGACCGCGCCTGCTGGCCGGCGTCATGGGCTACCTCTACGCGCTCGATCCATCGACGGGAAAGCCCATCACCAGCTTCGGCGAGGGTGGCCGCATCGACCTTCGCAAGGGGCTGGGGGTCGATCCGGAGAACGTCGCCGTCTATCTGACCAGCCCCGGCGCGCTCTATCGCGACTTGGTCATCGTCGGGTTCAGGACGTCCGAGACCAAACCCGCCGCGCCAGGCGCCGTGCGCGCGTTCGATGTGCGCACGGGCCGTCTGAGATGGACATTCTTCACACGGCCCCAGGAAGGGGAGGGCCGAAGCGGCCCTGGTCAAGGTGGCAACGCCTGGGCCGGCATGGCCGTCGATCCGCAGCGCGGCGTCGTCTACGTGCCGACGGGGTCGGCGAGCGGCGACTTCTATGGAGGCGACCGGCGCGGCGACAACCTCTACGCCAACACGCTGGTCGCGCTCGACGCGGCGAGCGGGCGCAAGCTCTGGCATTTTCAGACGGTGCACCACGACCTTTGGGATAGGGACCTGCCCGCCCCGCCCACGCTGGTCACCGTGCGGCGCGACGGGCGTCGGATCGATGCGGTCGCGCAGGTCACCAAGCATGGCTACGTCTTCCTGTTCGACCGGCAGAGCGGCGCGCCGCTCTTCCCTATCGTCGAACGGCCCGTGCCGCCCAGTCAGGTGCCTGGCGAGGCGTCGAGCCCGACACAGCCGTTCCCGTTGAAGCCGGCCCCGTTCGCGCGCCAGACGTTGACGCAGGAGTTGCTCACCGACCGAACGGCGGACGCCGCCGCCTACGCCGCCGCTCAATGGCGCAAATTCCGCGTCGGGGGCCAGTTCACGCCATTGGAGGTGGACAAGCAGACGGTCGTGTTTCCGGGCTTCGACGGCGGCGCCGAATGGGGGGGAGCCGCAGTCGATCCGCGCGCCGGGGTGCTCTATGTCAACGCCAACGACCTTCCCTGGACCGGTGGGCTGGTTCGATCGCCGTCGGTCCAGGATCGCGGCGCCGAGATCTATGCCGACAAGTGCGCGGCTTGCCACGGACCGGATCGGCGTGGCCAACCGCCTGAGACGCCCTCGCTGATCGATCTGGGCAAGCGGCTCGGCCATCAGGACGTCGTGGAGGTCATAGCGGGCGGGCGAGGCCGAATGCCGGCGTTCCCCTTTCTGGTCGGTCAGGAGCGGGACGCTTTCGTCGCCTATTTGCGCGAGGGGCGCGCGATGCCCCGGTCCGGGAAAGGCGTAGAGCGCGATCGCTCCCCCTATCTGTTCACGGGTCACCGCAAGTTCCTCGATCCGGATGGTTATCCGGCGGCCAAGCCGCCTTGGGGCACCCTGAACGCCATCGATCTGAACACCGGCGAATACCTCTGGCGTGTTCCGTTGGGCGAGTATCCCGCCCTGGCCGCGGCGGGTCTTCGCGACACGGGGTCGGAGAATTACGGCGGCCCCGTCCTGACCGCGAGCGGTCTGCTGATCATCGCCGCGACGCGCTATGATCGGAAAATCCGCATCTTCGACGCCGCAACAGGCCGCCTGCTGTGGACCGGAGCCCTGCCTTTCTCGGGAACGGCGACACCGGCCACCTACATGGTGGGCGGCAAGCAGTACATCGTCATCGCCGCCAGCGGCGGAAAGGATAAGAAGGGGCCGCAGGGGTCTGCCTACGTCGCCTTCGCGCTGCCGTGACGCCCCCCCGCCAGGGTTTGGCCGCGCCACCGTTCCAGAAGACGGGCCATTGGATCGCTGTTCGGTAGCGAGAGCGCGCCGCGATAGCGGAGCGATCCGCCCAATTGCTTCATCTGAATGAAGGCGTCGTGGCGGTCGAGCAGTCGCACGCGCTCGATCAGCGCCTCGGCGGCCTGGCCAGCGCGTCTGGGCGGGGCCGCGTGCAGCGCGCAATGGGCGGTGACCAATGGAGGGGCTCGAAGCACGACGTGCTCGCGAACCCGGTATTTCCCGCTGACAGGCGAGATGGCCGCGCCGCAGCGTTGATTGCGGCCAAGGGAAAGAAGCGAGACGTTGCTATAGACGAACCGGCGCCGCGGTCTCAGCGCCAGCTCGACGTCGGCCGCCAGGTCGTCGTTCAGGGCCCACAACATCTCGTCGCAGATCCCCCCAAAGCGGCCCATGAGGTCGTTGGTCTGATCGCGCTGGGCTTCCCAGGTCGCGTCTTCCGACCAAGCCCGCCGCAGCGCCAGGATGTCTCGGCGGAAAGTTTCCACGCCGGGGCTCAGCGCGACGCCGATCTCCTCGGTGAGGCCGATATAGTAGCGCATGCTCCAGAGGCGGCAGTTCCACTGCCGGGTGTTGATCGCTTTGCCGCCGAGCCTTTGGCGTTCCAGCTGCATGAGGCGCATCAGCAGGCCGTCGAGGACGATGGCGCGCCAGATGGCCTTTTGCTGAGCGGCGGGAAGAGGCCGCGGAGGCGGGAGCGCGCCATGGCGCCGATCGTAGTCGGTGACTCGGAGTATCCAGTTGAGACCATCGAAGACCGACAGCGGCACGACGATTGGTCCGTGCGTGAAGAGATCACTGTCGCCGGCGGCCAGGCGCAGGGTTTCGATGGCCGGCCCGGGGGCGGCGTCGTCGACGACGCAAAGCAGATCGATGTCCGAAAGCCCCGGATAGCCGACGTTGCCGAACGAAAACACCGCCAGGAGTCCTTCGGTCGAGGCGACGCGCGCCACGTAGTCTCCGATGGCCGCATCGTAGTCGGCCGCGAGGCGATGTGGGGGCAGGCGATCGTAGGCGCTCGGTGGAGCGTAGGCGGGCTGCGGCGTGTCGAAGCCGAACTCAGGCTTGTTCATGCACCACGCCTCCGGCGCGCACGTCGTTCCGGCCGCTGAACCAGTCGATGCACCGCAGTACGCCTTCCTCGTAGGGCACCGCGCAATCCCAACCGGGCAGCACCCGCCTCATCAAGGCCAGATCCGGCCGACGATTGGTCGGATCCTGGGGCGTCGGCGGCAGATGGACGATGCGCGCGCCGGGAATATGGTCGCGCACGTATTCCGCCACTTCCAAGACGCTGATCTCGCGATCATTGCCCACGTTCAGCGGCCCCGCGAAATCAACGCCGTCGAGCCAGAAGAAGCGTTCGAGCGCGGTGACGATGTCGTCGATATAGCCCCAGCTGCGCGTTTGCAGGCCGTCGCCGTAGATCGTCAGCGGCCTGTCGGTAAGCGCCTGGGTGACGAAATTGGAGACGGCCCGCCCGTCGTCGCGTCGCGTCCTGGGGCCGTAGACGTTGAACAACCGGACGACCTTGATCCTCAGGCCATGGACGCGCTTGGCCTCGAACAGCATCGCCTCCACGCAGCGTTTGCTTTCGTCGTAGGACGCGCGCGGTCCGGTGCAGTCCACCAAGCCGCGATAGGTTTCGGGCTGCGGCGAGACGATGGGATCGCCATAGACCTCGGAAGTCGAGGCAAAGCAGAAGAGGCCGTCGTCACGCAGGGCCCTGAGAAGGGCGAAAGCGCCGCTGACATTGGCCGAAACCGTCCTGAGCGGCTGGGCCATATACCATGGCGGCGAGGCCGGAGAGGCCAAGTGATAGACCTCGTCGAACAGCTTGTCGTAGGTGATCGATTCGACGTCGGCGACGATCACCTGTAGGCGTGGGTCGTCGATATGCGCCAGATTGGCGGTGAGCCCCGTCCAGAGGTTATCGACGACGACAAGGCTGCTTACGTCCGAGCGCTTGAGCAAGCGGTCGATCAAATGCGAGCCGATGAATCCGCAACCGCCGGAAACCAGTATTTTCACAATCGTGCTCCAGTTTGAACGTCGGGGTTGCGCCGCTAGAGCTGAACGTTGCCGGGGCCAAACAACGCCACGCGCGGTTCGTGCGCCGAAGCTTCGTCCAGCGTCATTTGCGCGTAGCTGACGACGATCACCAGGTCGCCGGTCTGAACCAGCCGAGCGGCGGCGCCGTTGACGCCGATGGTCCTGGAGCCCCGCGGAGCCTCGATGACGTAGGTTGTGAAGCGCGCGCCGGTGCTGATGTTCAGCACATCGACCTGCTCGTGGGGCAGCATCCCCACGGCGCCGAGGAAATCGCGATCGATGGCGATGGAGCCTTCGTAGTCCTTGTCGGCCTGGGTGACTGTGACCCGATGCAGCTTGGCGCGCATCATGTTGACGAGCATTTTTGATCTCCGATGTTGAAAGGGCGAGCGGCGATGGTCGCTTGCGCCGCTAGGCCGCGCCTTGCGCCCCGCCGATGCGGCGACGCCGCGGGCGGGGCTTGCATTCTTCGACGAACGCCCACTGGGTTCAGGTTGCAGATCAGGCCGCGCCCACCATTGGGCGAGCTTTGGTCGTTCTGGCGTTTGGAGAAGCGGGCATGGTCCACCAGTTGCTGTCTGACCTGCGACGGCAGGGCGTGCGCCTCAGCCTCAGCGATGGGGAACTGCGCTATCGAGCGCCGGCCGGCGCGCTGGAGCCGCATTTGCGGCAAGCCATGGCGGATCGGCGAGCGGAGCTCATCGCGGCGCTGGCGCTGATCAAACCGTATTCTCGGCCCGATAATCGACCGCACGCGGACGGAACGGCGCCGCTGTCGCGCGGACAGGCCGCGTGGCTGCGGCGTATCGAAGGAGCGAGGCTTGAGGCTGATACGGTCGGCGGCGTCTATCTGATCGAGGCCCTGGGCCTGGACCAGTCGGCGCTGCGTCGCGCAGCCCTGGCCGTCATTGAGCGCCATGATGCGCTTCGCGTCCGCTTTTCGCGTGACGGCGCCGAGGTCAGGCAGGTTCTGCTCGCGCCGGAGGCCGTCGAGATGCGGTTCGACGCGACGACGCGGGACCAGGCTCAAGCTCTGGAGTTGGCCAAGGACTTCATCGACCGAAGGTTCGACCTCTTCACAGAGGCCCCCATGGCCTTGGGCGTATGGACCTTGACCGACGGGCGCAGCCTGCTGGCGCTGGTTTCGCACCATGTGGCGCTGGACGAGATCGGCCGCGAGATCTTTCTGCGCGACCTCGGGCGCTTCTACGAGAGTCTGGTGGATCCCGAGGTTTCGCCGCCGGCCGCCCTCGATCTCAGCTACCAGGACTACTGCCGTTTCGAGTTCGATCGCATCGACGAAGCAGACTTGACCGCCAAACGCGCATTCTGGGCGACCTATCTTGCGGAAGCGGGGCTGGCGGCCGGTGCGGAGAAGCGCGAGGAAGCCGGGCCGCCGTCCGCGCGGACGCTCGGAACCCTGCCATGGGGACAGGTGGACGCGCTGGCCAAGGGATTGGGCATGACGCCGGCCATGGTGGTGCTGGCTGCGCTGGGCGCTCATTTCAACGCAGGCTCGGCGGGCGGCGCCAGCCTGTTTTCGATGGTCGTCGAGAACAGGCCAATGGCCGAGCAAGCCGAAATGGCGGCCAATTTCGCGCGCGAGGAATTCACGCGCGTCGTCGTCGAACCCGGCGACAGCTTCGCCAGCCTGGCTTTGCGCGCCCGCGCCGACTATCTGGCGGCCCGCGAGCACGCCGACCACGCCGTACTGCTCTTCGGCGAGCGGCCGCCCCGGGCGCAGGCGCGATTGAACCTTTCGGGCCTGCACGAGCAGCCCGCCGAAACGTGGCAAGGTCGCTGGTCCCGACCGACGTGGCTGCCGACCGAGCCCAGCACCCAGAGCTCGGCCGATCAGCGGACGCGTCTCTGGACGCGACGGCGCGGCGAGCGGCTCGACTTGGCGTGCGTGACGCCGAGCAAGGGGATGCTGCGCGGTGAAGAGGTCTTGGCGGGCCTGGCGGACATCATCCAGCGCGCCAGCGACGACATATTCGCGCCGATCGCCAGAACATGAGACGGGGCGGGCGGGCAGCCGCCTCATCGGCTCGGCGCCGCTAGTGTAACGCCGCAGCCGATGATGGCGCTGGCGTGAAGCCAGCGACCATGGAGCCGATGTCCGCCAAGGCGGGCGGCGTCGAGCAGCAGGGTCGCGCTGAAAGCGCCGCCGGCGTCTCTATCGGTCTCGAAGGGCGTGACGCGGACGTCGGGGAAGTCCAGGAACGTGCCCAGGATCGGGTAGAGCGCCTTGTAGACGGCTTCCTTGGCGCAAAACAAAAACCCCGCCGCATCGATCCGTCGAGGAAGCCGACGCCGAGCCACGTCCAGCTCGTCGCGGGCGGCGACCATCGCCGCGACGTCTTCGGTCAATGGCGCGGCGCATTCGACGTCAACGCCCAGGCCGGCGACCGACGCGCCGCTGGCCGCCGCGGCCAGGCATAGTCCAGCGCAATGGGAGATGCTGCCGACGAAGCCTGTGGGCCAAGCAGGGGCGCCGCCGGCGCCGCGGGGCAGGGCGGCAGGCCGCTGGCCAAGATCACCCAGGGCCGCTCGCGCCGCCGCGCGTCCGGCGGCGAACTCCCGCCTGCGCTTCAGGGAGGCGTGAGCCACCGCGTCCTGCTCGATCGGCCAGGGCGGGGTCTCGTACATCGACGCGGTCGCCACACGGACGGCCACCTCCGATGGGAACAGAGCCCGCCAGACCCCCGCGGTCGCGCCGTCGCTGCTTTCGCTGTGCCTCATGTCGCGCCGAGCCTACGTCCTGCCCTTGGCCTGCCGCTCGGCGATGAGTTTGGCCAGCAGGTAGCGGCGCTCGGGCGCCAGGGCGGTGATCGCGTCGGCGTGTGCAAGGCCGGGTGTCGCCAGGACGCCGTCTTCGCGTCCTCGCTGGATGGGAAACGCGCATGTTTCCACCAGCGTGGTCTTGCGAGCGATCTGCTCGATCACCTCGCAGATCGCCGCGCCTGTATCTTGATCCGCCAGCAGTTGGCTGCGCCGTCGCGCTTCGGCGCGGACGGCCGGATCGCCCAGCAGGGCGGACAGGGCCTGGCTGACCCGCTCCACGCGCCAGTCACGCCGCGTCAGGACACGCCCGACGCCCAGCGCTTGCAGGATATGGCCGTTCTGCGGACGATCGCCGCCGTCGGCTATGATCAACTGAGGGACGCCCGAGGCCAGGGCCTGGCCGATCGTGCCCATCCCGCCATGATGGATGATCGCATCGACCCGTGGCATCAGGGCCTTCAGCGACGGGACCCGATCGACCTGAAGGACGCCTTCTGCGGCGGGCGCCGGGCGACGATTGACGAGCAGCGCACGCACGCCCAAGGCCGAGACCGCGCCAAGCGCGAGCTCGAAGAAGTTCTCTCCGGACAGCCCGCCGGTGCCGCCTGTGATCAGCACGCGGGGGCCAGGCTGACTTAGAAAGTCTTCCACCTCCGGCGGAGGCGGCGGTTCGGGGGTCTCGAACAGGAAGCCCGGTTCGCTAAGCTTCGAATTTCGCGGTCCGGGGTGGTTGTTGAACCAGGCCGGCCAGAGGCCGATATAGTGGCTGGGCAGTCGCCACCACGTCCGCAGATCGTTTCGCGAGCCGCCGGTGCGGGCGCGCAGGGCCTCGATATCCGAGGCCAAGGCGTTGCAGATGAGTTCCTCGAGCACCTCTGCGGCCAGGTCATGGCTCGGATAGGTCAGTACAGAGACGAGCGGCAAGCGATGCCGATCGGCCAGGATCCGAGCGGCCAGTCCGGGGGCGTCATGGGCGACAACGACCGTTCGGCCAGGCTCGACCTGCGCCGACATGGATTCCAGTTCGCGCTCGACCTTGTCGAGATAGTGCCGCCGGTAGACCGCGGGCAGCGTGGACGGCCGGTCCAGCAAGGGCCCGTCGGTCAGAAAGGCGGCGTATTCAGCGTCCGTGTCGAGCGCGTGGACCGGGAAGCCAGCCTGCTCGTAACGGCGCGCGAACGGGGCGTTCGTCCATAGCTGCGGTTCGTGGCCCCGCGCCTGGAGCAAGCGTCCCAATTCCACGAAGGGAACCGTGTTGCCCAGCGTGCCGAAGGTGGTCATCAAGACGCGGGCCATGGCTAGGCGCCCGCCTGCAGCCGGGCGGCGACCTCCTCGTCGCTCAACGCGGCGAGGGCGAGAATTTCCTGATCGATCACATCCGGCGCGGCCTGGGAGATCACCGCCAGATCGACCGCCTCGGAGATGGTCTCGATCGTGAACGCCCGCTCGAACAGTAGGCTGAGCGGCAACTCGACGTTAAAGTGCCGCTTGATGCGGCTCAGAATTTGCACGGCGCGCAGCGAATCCGCCTGGATGTCGAAGAAGTCTTGATCCACGCCGATCTGGTCGATCGACAGGACCGAGCGCCAGATTTCCAGAATGCTGGCCTCGGTCGGCGTGCGGGGAGGCGCCAGGCTGCCGCCCTCGTGGTCGGCGTTGGCGAACCACTCGCTCTGTCCACGCAGCAGGCGCCGACCCAGATTGAGCGTGCCGGCGATGTCGGCGAGACTTTCAGCCTCGGACGATCGGTTGTCCGCCGACGGCAGGATCAGTTGCTCCTGGGCCGCGCGAATGGCTCTCAGCGGATCGTCCGACTGGCCATCGGCGATGAACCGATATCCGTACGGCGTCGGCGCCAGGCGATCCAGGAAGCCTTCTACTTCGAAGGTGAAGATGGTTCCGTCCGCGGGGGCGCCGGCTTGGGTCCCTCCATAGGCGTTCAAGGCCGCCAGGAGGACCGAGTTGCGGGCGGTGATCTCCACCGGCGCGGTGAGGCTGACGGCTCCGGCGTCGCGCGCGGCGCCGGCCGCCCATTGCAGCATGCTCAGTTCGACGTTTTTTGACAGGGCCCGACAGCTCAACGCCATGAGGTCCAGTTGGGCGCGCCCTTCGGCGACGGCGATGGCGGCGACGCCGATGACGCCGTAGTCGCCAAAATGGTCGCTGGCCTGGACGGTGACAACCCGTGCGCGCCGCGCCAGCGAGCGCAGGTCGTCGGCCGACAAGCCGTGGCGCAGGTTGTTCCATTGCCGCGCCCGGAAGGTCAGTTGCGAGGCGCGCGGCAGGGTTTCTTCGTTCAGCGGCGCCAGATCGACCTTGAAATCCAGGCGCAGCAGCAAGGCGTCCAGATCCGCCTGCTGGGCGTCCGCAGGGGCGGCGCGCTCGATCTGGGTGCGGTACCAGGCCGTGCGCCCCGCGTCCTCCTTGGTCGACGCCACGGGATCGAGGAACCAGGCGTGCGAGAGCATGCGTTCGAAATCGGCCGGCTGCGGCGGCTTGTGCAGCACGACCACCTCCGGACAGTGGAAGCGAACGTCCGCGCACTCGAAATGGTCGTCATCGATGAAGACGAAGCTATCCAGGGCCAGCTCGAGCCGGGCGCCCAGGCGCCGGATGGCGGTGGATTTCGCATCCCACCCGACCTCCCAAGCGACGATGTCCTCTTCGCGCAGGACCATCCCTGGCGTGCTGGCGAAGGCGTTGGCGACGTCGGCCGGCTCGTTCTTGCTGCAGACGCACACCAGGACGCCGCGCTCACGCGCCCGCACGAGAAACGCTTGCAGGGATAGATGCTCCGCGGCCAGCCCAGGGATGGAGCCATCGGCGCACTCCCCGTCCCAAAGCGTGTTGTCGCAATCGACGACGATGACCTTTCTCTGCCGTCCCAGTTCGCGATAGAGGTCGTGCACGACGGCGGCGGCGATGCTGGCCTGCAGCTCTTCGGAGAACGGCAGAAGTGCGCCGATCTCGTCGTGCTGCTGAGTCGTCTCGATGACCCCGTATCGCGCTGCGACGTCAGCCAGATCCAGGCAGCGAACGTTCGCGCGCGCGGCGTTGGCGAGAATCCACGCGCGCTGTCGGGCGATGGCCTCGTCGAGAGACGGACTGCCGGTGGCCACGTCGGGCGCCAAGGCCAGGCGGACCGAGACCTCGGTTCCAGCCAGCGCCGAAAGCGTGTTCATGAACTGCGCGACGGTTTCCTGCAGCACCAGGGCGCGATCAGCTTCGGGAAGGCCGGCTCCGCCCAACCATGAGGCCAGGCGCAACAGCACCAGATCATGGTGGCCATCGATCACGCCGGCGCCAGCCAGGCGCTGCACCTGGAGCAGCGCCTGTTCGTTGTCCAGCACCTTGATCGGCAAGCCAAGACCGGTCTTGTCGATGAGGAAGGCTGACGTGCGCGCGATGATGCCCAGATTGAAGTTGGCGCAAAGCCTCAGAGACTGGCTGGCCTGAACATTGGCGTCGAACATTTTGGAAGCTCTTGAATGGCGAGAACGAACGCGGCCGACCTCAGGCCGACTCCGCCTCTTTGGTGAACAGCGAGACGCCGAACCAGGCGGCGATCGAGCGCGGCGCGGCGATGACGTCGTAGACTTCGCGGCAGGGCAACGGGATGCTGCGCTTCGTCTCCCAGCTAGTCGGGTCGAGCACCTCCACGGAGCCGTGGTCGCGCACGCCGGAAAAATCGCGTGGCGCGCTGGTGCCGACAAAGAAGGCGCCGGGCGTGAGCAGCAGGCCGCGGGTCCACGCCCCGAGCGATCTGCGACGGACGATCTGTCCGTTTGGATCAATCGCCACCAAGCCGAACGCGGCGGAATCGCAGACGATCAGGTCTCCGTTCCAGAGGCGCGGATTGTGGGGGCAGCAAAGGCCGCCCGCCATCACCACGTTCCGGCTGATGTTGAAGACCACGCCCGAGCCGTCGGTTTTGTGCTGGTTCCATTCGCGATGTTCGGCAAATCGCCCGAACGCGCTGATCACCAGCTCGCCATTGATTTCCGCAAGGCAATTGAGGTGCCAGGAGTTGCCCGCGCCAGGCGCGCGCCAGTACTCCTCCGTGCGGCCGTCCTCTAGAATCCGCACCACGGCGTTGGTGCCCGTGGAAACGCACAGCGTCTCGCCGCGATAGCGCCGGACGTCGTGCGGCTCGTCGACATTTTCGAGCGTGGGCGTCCCGCGAACGCCGTCCGCCGAGTAGGACAGCATTCGTCCGACCACGCCTGCAGCCGCTTGGCGCGGCAGAATTCGGTGCAGGACGCCATCCGAAAAATGTATACCCGTAGTATCTATTCGGTCGATGGTAACTACAGTTTCGCCGTCGATCAGGAAAAGTCCGCACCGTTCGTCGACGCTCAGGCCGGAAACCAAGATGATATGATCGTCGAATATTCCATTCCAGCGACTGTCGACCATTGCACTCTCTAAGCTGACAAAAGGAACTCGATTGTCGGGAGGCCGGCGGCGAAGTGCGGCCCCACCTCCCCGGACACACCCCAGGGTCGATCAACCCCCTGCCGAACCGACGGTGCGCACAACTGGATAGCGAAAACAAGCCTTGACACTGCGCCCGCGTCAAAGGCACATCGATACTCACAGTTTTCGATGAATATTTAGGCATCGATATATATTGCTTTGTTTCTACCTTGAAAACTTGTCGTTTGTGAGCGGATGATCGCGTCGAGATGCTTGCCCTTGGGTCAGCCCTTATGTACCCGCTTTGGTGGAGTGAGTGACGCGTGAGGGTTCTTTTCGTGCATCGGGGGCCGTATCTTCGGGCCCATGGCGGTGGAACGAAATCTGACCGTTTCTTGGCGCGCTGGCTGAGCGCCGCCGGCCATCGGTGCCATGCGATCGTCTCGCCGGTCTCGCGCGCCGAGGTCGAAGCGCCCGCGGTTCAGGCTGTTCGCACCCAGTCCGGAGAAATCCGTCGACACGAACTCCCGGAGGCGAGCGTCGATCTTGTCGTCGAGCGTCCGGGGGGGAGCGGCGCTCGCTTGACCGGCTTGTTGTCGCATCTCGATCAGGTGCGCCGATCCTGGCGACCGGACGTTGTCGTCGTGACGGGGACTGACAAGGCCTCACTGATTGTGAGGTCGGCGCTGGACGGCGGCGGGCGTATCGTCCGCATCGTCCGTTCGACCGCGGAGCTTGGCTTCGGCCCGAGCGCGGCGGTGTTCGACGCGCGGTCCGCCGAAAGTCTCGGGCGCTGCGATCAGGTCCTTTGCGGCAGCCGCTACATGCGGGACTACATCCGCCGCTGGTCGGACATCGACGCGGGGGTGTTGTCGCTCAGGCGATACGATCCGCCCAGGGCCGCCGCGGACGCCCCAGGTCTCCGGCCGTTTGTCACCCTGGTGAACCCTTCAGCCATCAAGGGTCTCGACATCTTTTTGGAGCTGGCGCGCCGGCGCCCCGACCTGCGCTTCGCCGCCGTGCCGACCTGGGCCACCAGCGAAGCCGACCTGGCCAAGCTGGCGGTCCAGGCCAATGTCACCTTGCTGGCGGCTTCGGACGACATCGACGACATCTTCGAGCAGACCCGCGTTCTATTGATGCCTTCCCTCTGGGATGAAGCCTTCGGCGTGACTGCTGTCGAAGCAATGCTCCGCGGCATACCGGTCATCGCCAGCCGCGTCGGCGGACTTCCGGAGGCCATGCTCGGCGTCCCCTATCTGGTCGAGGTTGCGCCGATCGAGCGGTACGAACAGGCGCACGGAAGCCTGGGCGCGCCAACGCCGGTGACGCCGCCGCAGGAGATCTCGGGCTGGGTGGACGCCCTTGAGGATCTGCTGCGGCCGCACGTCTACGAGCGGGTGTCGGGACTGGCGATGACGACCGCGCGGGCCTACGCCGAACGCATCGGCGCCGAGGATCCCAGCGCGATGATCTTCGGGATGGGACACGGGGCCGTCTATGGCGGCCGCCAGCCCGATGCGTCGTCGGCCTTGCAATGAAACTCCAAACCAATCGAGCCTCAAAGCGGAGCGGGCGCCGATGACGACAGCTCTATTGATCGTCCCGCACTTCTGGGACCCGGTATGCGTGCCGCTGGGGGTGAGTTCCCTCAAGGCCTACGGCGACAGGCACGGCCACGACGTGCACCTGCTCGACCTGAACATCGAGCCGGGAGTGTTCCGCTTCCAGCAGCTCTATTTCGAGGAGGTCAAACGCCAGTTTCCCTTCTGGAAGGGCTTCAGTATCGAGCGCAACGGCACCGAAATGCTTGCCATGCATCAGGTGCTCTACATCAACGCCCGGCATGCCCCGAACTATGTATCGATGGTGGCGGAGGTGCTCAATGTTCTGGAGCAGCCGCTGGCGGATGTCATGGCGCGACTCGACACGCGTCGTTTTGACGATCTGTTCGATCGACTTTTTGCGCGGGTGGAAGAAATTGTCTTGGGGCGGCTCGAGCGCATCCGTCCCAAGATCGTCGGCGTTTCACTGTTCAACTCTACTTGGGCTGGGTCCCTTTTCGCCGCGCGGCTCGCCAAGCGCTTCGACCGCCAGATCCGCACGGTGGCCGGAGGTCCTGGGCCGATCATGGGCATAACCGCGGACCTCGAAGAAGTGCGTAACTTCTACGACGCCCATGACGAGATCGACTTCTTCGTCGTTGGCGAGGGGGAAGTTCCCTACCTCGATCTCCTCGAAAACCCGTCGCAGCCGTCCGGCATCCTGGTCGCCCGCGACATGGCGCAGTCCAAGCTGAAGTTCGACGACCTGCCGCAGCCGGACTACGGCGACCTGGATATCGAACGCTACCTTCAGCTATCGGTGTCCAGTTCGCGAGGGTGCCCGTTCGAATGTTCGTTCTGCGCTGAAACCGTCTTTTGGGACGGCTTTAGAAAGACCTCCGGCGGGAAGCTGTTCGAGACGGTCGAGGCCTTGGCGACGCGCTACAATCGGCGCTCGTTCTATATCTGCGACTCCCTGTCGAACTCGGTCATCGGACCGTTGACCGAGCAGGTTTCGCGCCTTGGACGAAGCTATCAGTTCGACTGCTATCTCCGCGCGGACAAGTCGTGCATCGATCCCGCCAAGGCCAAGCGGTGGCGAGAAGGCGGGCTCTATCGGGCGCGCCTGGGCATGGAGTCGGCGAGCCAGCGCATCCTCGACGAAATGGTCAAGATGACCACGCCGACGCTGATGTCGAAAAGCCTGGAAGCGCTGTCGGGAGCCGGGGTGATGACGAGCACGCTCTGGGTGGTCGGCTATCCGGGGGAAACGGACGCTGAATTCAACCAGACGCTCGACTTCATCCATGATCATCGAGGCGCCATTTTCCAGGCTGACGCCTGGCTTTTCCAATATCACGCGGATGGCCTGGCCAACTCCGACAGTCTTACCGAGACCTATGGCTCTCGGATGCGGTTCAGTCTGGAGGTCAACCGCGCCCTGAACGTGACGCCGCAGTTGGTCAAGCGCGATCTGTCGGCCGAGGAGAGATTCGATCGCCTGGGCCGGTTTGTCCGCGCCATGGCCGAGCACGGCATTCCCAACCCCTACGGCGTCTTCCAGTGGGAAGGGGCCGAGCGACGCTGGCAGGGGCTGGGCCGAGACGCCGGCTGGAGCTTGAGCGATAGCCTGGTGGCCATGAATGGCTGAGGCGAACATTCATCGTGGACTGCGCCTTGCCCGGACTGGCAGGCGGCGGATGGCGCCGCATCTGTGCTTGGCGGTTCTATGCCTGAGCGGTTCCTTCGCCGGTGTCGACGGCGCCAGGGCGCAGGAGCCGAGTCTCGTGCGCAAGTGGAACAGGCCAATGACGCCTTTCCGCATCGTCGACAATATCTACTACGTCGGCACGGGCGGCCTCTCGGCCTTCCTGATCACATCGAGCCAGGGGCATGTTCTGCTGGATGGCGGCTTTCCCGAGAGCGCGGTCCAAATTGAACAGAACATCGAGGCGCTGGGATTTCGGCTCCAGGATGTGAAATTCATCCTCAACAGCCATGCGCACAAGGACCACGCGGGGGGACTGGCAGAGCTGAAGGCGCGATCCGGAGCGAAGCTGATCGCCAGCAACGAAGACGCCGGCGCACTGGAAGCAGGCCGCCTGGCCTATCGCCCGGAGGCTTGGAGCTTCCCGCCGGTGACCGTGGATCGGAGGGTTCGCGAGGGCGACGTCGTCAAGTTGGGCTCAGTCAAGCTGACGGCTCATCTCACCCCGGGGCACACGCGCGGATGCACGACCTGGACGACACAGACGCATCATGGGACGCGCAAGCTGCGCGTCGTGTTCTACTGCAGCACGTCGGTCGGCCAGCCGCTCATCGGCCCGCAGGCCTATGAGGGAGTCGTGGAAGACTACCGGGGCAGCTTCAAGAAGCTCAGCCTGATGAAAGCCGACGTCTTCCTCGCGCCCCACGATTTCTTCTTTGATCTGCATGGCAAGCGCGAGCGCCTGGAGCAAGGCGAGGCGGGCGCGTTTGTCGATGCGACGGAACTGCAGCGTTTCGTTGCGCAATCCAGGAAGGACTTCGAAGCCGCGCTGGCCAAGCAAACGGCTTCGGCTACGCCAGAGGCCTTGGAATAGCACATCTCCCGCCTATTTGGGCCGGGACAATTTCTAGGCGGATCGGGCCGTGTTTCAACTCAGGCGCTTGCGATACCGTCGTGTTCGAGATTTCGCGCCTGCTGAGTAAAGTATTGTGAACGAACCATCGATCTTCTTCTTCGAGGTCAACGAGCGGCAGGGGGTCTTCCACCGCCGGGCGTTCCTGCTGGGCGGCTTCGCGGGCCTGGGTCTCTTGACCCTGACCGGACGCCTGGCCCAGCTGCAGCTGGTCGAGGCCCAGCGCTACCAGAAGCTTTCGGCCGGCAACCAGTTCAACTACCGCCTGGTGCCGCCGCCGCGCGGCCTGATCCTCGATCGCAACGGCGTGGCCCTGGCCTCGAACCGCCCCAACTTCCGCCTGATGGTCGTCAAGGAGAAGGGCATGGACGTCGAGGCCACTCTCGACGACCTGGCCACCCTGGTGCCCATCGACGGCACGCGCCGCGCTCGCTTGATCAAGGACATCAACAACGCCCCGCGCAAGGCGCCGGTGGTGGTGATGGAGGACATGAGCTGGGAGGAGTTCTCCCGGATCAACATCCGCACGCCCGAACTGCCCAACATCAGCGCCGACATGGGCGAGGTGCGGGTCTATCCGTTCGGCGGCGCCTTCGCCCACGTCATCGGCTACGTCGCCAGGGTTTCCGACAAGGATGTCGACGCGGCCAGGAAGGATCCGACGCAGGACCAGGAGCTGCTGCACAATCCAGGCTTCCGCATCGGCCGCCAGGGCGTGGAGAAGGCTTTCGACCTGGACCTGCGGGGCCGGGCGGGGGCCATCAAGGCCGAGGTCGATGCGCAAGGCCGCGTCGTCAGCCTGGATCCGGCCGGCGACATCCGGCCGAGCCCGGGCAAGGAGGTCCGCCTCACCCTGGACGCCGACATCCAGAACCGCGCCCTCGAGGTGATGGGCGAGGAGAGCGGCGCCATCGTGATGATGGACTGCCGCAACGGCGACCTGCTGTGCATGGCCTCGGCCCCCAGCTTCGACGCCAATCGGTTCGTGAAGGGCCTGTCGGGCGTCGAGTACAGGGCGCTGGCCGAGTACGAGCGCAAGCCGCTGCTCGACAAGACCATGACGGGTGTCTACCCGCCAGGCTCGACCTTCAAGCCGACGGTTGCGCTGGCGGCGCTGACGGCCGGGGTGAATCCCGCCGAGCGCGTCGTCTGCACCGGCGGCTGGTTTTTCGGGGGGCGGACTTGGCACTGCCACAAGAAGGGCGGCCACGGCGCCCAGAACATGCACGACGCTATCAAGAACTCTTGTGACGTCTATTTCTATCAGATGGCGCTGCGCATCGGGCCCGATCCGATCCACAGCACGGCGACGGCGCTCGGCTTCGGGCAGCTCTTCGACATCGGCGTCCCGGGGCAGAAAAAGGGGCTGGTCGGTTCGAGGGAGTGGAAGAAGCGCGCTTTCAAGCGTGATCCGATCTGGCACCCCGGCGACTCCGTTCCCTACGGAATTGGGCAGGGCTACATCAACGTCAACGCATTGCAGCTGGCCGTCATGACCGCGCGCCTGGCCAACAGCAAAAAGATGCTCAATCCGCGCTTGATTAAGGCTGTCGGGGGCGAGGACCAGCCGCATGGGGACGCCGTCGGCGACCTTCCCTTTCTGGCCGAGCATCTCAAGGTCGTTCGCGAGGGCATGGCGGCGGTGGCCAACGACCCGACGGGCGGCGCCTACAAGCAAAGCCAGTTGGGCTTGGGCGATGTGCTCATGGCCGGTAAAACCGGGACGGCGCAGGTCAGGCAATATTCCCAAACGGGGTCGCGGAGCAATCAGGGCATCCCTTGGCGCCTGAAAGACCATAATCTTTTCATTGCTTTCGCCCCCTACGACGCGCCTCGTTACGCGATTTCGGTCCTGGTCGAGCACGGAGGCATGTTCGGTTCGAGCGCCGCGGCTCCGCGCGCACGCGAAGTCATGAGGGTCGCCCTCCTGAAAGACCCTGAAATCAGGGCGCGTATCGAAACCCCGATGCCCATGCCGGACGCGACGTTCGAAAGCGAGGAGCCCGTCTTTTGACCCACGTCCAAAGCGATCTTGAATGGGGCGGGGACCGGGATGGCTCGCCAATGACGAACGAGGAGGCCGAACGGCGAGCGCGCGCACGAATCCAGGCGCACGCCGACGCCGTCGGCGATGCAATGTGGGAGACGTTCTCGGAGACGCTTTCAGCTAACCACTCGCCGGCGCAGGCTTTGTTTCTCGCCGAAATGATGACGGCGACCGACGGCTTCAACGACATCGTCTTGGCCAGAAGCTGGGAGGATCGTTCAAGGCGCGGCTGGGGTACGACGATCGTGTTTCTGCCGGAAATAGCCCGCGGGCAGGCCATCGACTACGGGCTGGAGGTTCGATGTGACCATCATGCCCGCCAGCTCGCCATAATCATCGATGACCACCGGGTCGGGGAGCGCTTGCCCTACAAGATCCAACGGGAGGCCGCGATCGTCGCTATTGGATTTCGCCTGCTCGTATTCGCCGAAAGCGAGATCGTAAGCGAGCCGGCCAATTGCCGTCGCCGCGTGGAGCAGGTCCTCGCCGACATCGCCCATGAAGTTCTGGCCGATGCGGGGATAATCAGCGAGGAGGAATTGCACAGGTTGGCGTAATCGGCCCCCCGGGGGCGAATACTGGTCCTGGGACACGCCGCGCCGCAGCATGTGGAAGTCATCCGCTTTCGATCGACTTCGGCGGACGGGATCAGGCCAGTCGCGCCTTGCAGATCAGGGTTGCATCTGCTTAATTTCTCGCGCAGGGCGTTGTGCGGCCCGTCTCGCGTTTGATTGGATCTGAACTCGAGCGCCACGGGGGGCCTTGGCGATGAACCTCAAACAGCTGGCCGCGGCTGCGGCCTGCGTGATGACGCTTGGCGCCTGCACGCATCTGGAAGTCAACAAAGTCACGGATAGCGAGGCTTCAAAGGCCGGCTACGCCTACATGCTCGACTATACTCAGTACGAGCTGGTCCTGACCCGCACGCTTCTCGCTTGCAAGGTGGGCGCGGAGCCTTCCATCAAGATCGAGGCCACGGCGACGCCGAGCCTGGCGCCGGATGGAGAGCATGTCTACGTCATCGATCCGTCGTCCCTGATTTCGGCTTTCAAGACCAGCGACATATCGGTCGATTACAAGGACGGCCGCCTGGTGGGCTTCAACGCCGCCACCGTCGACAAAACCGGCGAGGTGGTCGCTTCGGCGGCGGCGACGGCGGGCAAGATCGCACTCCTGGCGACGGGGACGCCGGTCGGCTTCGTGGACGGCTCAAAGACCATGCAGCTGTGCACCGCGGACGCGATCAAGAAGCTGCAACTCGTCAAGGATGAAACGCCGAAGCTGGCGGAGATGGCGAACGCCCTCCTGGCGACCAGGACCGAGCTCGCCGCGATGACGACGGAATACGCCGTCAAGCCGAACGCGAAGTTGAGAAAGGCCGTCGCCGAGAAGGCCGAGGCGATCAAGAAGGCCCAGGAGGCCGTGGACGATCAGACCAAGAAGGTGTCCGACGCGACGAAGTGGCTGACCGACACCGTCACCATCACCTGGCCCGAAACCAGCAAGGAATTCCACACGGCGCTCATCCAGCCCCTGCGGCCCGCGACCATCGACAAGTGGTTCAACCTCGCGGCGGCCTACAGCTTCCACGCCAACGCAGCGCCGTCCTACGCGAACGACGCGGCAGGTGTGACCCGGCTGCGCAATAGCGGTCCGACCGGAAACGCCGCCAAGGTGAAAATGAGTGAGGAGCAGTTCAAGGCCGCCTACCCGGCCCTGGCCTCGGCGACGTTCGAGCCCCTCAAATGCCATACGGTGCGCTCGGCGGACTGTGACGAGTTCGTGCTGCTCTGGAAGGCGCTCGGCGGCGCCGAACTCGAAGCCAAGGTCCGCAAATCGACCGAAGCTTCGGTCTCCCTGCACCTGGTCCGGCGCGGAACCTATGGCGGGGAGGGCGCGAGCAGCGACACCGGCGGCGCGAAGGACGGCCTGCGGTATCGCGTGCCGGCCGCCGGCGCCTTGGTGATCTGCGAACAGGAAGCCGTCTGCGCCAAGGGCGACAAAACCCTGGTCGCGAGGTTCCCGGGCCCGATCGCTCAGCTGGGCATGATCTTCAACGTGCCGTTCTCGAGCCCGGCCTTCGCCAATGGCAATATCGGCCTGACGCTCGACGACCAGGGGCGGCTGCTGAAGGCCAGCCTGAAGCGCGACAACGCCGCGGCTCTCGGCATGGCCAATGCGGCCGGCTCGGTCGTCGATCAGGTCGTCGCCTACGACAAGGCGCGCGACAGCGCCGAGCTCACCGAGCTGCGGAACCGCAAGGTGCTGGCCGAGGCCAGAAAGGGCGCGACCGACGCGGAGGCGGCGCTGACCAGGACGCCGAAGCAGCTCCTGGAAGAGCAGATCAGTCTGATCGAAACCCAGCAGAAGCTGGCGACGGCCACGGCCGGGCTGTCGATCAGCGAGCAGAAGGACGATCTCAACTCCCGCATCGCGATCGCCAAGCTGGAGGTGGACTTGGCCGAGCAGCGCAAGAAGCTGCTGGAAGATCCCAACGCCGCCCAGGCCGACGTCAAGAAGCGCTACGACGCCGAGGCCGCGGTGACGACGGCCGAAAAGGCGCTGCTGGAGGCGGAACTGGCCCGGCTGAAAGCGCAGCGCGAGCTGGACAAGGCCAAGAGCGGAAGTTGATCGGTGACGTTGGAGATGATCCGTCGTGCCGGGCTCAGCCCCCCGGCCTGGCGGGCCTCTTCCATGCGGCGGTGTAGTCGATGATCCTGTCAGCCTGGACGTCGACGCGCTCTCCCGTGGCGTCGTTGATGAACGAAAGGCGCTGACCGCTCGGAACGTTCGTCACGGGGCAGTCGATCCGTTCCATGGCCGTGCGGTCTTCCTGATCCGTGCTCGAGGCCCAGCCGATCCATCGCTCGCCCACCGCCTTGCCCGACCCGCTGCCGGCCCGGACCAGCTGACGAACCTGGCCATGTACGAGCCTGCGATTGCACACTGTCAGCTTGAGCACTGGCGTCTGGAGCAGGCCGGTGATGGTCACCGGTACGGGCTTGGGGGCGTTGGGTCCGGCTCCGGGGTCTTCGACCGGCAGGTAGGTAATGCGGTCGCGCCAGACCAGAAGCGCCTTTTCGATGTTGAGGCGGCCCATCGACCAGGCGGTCTCTTCCAGATCGAGATCGACGTCCACGGTGGTGAGAAGGCGAAGCTTGATCGCGGGTGGGTCCAGCTGTTCGCGCCAGAGCAGCGCCGCAACCATGGTCACGATCGGCGCCGCGTACGAGGTGCCGTTGCGCCGCACCTGCGTCACCGCCAGGCCGCCATCCTCGGTCCGGCTCGCCGTCCAGGTCGGGATCTTGCACCCCGGCGCCAGCAGGTCGACGCGCCCGGCGCCCTTGCGGCTCGATTTGAGCAGCTTCTTGTGGTTGTCGTGCGCGCCGACGCTGATGATCAGGCCCGGCTTGGCGTTGGCCGGATCGCCGCCGAGGCCCCCCGGCCAGGTGAAGACGCCTTCCGAAAAGTCCTGGGGCTCGTCCTTGACGTTGCCCGCTGCGGTGATCAGCAGGGGCTGCTCCTGCAACCCGCTCTTGAAGCGCTTGTATGGGGCGGGGGCGCGGACGCTCGCGTTGATGATCGGGATGGGCGTGTTCTTCGCCGACACCGCATGCGCATAGGCTTCAGCGAGCGCGCCGGGCGCCAGATAGGGCGGATAGACCTGCTGCGCCAGGCTGGCGAAGACCAGGCGCGGAAACGGGTATCGCCCCTCGCTGTTGTCGATGCGCGATCCGCCGAGGATCGTCGCGGCGACCTCCAGGCCATGGGCCGCGGAAGCAAGACCTTCGGGAGGGTGGGCTCCCGGCTGACGGTGCGCGGCGTTCACGCCGACCTGATCGGCGGGGCCGCCTCCGGGGCCAGGCATCGCGCCCAGATAGCGCTTGGGGATCGCCGGGGTGCCGTCGAGCGCCAGGTCGTCGATCCCGGTGTCGGCGATCATGACAAGCGGAGGATCGAGCACGGCCGCGGCGCGCTGGGTCCGGTTGGCTTCCAGCGCCCGATCCAGCATCGCTATCGAGAACGGCCAGTCTTCGTCCTTCTCGGCGCCCTCGCACTCGTCCGGCTCGATCGCAGCGTCATCGTCGAGGCGTGCGGGCTCCACCACGTCCGCCGACAGAACGCCCGCGGGCTTGGTCGTGCGCGCCGCGTCGACCAAGGCCTTGGCCTTATCCGCATCCAGGCCTTTGCGGATCAGGATCGTTGCAGACCTGCGGCCGGTATCCAGGCGCAGATGCTGGAGGCCCGGCTTGAGATCGTAGGGGTCGATGTCGCGATTGAGGCTGACAAACCGCCGGGCGTTTTCCGTACGGACCATGCCGATATTGCTCGCGGCCAGGACCAGCGGATTGGCGCTGGGCGACAGGCCCGAGATGCTCGCGAACGCCACGCCCGGAACCTCCTGGGGGCGGGCCGCGTAGCCGGCGTGAAGGCCTTTCTGGTCGAGCGGCATGCCGTTGCGACTGAAGATCGACCCGATCTGGTCTCCCGCCGCGACCGGATAGGAGATGATGATCGGCGTCAGGCAGGCGGGCAGATAGAGCTCCGCGCCGTCGAGAGGACCGTCCAGCAGTTCGCCGGTCAGTTCGGGGTGTTCGCCGCGGTTCTCCTTCATCAGGGCCGCCAGATAGACCGGATCGACCGTGCCGCATCGCGCCTCGATCAGGCCGCGGAGGCTCTGTCCGGCCCCCATGGTCACGGGTTCGGGCTGGCCGACCTCCGCGACCGCCGCGATCATCGCCGGCGCATAGCCCTGCTCGATGGTGATCTCTATGCCGACGGGCGCCGATGGCGGACCGGCGTCGGGTATCGGAGCGGCCTGGAGAAGCAGGCTAGCTGCGACAATGGGAGGGATCTTCATCCAGGCCACAGATACCGACCTTCAGTTTGGCGGAAATGCCCTTGTCGGAATCCTTCTCCGACCAGGTCTTGATCCAGTCGCGGACCTCGTCGGCCGTGATCGATGCGAAGACGGATCCGCTGGCGCCGTCCTCGCGCGAAGCCACGCCGACGATGCGGCGGCCGTCCTTGGACGGTGCGTAGACGGCTCCGCCGCTATCGCCCGCGCAGACCGACGCCGATCCGGTCGTCGTGAAGAACGGCTGCAGGGGAGTCGGCGGGGTCTGGACGTTGGCGTTTCCCGAATAGAGAAAGCCTCCCGCGCGGTTCTGGGTCGTGCAGCCAAAGCCCAGAAGCACGAGGCCGGCTCTGGTCGGAGGGCGCTGAGGGTCGGTTTCCAGACTCTCATACCGCGCGTTGTCGGGCAGGGGGATCTTCTGGACCGAAATGCAGAGCGCCACGTCGTAGGGGCTCCCGGACCCTCCCCACCACTGGTGGCGTGTGCAGGTCACGGTGGCGCTGTTCTTGACGAGCTTTCCCGAACTTTTGTCGGCGACGCAGTGCGCGGCCGTCATGATGACGTGGGGGCCGATGGCGCTGGCCGTGCAGGGCTTTTGGTTGAGGCCGACAAAGATGAAGGTCGCCGGCCAGTCGGCTTCGCTCGCCGAATTGCCGCCTTCGATCTGCGGGGCCAGGACCGCGTCGCCCGGCGCGAACATCATGAAGGCCGGCCCCGCCGCCGGCGGCGTTTGAGCGCTTGATGGCGCGGTCGAAAGCATCAGCCCGGCCACGAGACCGGCCCCGACGCCGCGCATGATGAGGGCCCTTGGCGCGCGCCTTGTGTGATGTGCCGTCACTGCGGGCCCCCCCGACGATCAGGGATATTCTCGCCAAGCGGGCGTTTTCGCAAGATGCGCCTGAAAGTATACGCGAACGGGAAGGCGCGTTGTTCGATCCGATGACGAAGCCGCGCGACCAGGGCCGCCCGGATCGAACCGCCGGGTCGGCACGGCGAGCACGCTGCACAGTTCCTTTGCGGCCATCCCTCCCTCTCTGAACTCAATGACTTGCGGCGGTTCTCCGCCCGCTACCGTGCTCGCGCCTGCGCTAGCAGTAGTGCTCGTCGTAGAAGCGTCGGAACCGGACGTTCGGCAGGAGCCTGGCCCGCACCGCGCGTCCCCAGGGCAGCAGGAAGCGCTGCTGCTGCTGGGTCCAGCGGACCAGCTGGTGGCTCACGGGCGAACGCTCGCGCAGGCCGGCCAGGGCCTGGTCGGCATGGGCGTCGGCCGGGGGCGCGAACAGCATCGGAACGCCGACGAGCACCAGGGCGGCGGCGAGGCCCAGGATCAGGCGGCGGGGGTAGGACAGCGCCGGCCCCAGGGCCAGCGAGGCCAGGTACATCAGGCATCTGCAGCTGTGCACGACCAGCCCCAGGGCCGACAGCGTCAGGGCCATGATCGGGACGCTGGCGGAAATGGCCGCCATGTATCCGATGCACCGGTGATCGCCGGAGGTGAACGAAGCGGCTGGATCCTCCAGCGCCCGGGTCAGGGTCTGCGACCGGGCCTGCACGAAGGCGCGGTGGCCGGTGACGGTCCATTTCTTCAGCGAGATCTTGTCGCGATGCGGAATGGCCTTGGTGTTCAGGCCCTCGAACGCCTCGCGCAGGCGTTTGTCGAAGACCGCCTGGACCGGCCTGCTGTTGAAGGCCTTGTTCGGGTTCAGCCCGGGCGAGAGCGCTACGCCGAGCTCGTCGCGGCTGCGTCGCGACCAGCGTTCCCAGGCCTCGCGATCCAGATTGCCCTTCACGGTGGCCTGGAAGGTCTCCATGTCGTCGACCGCCCAGTCATCCGGCAGCAGGCGGGCGCGCTTGCCGAACTTCTCCTGCAGCTCGGTGTTGACGGCGCGGCGGTACTGCTCGGTGCGGCTGATCTCGGGATGGAAGCCGACCTTGTCGACGAAGCGGTTCCATTGCCGGCCGCTTTCGCTGCGGCTGTCGCGGACGGCCGCGCGGTAGGTCTCCGACGCCGACGCGTAGGTCTCGACGAACCGGGCCTTGGCGTCGGCGCGGAACCGGCTGTAGGTCTCCAGGGTGTCTTCGGGCCGCAGCTTGGCCTCGGTGTTGGCCGTGACGATCGCCCCGATGTCGGCGTCCGTGGTCGCGGGGGCTGCCGGCGACATCGCCAGGAAGGTCCGGCCGGCCGGCTTTCGCAGGTAATCGGGGTCGAGCGGCGCCGTGCCCGCCTGCGCCTGGCGCTTGAGGGCGCTGGCCGCCTGGTCCTGGATGACGAGGGCGCGGCGTTGCTCGTCGTTCGTCTGGTGGGCGCTCCAGCGCACGACGGCGTCCTGCGCGACATAGCTCAGCGGAAGCGCGACGAAGGCCAGGACCAGCCAGCGCCGGGCCCGATCCGTCCGTCCCGCGCCGAGCGCCGAGGCCGAGAAGCTGACCAGCAGCAGCGCCAGGGCGAAGCTCGCCAGCAGCCGGCCCCACTGCTCGACGCCGAAGATCGTCTCGATCGGCACGTTGGTCGACAGCACGTCCACCAGCTTGGAATTGAACGACAGCTCGACGAGCACGTAGGGCGCGGTCAGGCACAGCATGGCCGCGGCCAGGATGCGCGGCATGCCGGCGTCGGCGCGGCTGTCGTTCCCAGGTCCTGGATGATCCACGGCCCGTTTCCCCCGTTACGGCCCGCACGCGCCCCCGACGCTCACTCTGCCGGAAGGCGCGCTGGCGTCATCAGCATTGACGCCCTCAGGTTGAAGTCAAGCTTGCCGTTCGCCGACGGCGCGGTCGCCCGGCCATGCCGGTGTCGCCGATCGGGCAGGCGCTGACCCAGGTCACGCAATGACCGTCCGTAAACCCTGGGATGCAAGAAGGGTGTTGCGCTCCACCGGTTGCGGGGTGATCCTCGGGCAACATCGCGGTCCCGGGGGGGATTATGTGGATCATCGCGCCAGCGGCCTTCGGAGCCGCGTCTTCCGCCATCAGCTCGACCTTGATCGGCCCGCCGGCGTGGCTGGCGCTGTTCGCCCTGCTGGGCGTCACGCTGGGCAAGATGCTGAAGTGGGGGCTGTCTCAACCGGACACGACCTGCGAGCACCAGGAAAGCGGCGAATGCGACGCCTGCTGGGAAAGCCGCCAGTGGTGAGCTGAGGCGCCGAGCCTGGGCCCGTTCCACCGGGCGGTCGGCCTGTCGCACGGACGCTACGACCGGAACCGGCAGCCCGACCGCCGGCTCGGCGGCGACGGCTTCCAGCCTTGAGGCCGCCCAACCTGCCATAACCGCGAAATCCCGTATTGTAGGATTAATCGCGTTCGCTATGGTAGCGCTCACAAGAACACGGACGGCGACGGCTCAGGCCCAAGGATCGTCCGGAGCGCAGCGGGGGAAACCAGATGCTCCTTGATCGGATGAAGCCTGTCCTTGGACGTGCGTGCGGCGGCGCGGGCCTGGCCCTGCTGCTGGCCATGAGCGCGCCGGCGTTGCAGGCGCGGGCGGCCGAGGCGGCCCAGCCCTACGCCTGGGCCAGCGTGCCCTACGGCGCGGGCGGCTATGTCGACGGCTTCGTCTATCACCCGCGCGAGAAGGGCCTGCTCTACGCCCGCACGGATGTCGGCGGGGCCTATCGCTACGACTACGCGGGCAAGCGCTGGATCCCGCTGCTGGACCACCTGCCGCGCGAGGACGCCGACCTGATGGGCGTGCTGAGCCTGGCGGTCGATCCGAGCGATCCCAACAAGCTCTACGCCGTCTGCGGGCTCTATCTGCAGGACTGGGCCCGAAAGGGGGCCGTGCTGCGCTCCGACGACCGCGGCGCCACCTGGAAGAAGACCGAGCTGCCGATCCGGGTGGGCGGCAACGCCGACGGCCGCGGCGCGGGCGAGCGGCTGATGGTCGATCCCAGCGATCCGAAGACCATCTGGTTCGGCTCCAACCAGGACGGGCTGTGGCGCAGCACGGACAGCGGTGTCAGCTTCGCCAAGGTCGCCGCCTCGCCGGCGCGCTCCATCAACCTGGTGATCTTCGAGCCGAAGACCGGCGACCTCTATGTGGGCGGGGCCGACGGCAAGGGCGGGCTGTTCGTCAGCCATGACCACGGCGCCTCGTTCCAGCCGGCGGCCGGCGCCCCGGCCCAGCTGCCGCAGCGGGCGGTGTTCGCTCCCGACGGGACGCTCTACGTCGCCTTCGCCGAGGGGGACGGCGGCGCCTTCGCGGTCAATCCCAGCCACGCCAAGGGCGGCAGCGTGCAGAAGCGCGACCCGGCCTCGGGCAAGTGGCGCGACATCTCCCCGCTGAAGGGCGAGGCCCGCCAGGGCGGCTTCTCGGGCGTCGACGTCGGGCCGGACGGCGCGCTGGTGGTCTCGACCCTCGACCGGTGGTGGCCCAACGACGACATCTTCGTCTCGCGCGACGGCGGGGCCAAATGGAGCGCGCTCAGCCGCCAGGCCGGCTTCTCGGCCAGGGCCTATCCGTGGCTGGCCGAGACCAATCCCGAGCGCAAGATGGGCGGCTGGATCTCGGCCCTGCGGGTCAATCCGTTCAACGCCGACGAGCTTATCTACGGCCACGGCGGCGGCCTGTGGATGAGCCGCAACTTCACCGCCGCCGGCGGCGACGCCCCGGTGGCGCTGGACGCCCGGATCGACAACCTGGAAGAGGGCGCGGTCACCCAGCTGGTCTCGCCGACCGGCGGGGCGACCCTGCTGGCGGCCATGGGCGACACCGCAGGGGCGGCCTGGGACGACGTCACCCGTCCGCCGGCCAACGGCCTGTTCCGCCCCAACACCGAGAGCAACTGGAGCGTCGACTACGCCGGCCAGAAGCCCGGCTACATCGTCCGCACCGCCAACGGCAAGGCCAACGCCTTCTACTCCACCAGCGGCGGCGCCGACTGGCGGCCGATGCCGGCGCAGCCCTACAAGCCTCCGGGCGAGGGCCAGCCCTGGCGTGGGCCGGGCGCCATCGCGGTGTCGGCCAAGGGCTCGGCCCTGCTGTGGGCGCCGGAAAAGGACGCCGGCTACGCCTCGCTCGACGGCGGCAAGACCTGGACCGCCTCGGCCGGCTGGCCCGCCGGCGGCGACCAGACCCTGGTTCCGGTCGCCGACAAGGTGGTCGAGCGGGTGTTCTACGTGCACGACCGGGCCGGCGGCCGCGTGCTGGTCAGCGTCGACGGCGGCCTGACCTTCACCCCGATCGCCTCGGGCCTGCCGGCGGCCCAGCACTGGGACCGCGCCCAGCTGGCCGTCGTGCCGACGCGGATGCGCGACCTGTGGATCGCCCTGCCGTCGGGCCTGCTGCACTCGCGCGACGTCGGCGCCCCGTTCAAGCCGGCCCGCAAGGTCGATGCGGCCTGGTCGGTGAGCTTCGGCGCGCCCAGGGAGAAGGACGGCTACCCCGCGGTCTATCTCTACGGCAAGGTCGAGGGGCGCGGCGGCCTGTGGCGCTCGGACGACGAGGGCGCGTCCTGGACGCGGATCAACGACGACGCCCACCAGTTCGGCGACATCCAGGGCGTGGCCGGCGATCTGCTGGAGTACGGCGTCGTCTACATCGCCCCGCACGGACGCGGCGTGCTGGTCGGCCGTCCGCCAAAGGCCCCGTAAGGCTCAGCCCAGCTCGTTCAGCCAGCCGGCCCAGCGCCGGCGGGCGAGGTCGGGGTCGTTGCGGGGCTTGTCGCCGACCGCCTCGCGATAGGCCCCGAGGTCGGCGCCGTAGGCCTCGGCGAACAGCCGCTCCATCTGGGCGACCCCGGCGAAGCCCAGGCGCTCGGCCAGTTCGGCCTCGCCCGGGGCGGCGTGGCCCTCGGCGTCGAGGATGGCCCGCAGGGTGTCCAGGCGGATCGCCTGGATGAACCGCGCGACCCCGCCCTGCTTCTCGAACAGGCGATAGAGCGAAGAGCGCGAGAGGCCGGCGCCGGCGCTGATGGCCTCGACCGACAGGGTCTTGTCCGACAGCCGGGGCAGCACGAAGCGGCGCACGCTTTCGCGGCGGGCCAGGTCGCGGCGCTGGTCCTCGCGGCCGGCGCGGGCCGCGTCGCCGCCGACCGACGACAGGATGTCGATGAAGGCGCGGCCCAGGGCCGGCAGGGCCGCCGCCGCCAGGGCGTCGCCGCGCCGGGCAAGCGAGGCCATGAAGTCGGCCAGGACCAGGTTGTCGGGCGGGGCCAGGATCTGGCCGTGCAGCCGCCCGGCCGAGCCGAGGGCCGCCTCGACGACGTCGCGGGCGATGCTGGCGGTCAGGATGACGGCGTCGCGGTGGTCGGTGCGCATCGGCCGGCGGGTGTCGAGCAGCACGCCCTCGCCCGGCAGCAGGGTTCGGGGCGGGCCGGGCGCGTCCAGCCGCACCTCGCCCTCGACCACGTGGGTGAGCACGAAATGGTCGAAGCCGTCGCCCGAGATCCGCTCGCGCCGCGCATGGACCACGCCCGACAGCCGCCGCTCGAACAGCAGGATCTTGTCCAGCCGCCAGGCGCGCACCCGGGCGAAGAACGGTCCTTCGCCGCGGCTCACGTCCGACCCGCGCGAATAGAGCGTGGCGTAGAGCGCGAAGGCTTCGTCGGCGGAGTGGTCGTCGCTCGAGAAGTGGAAGCTGTCGGTCACGGAAGCTGACATCTAGGGGCGCGCGGCCTCGCTGATTTCTTGCGCCAGCCGCCGCCAGGGTCCCGCGCCTAGGAACGCGGCGAGCACGGCCAGCGATCCCGCCGTCGTCATCACCACGGCCAGGGCCTTGGCCAGGCCGTGCGGGCCGGCGAACCAGCTGTCGCTCACCAGGCCGGTCAGCAGCGGGCCGAAACCCAGACCCGCCACCGTCACGAAGGCCAGGTAGAGGCCGTTCATGGCCGGCCGCAGGTGCGGCGGGCTCAGCGGCTGCAGGCCGGCCAGGGCCGCCAGGGCCGCCCCGCCGCCGCCGGCCGTGATCAGGAAGAGCGCCGCGGCCGCCGTCGTCGGCGAGCCGGCGCGGGACAGCAGCAGGGCGCCGAGCACGGCCGCCAGGACGCCGCCTGCGATGACCGCCGTCGGGCCCCCGCCGGCTCGTCGACGAAGGTCGAGCAGCCAGCCGCCGCCCAGGTGTCCGCTCGGGGCGGCGACCAGCACGACGAGGCCGGCGAGCAGGGCGCTGGCGGCCGGGTCCAGCCCGCAGGCGCGGTTGACGATCGACGGCGCCCAGGCCGCGGCCGCCTGCACCAGCAGGATCACCGCGCCCGCCGCCAGGAAGTGCGGGGCGAGGCCGGCGGGCCGTGCGGCCAGATGCGCCACGGCCCGGTCCAGCCCCAGGCCGCCGGCCGCGCCCTCGTCGCGGCCGCGCAGGCGCCAGGCCATCAGCGCGACCAGCACGAGGTTGGGCAGGGTCAGCAGCACGATGGCGGCGCGCCACGGCGCGTGGCCCCAGGGCGCGGGGCTGAAGGCCTGGAGGACGCCGGTCGAGAACGCGCCCAGGGCCAGGCCGCCGGCCAGCAGGGCGCCGCTGCGGCCCATGGACGAGCCCGAGGTGAACACCGACACCCAGCGCGACAGCCGGGCGGGCGGGGCGGCGGCGACGATCACCGCCAGGGCGGTCGGGGCGTACACCGCCTGGGCCAGGCCCAGCACGAGGCGCGAGGCGAAGAGGGCGCCATAGCTCTGGGCGAAGGCCATGGCCGCCGTCGCCAGGGTCCACAGGGCGGCGGAGGCGGCCAGCAGCAGCCCGCGCGGCAGGCGATGCCCGCGATGGCCGGCGGCCAGGGTGGCGACCGTGTAGAGCGCCACGAAGGCCGGACCCTGCAAGGCGCCCAGCTGGGTGTCGGTGAGATGGAAGTCGGCCTTGAGCACCGGCGCGTAGACGCTGGGCACGGCGCGATCGACGAAGGCCATGAAGTGGCCGGCCGCCAGCAGCAGGACGATGGGAAGACCGACGGACGGACTGTCGTCCGGACTCGACCGCATACGCTCAAGCATAAGCTTCAAGAAACTGGAGAGGGCGCACAATTTCCCCCCGTGCGAGGATCGTAGTTAACGCAACGCCTCGCGCTGTCCAGCCCTTCACGGCGCCTCCCGTTGCGGAATGTTCCAGCTTTGGAACGCGACAGTCCGGCCGGGCGAATGCTAGCCGTCGCGCCGAGCGTCTTCGCCCCCAGGAGCGGCGGGGACGGTTTCTCCCGCGTCCTCGCCGGGGTGGTCGATCCCTCGATCCCCGTCCGAGGCCGCCGGGGGCGGTTTTCGGCGTCGCCGCGCACTCCACAGCGTCGGCGGCGCCGGGGCGGCCCATGCACATGCCCGTCGCGCTTGGATCGAAGCGCCGGCGGCGACAGACTTCGCCGCTTCCTCCAGGCGGTGAAGAGGAGAGGGTGGCCGGCTGCAGGGTCGTGGGGGCGATCCGCGGTCCGGTCCGTGACCAGCGTCGCTCGTTCCGCGGCGCTGGTCGCCTCCCGCTGATCAAACAACGCTCATCGGGCGACGTTCTCCGAATAAACGCCAGGGTTGATCTGGACGCTGTCCGCAAACGCGGCGATCATCCTTCCACGGCGCAAAGACCAGCGTCGGCCGACGACGTCCGCGTTCCCGATCTTTCCGAGCGGTTCTGTCGAGATTTCGACGAAACTCGCTCACTGTGGCGCCTGTGCCACAGCCGAATTGCGAGGTTGCGCGTTTGTCGTCGTGGAAGCCGCCCGGTGGGGGCGTCCAGGCTCATTTTAAGAGGGTTCTCATCATGAAATTCGGGTTGCTGGCTGGCGTCGCAACTGTCGCGCTCTGCGCGGCTTCCGGCGCCTCCGCCCAAGGCGCGTTGAGCGGATGGTATGTGGCCGGCGACGTCGGTTACCACTCGACCGAGGGCGTTGAAGCAAGTTCGTCGGTGGACGCCTCCGACGGCCGTCCCTACGACTGGACCTTCTCGACCGACGAAGACTGGGCGGGTTTCGCTCGCCTCGGCTATCGCATCTCGCCGAACTGGCGCGTCGAAGGCGAGTACGGCTACCGCGGCGGCGACATCAAGGGCGTCCGCTCGGAAGACTCCTCGCGTCCGCAGCCGCTGGGTCTCTGCACCGCCGGTCCGATCCGCACGACGGCCAATCCGACCTGCGGCGCGCCGAACGGCGAGCTGAAGGCCACCACCCTGATGGCCAACGTCATCTATGACTTCATGCCGGACTCGTCCTGGCGTCCGTTCGTCGGCGTCGGTGTCGGTACGGCCTGGGTTCACAACAAGGTCTACGGCCAACTGAGCGGCGTGCCGACCGGCGCGGCGCCCTACCAGAACGCCAGCATCGACGACGTCGACCAGGCGTTCGCCTATCAGGGCCTGCTGGGCCTGGCCTGGGACCTGACCCCGAACTGGTCGATCGACCTGACGGGCCGTTATCTGACGGCCAAGAACGTCACCTGGGGCACGATCACCCACAACGTCGGCGCAGCCGGTCCGGCTCCGACGCCGCTCGGCTACTTCGAAGGCGACTACAAGGACAGCTCGATCACCCTGGGTGTGCGCTACACCTTCGGCTCGCCGCCGCCCCCGCCGCCTCCGCCCCCGCCGCCGCCGCCTCCCCCGCCGCCCCCGCCCGAGCCCCCGGCTCCGCCGCCCCCGCCGCCGCCTCCGCCGGCCTACGAGGCCCGCGAGTTCGTGGTCTACTTCCCGTTCGATCAGTACGTGCTGACGCCGGAAGCCCAGGCCGTGGTTCAGCAAGCGGCTGACTACGCCAAGGGCGGCAACGCGACCAAGATCACGGTCGTGGGCCACACCGACACCTCGGGCTCGCCGAAGTACAACGTCCGCCTGTCGGAACGTCGTGCGAAGGCCGTGGCCGATGGTCTGGTCGGCGCCGGCGTGCCCGCCACGACCCTGGCGGTCGACTGGAAGGGTGAAAGCGCCCCGGCCGTCGCCACCGGCGACGGCGTGAAGGAACCGCTGAACCGCCGTTCGACCATCTCGATCAACTTCTAAGATCGAGACCGGACGGAGGCTTCACGCTTCCCGACGAAATGCGAAGGCCCCGGAGTAAACTCCGGGGCCTTTTGCTTTTTTGATCCTCCCCCGCGTGCGGGGGAGGGGAACCGCGAAGCGGTGGAGGGGGCGAGACCGGGCTCAGCGCTCTGTCACTCGCCCCCTCCGTCACGGCGCTGATAGCGCCGCGCCACCTCCCCCGCTGCGCGAGGGAGGAGCATGGCTTCGATGGGAGAGGGCTATCGGCCGGGGTCCACCAGCGCCGCCAGCGCGCGCGGCAGCGGCGACGGCGCGCCCAGCGCCAGCGCCACCACATGCTCGGCCAGCAGCGGGGCGAGGGTGAAGCCGCGTCCGCCCAGGCCGCCCAGCACGAACAGGCCGTCCGGCGCGCCGGGAACGGCGCCGGCCAGGGGCAGGTGGTCGGCCGTGGTGGCGCGCACGGCGGCGCGGCCGTCCAGCGGCGTGGCGGCCAGGCGGGCGG
This sequence comes from Caulobacter sp. GW821-FHT09B11, assembly GCF_059418205.1. Lineage (NCBI taxonomy): Bacteria > Pseudomonadati > Pseudomonadota > Alphaproteobacteria > Caulobacterales > Caulobacteraceae > Caulobacter > Caulobacter sp. GW821-FHT09B11. The sequence goes on along the minus strand of NZ_JBWKPK010000009.1, from coordinate 37,363 downwards.
CCAGTTCCGGCCGGCCCTTGGCCAGGGCGGCCCGGTTGCGAGTATGGTCGGCCTCGCGCAGGTCGGACGCCGTCTCGCCGCGGTCGTGGGTGGCCCCGAACAGCACGCCGCCGTCGCGGGTGGGAACGGCGTAGCCGCCGAAGGCGGCGGGCGCGATCGTCGCCTCGACGGCGGCGGTCCAGCTGGTCTGGCCGCGCACCGGGCGGATCGGCGCGCCGGGCCATAGGCGGGCCAGATCGGCGCCGCCGGCCAGCACGACGGCGTCGGCGGTCGCCAGGACCGCGCCGTCGGCGTCCAGCAGGCGCCAGCCGTCGTCGCCGGGCTCGATCCGGGCGACCTCGGCGGCGATCGCTTCGCCGCGCCAGGCGGCGATCACGGCGGCGGGCTCGATCACCCGAGCGAGGTTCATGGAGAGGGCGCCGCTCGCCGCCTCGCCCAGGCCGGCGCTCGCGGCCCCGGCGTCCAGAACGGACATCTCGCCGGGGGCGAACAGGTCCTGGCCGGCGACGGCGGCGAAGCGGTCGGGGTCCTTGGGACCGGTCGCCAGCCGCAGCACGCCGCGCGCCAGGATCGCGTCGGGCAGGGCCTCGTAGAGGGCGGCGGCGCGGGCCAGGGCCTGGGCCGGCAGGGCCGCGCGCGGGCCGCCGCCGGCGTCGAGCGCCGGGGTGACCAGGGCGGCGGGATTGCCCGAGGCCGGGTCGCGGCCGGCGTCGATCACGGTCACGGCCAGGCCCTCGGCCCGGGCGGCGCGCGCCAGGCCGGCCGCCGCGATGCCGCCGCCGACGATCGCCAGGCTCTTCGGCGCGAACGGCGCGGGGCGCTCGCCGGGGAAGGTCGCCTCCAGCCGTTCGTTCTTGCGGCCAAAGCCGGGGCGCTTCTTCCAGGAGAAGCCGGCGGCGGCCAGGCCGCGGCGCACGGCCCCGGCCACGGTGAAGGTCGCGGCCCGCGCGCCGGGAGCGGTGCGGGCGGCGACGGCGGCGAGAATCTCCTCGCGCCACATGGCCGGGTTGAGGGCCGGCGAGAAGCCGTCGAGGAACCAGGCGTCGGCCGCGCCGCTCCAGGCCTCAAGGGCCTCCGCCACGTCCATGACGGCCAGGTCCAGCACGGCGTCGAAGCCGGGCAGGTCGATGCGGTGGAAGCCGCGCGCGGGGCTGGGCCAATGGTCGAGCAGCACCTGGGCCGCCTCGCCCAGTTCCGGCCAGACCGCCAGGGCCCGGGCGGCCTCGTCGCGGGTGATCGGGTGGGCCTCGATCGAGAAGATGTGCAGGCGGGCTTCCGCCGGCTTCTCGCGTCGCCACAGGTCCAGCAGGGCGGCGATGTTCAATCCCGTGCCGAAGCCCAGCTCGCCGACCACGAAGCGCTCGCGCCCGGCCCAGGCGTCCGGCAGGCCGCAGCCTTCCAGGAACACCGCCCGGGTCTCGGCCAGGCCGTCGGTGCTGGAGAAATAGACGTCGCCGTAGAGCCGCGACTGCGGCAGGCCGTCCTCGCGCCAGATCAGGGGGGAGCCGGGGGTGTCTGAAGAGTCGGAAGTCATGGCGCCATCATAGAAGAAGGGCCGCCCTCGCGGACGGCCCTTCGGATCTTTCGGAAGAAGCGGACGAAAGGCTCAGTGGCCTTCGGTCTTGTGCTCTTCCTTGGCGGGCTCGGCGGCAGCCGGGGCGGGCGCGCCCTCGGCGGCCGAGACGGCGTCCGGTTCGGCGGCGGCGTCGGCGGCGGCCTTGTTGGCGTCGGCGGTGGCCTGGTCGGCGGCTTCACCGGCGTCGGCGGCCGTCACGTCGCTGGCGCCGGCGGCGGCGGCCGCGGCGGCCTTCTCGTCGACGGCGGGAGCCTCGTCCTTCTTGCCGCCGCAGGCGGCCAGCGACAGGGCGGTCATGGCCGCGCCGGCGATGAGGATCTTGCGGAGGACTTGAGTGGTCATAGGGGCATCCCTTGCGACGTCTAAAATGGAAACGCCCGGCGTGGGAGCCGGGCGCCATGGTGGCAAGGAACCGCTTTTCACGCCCCGTTGCAAGCCAAAGATCACGGGCGCGTGATCTGACCGTGCACGGAGGGATGTAGGGGCCTCAGCCCTCGTTGGGGATCTGCGACAGGGCCTCTTCCAGCTCGACGAAGCTGGGCTGGCAGACGCTGGGCACGTTGCCGCGGCCGATCTCGACGCTGATCTGGGCGGCGTTGCCGTGCAGGTGGGCGACGAGCACCGCCTGGATGATCTTGTAGAAGGCGCCGTCCTCGTTGACGACGGCCTGCAGGCGGGCGGCCATCGGGCCGACCAGGCCATAGGCCATGAACACGCCGAGGAAGGTGCCGACCAGGGCGCCGCCGATCATGCCGCCGAGCACGGCGGGCGGCTCGGTGATCGAGCCCATGGTCTTGATGACGCCCAGCACGGCGGCGACGATGCCCAGGGCGGGCAGGGCGTCGGCCATCGACTGCAGGGCGTGGGCGGGCTCGAGCGCCTCGTGGTGGTGCTTCTCGAGCTGCTTTTCCATCGCGTCCTCGACCTGGTGGGGGTCCTCCAGGTTCATGGTCATCATCCGCAGGGTGTCGCAGATGAAGTCGACGGCGAAGTGGTCCTTGGAGATCTTCGGGTAGCGCGAGAAGATCGAGCTGTCGTGCGGCTTTTCGATGTGGCTTTCCAGGGCGATGACGCCCTTGGACTTCATCGTCTTGGTCAGCAGGAACAGCAGGGCCAGCAGGTCGCGGTAGTCGCCGGCCTTCCACTTGGGGCCGGCGAAGATCTTGCCGAAGCCGCCGGCGGTGGCCTTGATGACGGTCATCGAGTTCGAAATCAGGAACGCGGCGACGCCCGCGCCCAGGATGGCCATCAGTTCGTGCGGCGCGGCGTGAAGGATCACGTCCATCTTGCCGCCGCCCATCAGGTAGCTGCCGAACACGAGGCCGAAGAGCAGCACGATGCCGATGATCTGGAACATGACGTCAGGAGGCCCCGAAGAATTCAGCCGGCATCATGGCTGTTAATGATTAATCCAAGGTATCGGCGGTTTGCAGGTCCGTGCGGCGACGGGGCGCAGGCCGCCGTCACGCCGCGCGCGCGGGCTTGCGGGCCTGGGCCGCGCCGCCGACCCGGAAGCGGCCGATCAGGTGGGCCAGGGTGGCGGCCTCGGTCTTGAGGCTGTGGCTGGCGGCGGTGGACTGCTCGACCATGGCGGCGTTCTGCTGGACGGTCTGGTCCATCAGGTTGATGGCGCCGTTGACTTCCGACAGGCCGGCCGACTGTTCGGCGGCCGAGGCGGCGATCTCGCCGACCAGCCCGTCGATCTCGCCCACCTTGTCGGCGATGGCCTGCAGGGCCTGGCCGGTCTCGCCGACCATCGACACGCCCTGCTCGACCTCGCGGGCGGCGGTGGCGATCAGCACCTTGATCTCGCGGGCCGCCTCGGCGCTGCGCTGGGCCAGGGCCCGCACCTCCATGGCGACGACGGCGAAGCCCTTGCCGCTGTCGCCGGCCCGGGCGGCCTCGACCCCGGCGTTGAGGGCCAGAAGGTTGGTCTGGAAGGCGATCTCGTCGATCACCCCGACGATGCGGCCGATCTCGCGCGAGGAGGCCTCGATGCGGGTCATGGCCCCAACGGCGTCGCCGACCACGACGCGCGAGCGCTGGGCGTCGCTGCGGGCCGCCCCGACCACGATGGCCGCGCTCTTGGCGCCGGCCGAGCTGCGGCGGACGGTGGCGGTGATCTCGTCGAGGGCGGCGGCGGTCTCCTCCAGGCTGGCGGCCTGGCGTTCGCTGCGGCGGGACAGGTCGTCGGCGGCCGAGGCGATCTCGTCGCTGCCGGCCTCGATGCCGCCGGCAGAGCGGACGATGACCTTCAGGGCGTCTTCCATCTGGGCGATGGCGGCGTTGAAGTCGGCGCGCAGGCGCTCGTATTCGGCGGGGAAGGCGATGTCGACGCGGCGGGTCAGGTCGCCCTGCGCCAGGGCGCGCAGGCCGCTGGCCAGACTGTCGACCACGGCCTCCAGCTGCACGCGGGCGGCCTCGCGCTCGGCCTCGGCGGTCTGGCGCGCGGCTTCGGCGGCCTGGCGCTCGATCTCGACCTGGCGCTCGACGGCGATCTTCTCGATGGCGGCGTCCTTGAAGCGCAGCACGGCCTTGGCCATGGCGCCGATCTCGTCGCGGCGGTCGACCTCGGGCACCTGGACGCCGTTGTCGCCGCCGGCCAGGCGGGTCATGACGCCCGTCAGGGCGGTCACCGGCCGGCCCAGCACGCGGGTCAGCAGCCAGGCGAGGGCGAGCGAGGCGAGAAGACCGAGGATCCCGCCCACCACGATGCCGAGGAAGGCGCGCCCGAAGGCCCGCTCGCGGCTGGCCGAGCGCACCGCCTCATCGCGATGCTCCTGGGCCTCGACCTCGGCCAGCACCTTGCGCAGGTCGGCCAGGCGATCGCCGGCGCTGGTCTGGGTCGCGGCCTGGGCGCGGCCCTCGGGCGTGGCGGCCATCGCGATCAGGGCCTGGGCCTCGGCCTTGTACTGCTTGCGGGCGTCCGAGAGCTTGGCGGCGGCGGTCGCGTAGTCGCCGGCGGCGTCGGCGTTGCGCAGGGCGTCGAGGTCGGCCTCCAGGGCCTTCTCGGCGGCGTCGAAGCGGCGGATGTGCTCGCTGGCGCCCGAGGCGACATAGCCGAGGATGGCGTTCTGCTGCTCCAGGGCGGCGGCCTGCATGCGGGCGCTGGCCATGGTCAGGGCCATGGAGTCGTCGGTCATCTCGGTCGCCTTGCGCAGCGACCACAGGTCGAAGGCGACCACGGCGCTGGCCGCGCCGCAGATCGTGATCATGGCCGCGAAGGCCAGCAGCAGTTTGTGGGGGACGGAGATGTGACGCAGCATGGCCCCACTACGCGCCCGCGCCATGAGCGGACCCTTAATCCGGACCGTCCCAGGGTTGCGACATAGCGTCCTTGGGGCGTCCCGGTGTCGCCCGGCGCTTCCACGGGCTTCCCCTGACGACGAACGCACTCTAACGTTTGTTCGATGTCTGCCGCCGCTCAAGATCAACAGGTCAACCGGCGGGCCTTCGCCATCCTTTTCGGGGTGTCGGCGGCCACGGCGCTGGGCAATACGGGCATGCTGTCCGTGCTCCCCGCCATCGGCCGGCAGATCGGCATTCCCGACGCCATGGTGGCGGCGATCTTCTCGCTGTCGGCCCTGCTGTGGGCGCTGTCCTCGCCGTTCTGGGCCAAGCGTTCGGACGTGCGGGGGCGCAAGCCCCTGATCCTGCTGGGGCTGGGCGGCTTCTGCGTGTCGATGACCCTGTGCGCCTTCGTGGTCAGCGCCGGGCTGCACCACCTTTTCCCGCCGATGCTGGTCTTCGTGCTGTTCCTGCTGGCGCGGGCGCTGTTTGGCCTGTTCGGCTCGGCCGCCAATCCGGCTACCCAGGCCTATCTGGCCGAGCGCACCAAGCGCGAGGAGCGCACCCAGGCCATGGCCACCCTGGCCGGGGCGTTCGGCCTGGGGACGGTGGTCGGGCCGCTGCTGGCCCCGCTGTTCGTGCTGCCTGTGGTGGGCCTGGCCGGGCCGATGTTCGCCTTCGCCGGGCTTGCCGCGGTGATGATGTGGATCGTCCACCGAGGCCTGGAGGAGACCGGGCGGCCGGCCAGCGCCGGCGAAGTCCAGCCGCGGGCGCGCCTGGCCTTCCCGTCGCTGCGGCGGGGCGACAGCCTGTGGCGCGACCCGCGCCTCATGCCGTTCCTGATCTTCGGCTTCCTGGTGGCCACCTGCCAGACGGCCCAGACCCAGACCCTGGGTTTCCTGATCATCGACAAGCTGGGCGTCGCCCCGGTCAAGGCCCAGGGCTTCATCACCCTGGCCATGGCGGCCGGGGCGGTGGCGGGGCTGCTGGCCCAGTGGGGCCTGATCCGGATGTTCGCCATGGGCCCGCGCGAGCTGATGCGCTGGGGCGTGGCGGTGGCGGCCCTGGGCAACGTGGTCGTGGCCTTCGCGCCGGACTATGCGGCCGTGGCCATCGGCTATGCGGTGTCGTCGCTGGGCTACGGTTTCGCGCGGCCCGGGTTCACGGCCGGGGCGTCGCTGTCGGTCGAGGCCAAGGACCAGGCCGGGGCGGCCGGCGCCATCGCCGCCATCAACGGCCTCAACGTGGTGGTCGCGCCGCTGTTCGTGCTGCTCTACGAGGCCGTGCGCTGGGCCCCGTTCGTGCTCAACGCCCTGATCCTGGCGGCGATGCTGGCCTACGCCCTGCGCCAGGCCGTGCTGCGCAAGGTCAGCGACGAGGAGACGCCCGGCGAGGCGACACTGGCCGGCTTGGAGCGCGGCGACGAGGGCGGGGTGTAGGCAATCTGTGCTAAACTGCCTTGCTCAGGAGCCCAGTATGTTCGGAGTCACGTTATCCAGGTCGGAAGGTTCGCAGATCGTCTTGCTGCCGGAAGAGGTCGCCTTTCCTGAAGGCGTGCGCTCGGTTGTCGTCGTGCGTGACGGCGCCAAGCGCATCGTCATGCCCTCCGATATGTCCTGGGACGACTTCTTCGACGAGCCTGGAATCGATCTTGGCGAGCGGGAACAGCCGCAGCTTGACTGAGCTGGAGCGACGCCGCGGCGCCGTCCCGAAGCTCCAATTTCCCGTCATTCCCGCCCTTGTGGCGGGAACCCCTGGTTCCGCTTCCATGTGAAGCGCAAGCGGCGTGCTTGGCACGCCGCCTCAACTGCCCTTGCGGCTGACGGAGGGTTTCCCGCCACAAGGGCGGGAATGACGGGAAGGAAGAGGGGATCACCCCTTGCGGATGATCCGCGCCGCCGCCGCGTGGAAGGCCGCGTCGGTTTCGGCCAGGGCGGCAACCGCGCCGTTGCGGTCGGCGGCGACGCTCATGCCGGTGGCGGTGTAGGACTGCGACACCCGGCGGGCCTCCTCGCCGCGCAGGGCGGCGTTGGCGGCGGCGGTCTCGTGCCACTGCGCCAGTTCGCCGGCGGTCAGCGGGTGGTCTTCCGCGGCGCTCGGGTGGTGCACGACGTCGCCGAAGCCGATGGCCACGAAGCCGTGGATCACGCCGTAGTCTTCTTCCGACAGCAGGAAGGTGATCTGACGCTCTTCCACCTGGCCGGTGTAGACGTCCTGGTCGGGGTCGAACTCGCGCAGCACCAGCACGTCGCCGACCTTGAATTCGCGGTCGTTGCGGCGGATCTCGAAGCGTTTCTTGCCCGAGCGCACGGCGGCGAAATACTGCGGCCAGGTCTTCAGTTCGTGACGGGTCATGGGAAGTCTTTGAATTTGCGCCGGGAAAGCGCCGAAAAAATCGAAGGCGAGGCTCTTAGAGCGCGTCGGCGGCGAGGAAAAGGCCGTTTGTGACGGTCCAGCGACGCCGTCGATACGAAAAGGCCGCCGCGACAGGGTCGCGACGGCCGTTCTTCTAGCAGAGGTGAAGCCGTTACGCCTCGACCATGTTCTTGGCGACGGCCGCCTCGCGCATGGACTTCTGCAGCTTCTCGAAGGCCCGGACCTCGATCTGGCGGACCCGTTCGCGGCTGACGCCGTACTGAGCGGCCAGGTCTTCCAGGGTGGTCGGGTCGTCCTTCAGGCGGCGCTCGGTGAGAATGTGGCGCTCGCGGTCGGTCAGCTCGACCATGGCCTCTTCCAGGAGGCTCATCCGCATGGACTTCTCCTGGTTCTCGGCGACCACGGTCTCCTGCGAAACCTGGTCGTCGTCGGCCAGCCAGTCCTGCCACTCGCTTTCGCCGTCGGTGCGCAGGGGCGCGTTCAGCGACGCGTCGGGACCGCCCAGGCGGCGGTTCATCGAGATGACTTCGCTGTCCAGCACGCCCAGCTTGGTGGCGATGTAGCTGACCTGGTCGGGGCGCAGGTCGCCGTCCTGGAAGGCGGCGATCTGGCTCTTGGCCTTGCGCAGGTTGAAGAACAGCTTCTTCTGCGCGGCGGTCGTGCCCATCTTCACCAGCGACCACGAACGCAGGATGTATTCCTGGATAGAGGCGCGGATCCACCACATGGCGTAGGTGGCCAGGCGGAAGCCCTTCTCGGGCTCGAACTTCTTGACCGCCTGCATCAGGCCGACATTGCCCTCGGAGATCACTTCCCCGATCGGCAGGCCGTAGCCGCGATAGCCCATGGCGATCTTGGCCACGAGGCGCAGGTGGCTGGTGACCATCTTGTGCGCGGCGTCGCTGTCCTGATGCTCTTTCCAGCGCTGGGCGAGCATGAACTCCTCGTCCTTCGCCAGCATCGGGAACTTGCGGATTTCGGTGAGGTAGCGCGACAGGCCGCCGTCCGGCGACATCACCGACAAGGAATTCACTGCCATGAGTTCAACATCCCCTGGGCCCGGAGCCAACGTGGCTCCTAAAGCCCACTTTCGAATGGGTGAGATAGGTACGGGTTGCGGCGAAGGTAAGGTCGATAACGCAATTGTAATGTCCGACACCGTGGCTCAGGTATTGGACATTTCGATGGCGGAATGAACGTTCATTCTCAAAAAAATGAACGATCATTCTCAAAATTGCAAGGGGGCGTTTGAAGGGGTGCCTGCTCCATAACAGCCCGTCATTCCCGCCCTTGTGGCGGGAAGCCCTCTGCCAGCCGCAAGGGTGGATGGGGCGGACTGCTCAGCAGTCCGCTTGCGCTTCACCTGCGAGCGGCTCCAGGGTTTCCCGCCACAAGGGCGGGAATGACGGGAAGAAAGGGGGCTGGTGGCGTAAGGCCATTACCCCGTCGGCGCGTCCAGTTCGGCGCGAACGCCGGGATTGTTGTCGTGATAGGCCAGGGCGCCGGCCAGCTGGCGGACCATGGCGTCCATCATCTTGCTGCCGAAGCCGACGCGGGGGCCCTGCTTGCCGCCGCCCTGGTCGGCGACCGAGATGCGCACGCGGCCGCCCTGTTCGACCAGGCCGATATCGATGCGACCCGGCCGGCCGCCATAGGCGTATTTCACCGCATTGATCACCAGTTCGGTGACCACCAGGCCGATGGTCACGGCCTTGTCGGTCGAGACCGTGGCCGGGGCGGCGTCGACGCGCAGCATCCGCGCCCACTCCTGGCCCAGGGATTCCACCAGCTCCTCGGCCAGCTCGACGAGGTAGCGGTCGAGCGACACCGTCTCCAGCTGGTCGCCACGATAGAGCCGGCGGTGGACCAGGCCTACGGCGGTCAGGCGGCGGCTGGCCTCTTCCAGCGGCGCGCGGGCGGCCGGATCCTCGATGGCCTTCATCTGGATGGTCAGGAAGCCGGCGGCCAGGGCCAGGCTGTTCTGGACCCTGTGATTCACCTCGCGCAGCAGGAAGTCCTTCTGCCGCAGCAGGTCGTCCTTGTCGTCCAGCGTGGCGCGCAGCTGGCTGTTCAGCTCTGCCGTGCGGCGGGCGCGGCGCAGGTCCAGCAGGTCCTGGCGCAGGCGCAGGGCCGCCTCGGTCTGCGAGGTGCTCCACGGGCGCGAGCGGCCGCGCACGGTTTCGCTCCAGGCGTCGAACGAGGCGCGCGGCGTCAGGGCGCCGTCGCCGCCGGCCGCCTTGGCGGTGCGGTAGGGATCGCCGGCCCAGCGCACGACCTCGACCTCTTCGGCGCGGGTCCACAGCACGGCCAGCAGCGGTGAGCGCTCGACCACCACGCCCATCAGGCCCGAGGCCCAGCTCTTGAAGGCGCTGGCGCCGGGGAACACGGCGGCGCTGCGGTCGGTGGCGATCACCCCGCCGGCGTCGACGTCCAGCAGCCAGTCGCGCAGCATGGCCAGGGCCGTGTGCGGCGGGGTCTTGCCGGCGGTCTCGATGCGGTCGTCGCGGAACAGGGCTACGCCGTCGGCGTCGCCCAGGGCGACCAGGTCGGGAACGTGCTCCTCCAGCGCCAGGTCGCCGATGTCGGACTGCGACAGCACCGAGGCCAGGTCGTCGCCCAGGGCGCGCAGGCGCAGCTTCTCGCGCCAGGTCTCGGCCTCTTCCTTGGCCTTGATCTGGCGGGCCAGGCCGCCGGCCAGGGCGCGGCAGGCGGCGCGGATCTCGTAGGGCAGCAGGCGCGGGCTGTTGTGGTGGCAGGCCACCAGGCCCCACAGGCGGCCGTCCTTGACGATCGACACCGAGGCCGAGGCGACGACGCCCATGTTGCGCAGGTACTGCAGGTGCACCGGCGAGACGCTGCGCAGGGCCAGGTCGCTCATGTCGAGCTGGCCGTCCGGCGCCGGCTCCAGCGGGGCGGGCGTGTAGGCCGAGTCCGGGATCACCCGGACCAGGTTGCGCACATAGAGGGCGCGGGCCTGCTTGGGGATGTCCGAGCCGGGGAAGCGGTGGTTTAGGAAGCTCTTCAGGTGCTGGGCGCGGTCTTCGCCGACCACCTCGCCGGCGTCGTCCTCGACCCCGAAGCGATAGATCATCACCCGGTCGAAGCCGGTCAGGCGGCGAAATTCCAGGGCCGCGCGGTCATACAGCGTCTTCAGGCCGGGGCAGCGCTCGAAGGCGGCGGCGGCGGCCTCCAGGTGGGTCAGGATCTGCGAGCCGGCCATCGGCCGCTCGAGGCCGGGCTCGATCTCCAGCAGCACGAGCTCGCCCTGCACCGTGGCGCTGAGGTCGAGGTTGCGGCCGTTCCGGTGCAGCACGCCGACGAAGCCGCCGGCCGGGCGCGAGTTGGAGATGGCGGCCACCTGGCCGGCCAGGTCGTCGCCGATCACGGCGCCGACCGCCTGGTCCAGCCAGGTCTCGACGCCCAGCAGGCCGGCCACGTCGCCGGCCGCGGCGCGCACGGTCAGGCCGTCGCGGTCCAGCGCCAGCAGCACGCCGTGCGGCTGGATGGCGCCGGGGATGTGGATGGGCTCGCGATCGCAGGCCTGGACCTGCTCGGGCGTCGGGACGGCCGTCATGCGCGGAGCCCGTCCAGCATGGGGGCGTGCGACGAGAATTCTGCGGTCACGGCGGCGGCTCCAGACGGCCTAGGCCGGTGCTTGACAGTACGTCGCATTGAACAGGCTGACCGTCGTCTTGTCGACATTTGGCGCACGAGAGCGCGAACAGGGCTTGTCTGCATCTTTGGAGAGCGTCACGGTCGCGCTTGTTCTTGGGAGACCCTCCGCATGACCGGTTTTCTTCTGCGCGCGCTGTTCGCGGGGCTGGGCCTGTGGCTGGCGTCGCGGATCGTGCCGGGGATCAGCGCCTCGGGCTGGCAGACCATCGCCATCGCCGCGGTGCTGCTGGGGGTCGTCAACGCGGTGGTGCGGCCGATCGTGGTGCTGCTGACCCTGCCGCTCACCCTGGTGACGCTGGGCCTGTTCCTGCTGGTGGTCAACGCCGCCATGCTGGGCCTTGTGGCCATGCTGCTGTCGGGGCTGGCCGTGCACGGCTTCTGGGCCGGGATTCTCGGGGCGATCGTGATCGGCGTGGTCAGCTGGCTCGGCCATCTGCTGCTGGGCGAGGGCGCCGAGCGGGAATGAGCCTGAAGCCCTAGCCGTCGGCGACCTGGATCCGCACGCGCACGCGGCCGTCCTCGCCGCGCGTGGCGACGCCGACGCCGCCATTGGCCGCGGCCCGGCGGGCGGCGACCTTTTCCTTCATGCCCTCGGGCCAGCGCGACACCTGGGCCAGGCGCACCTTGCGCGGCACGCGGGCGGCGGCCTTCAGCGGCAGGTCGTCGGCCTGCGCGAAGGTCTTGTCCATGAACAGGGCCGGGTTCAGCGGCCGGCCCTTGCGGCTGATCTCGAAATGCAGGTGCGAGCCGGTCGAGCGGCCGCTGTCGCCCACCAGGGCGATCGGCGTGCCCCGGCGCACGAAGACGCCCTTCTTCATGCCGAGATTGCGGCCCAGGTGCGCATAGAGCGTCGTGAAGCCGTCCTTGTGCCTGACCTCGACGAAGCGACCGTAGCCGGCGTCGACGCCGGTGCGCAGCACCACGCCGTCGGCGGCGACCTTCACCGCCGTGCCGGAGGGGGCGGCGATGTCGACGCCCTCGTGCAGGCGGCCGCCTTCTTCCCAGGGCAGCTGGCGCAGGCCGAAGGGCGAGGCGATGTCGCGACCGGGCAGGGGCGCGTCGAAGGCGTAGGCGGGCGGCGGCGGGGCCGGCGGCGCGGGTTCGGCGACGGCCTGGACGACGGGCGCGGCGCTGGGGGCCGGCGCCAGCAGGTCGGCCAGGGCGCGGGCGGCCGGCACGGAGGCCGCGGCCACGACGACGGCGAAGCCGATCGTCAGGGGCAGGGCGAAGCTTCGGGCGGGCGGGGCCTGGATGTCTGGCGCCAAGAACGGAACCTCGTGGATCGGTCATGTGCGAGGATCGCGAGCCGGGCGGTTCTAGGGGCTTGGCCTTTCGCGATCGTGAACGCGGCTCTTTGCCTGGGCGATCGGGCGGAAAGGCGGCAGCTGGGCTGTGGTGTTCGCCAGAGCTTGGCTGAGGGCTGTCGCGAATTCGTCAAACATTACGCAAAGTTTATAATATTAAATCCAGTCAATACTATGAATACGGAGTCATGAACGACACTTAACGGGACTCTTCAAGTATCGTTCAGTACACCTTTGTCCATGGAGGCGCGGCGGACGCGCCCTGGAACAGAGGGAAAATTCCAATGCGCAAGTTCATGATCAGCCTCACCTCGATCGCTACCCTGACCCTGGCGGCCGTGCCGCTGATCGGCCTGACCCAGGCGGCCCACGCCGCGCCGGTCACCGTTCGCGTCGGCGACCTGAACCTGGCCGACCCGGCCGACGCCGCCGAGTTCGAGACCCGCGCCGCCGACGCCACCAACCGCTTCTGCCGGGCCCGGGCCAACCACGAGCGCCTCGACCTGATGTCGCGTCGCGCCTGCACGATCGACGTCCGGGACGAGATCAACGAGAAGCTCTCGGACAAGCAGCGCCAGGCCCTGGCCTCGGCCGCCCGCGCGACCCCGGTGGCGGTGGCCGCTCGCTGAGCCCCGCATGCCGAACGATCCGCCGCGGAGGCCCCGGTGACGCCGGGGCCTTTGCTGGAGGACCCCGCTCCCCCAAGAGGGGAGGATTAAACGAAAAAGCCCCGGTCCTGCGACCGGGGCTTTCGCGTTTCTGGCGGGACAAGGCGGCTTCAGAGCCCCTTGACGATGCCTTCGACCATCTTCTTGGCGTCGGCGAACAGCATCATCGTGTTGTCCTTGAAGAACAGCTCGTTCTCGACCCCGGCGTAGCCCGACGACATGCCGCGCTTCACGAAGAGGACGGTGCGGGCCTTCTCGACGTCCAGGATCGGCATGCCGAAGATGGCGCTGGTCGGGTCGGTCTTGGCGGCCGGGTTCGTCACGTCGTTGGCCCCGATGACGAAGGCCACGTCGGCCGTCGAGAACTCCGAGTTGATGTCCTCCAGCTCGAAGACCTCGTCATAGGGGACGTTGGCCTCGGCCAGCAGCACGTTCATGTGGCCCGGCATGCGGCCGGCGACGGGGTGGATGGCGTATTTCACCTCCACGCCTTCTTCCTTCAGCTTGTCGGCCATTTCGCGCAGGGCGTGCTGGGCCTGGCTGACGGCCATGCCGTAGCCCGGGACGATGATCACCTTCGAAGCGTTCTTCATGATGAAGGCCGCGTCGTCGGCCGAACCCTGCTTGACCGGACGGCTCTCGACCTTGCCGCCGGGGCCCGCGGCCGCGGCGTCGGCGCCGAAGCCGCCCAGGATCACCGAGACGAACGAGCGGTTCATGCCCTTGCACATGATGTAGGACAGGATCGCGCCCGAGCTGCCGACCAGGGCGCCGGTGATGATCAGGGTGGTGTTCTCGAGCGTGAAGCCCAGAGCGGCGGCGGCCCAGCCCGAATAGCTGTTCAGCATCGACACCACGACCGGCATGTCGGCCCCGCCGATCGGGATGATCAGGGTGACGCCGATCAGCAGGCTCAGGGCGAAGATGCCCCAGAAGGCCCACTTGGCCTGGCCGCCGCTGATCACCAGCACCACCACCAGGGCGACGATGGCCAGGGCGATCACGATGTTCAGCAGGTGGCGGGCGGGCAGCAGGATCGGCGCGCCGCCCATGTTGCCGTTCAGCTTGGCGAAGGCGATGACCGAGCCGGTGAAGGTGATGGCGCCGATGGCCAGGCCCAGCGACAGCTCGATCAGGCTGTTGAGGTGGATGTGCCCGTCCTCGCCGACGATACCGTAGGCGGCGGGCGTGTAGATGGCGGCCACGGCGACCAGGCAGGCGGCCATGCCGACCAGCGAGTGGAAGGCGGCCACGAGCTGCGGCATCGAGGTCATGGCGACCTTGCGGGCGATGATCGCCCCCACCGCGCCGCCGACGGCGACGCCGCCGAGGATCAGGCCCAGGGTCACGATGTCGAGCGCGCCCTGGGTCCACAGGGTGGCCAGGGTGGTCGCCACGGCGATGGCCATGCCGATCATGCCGTTGCGGTTGCCGGTCTGGCTGGTCACCGGGCTGGACAGCCCGCGCAGCGCCAGGATGAAGAGCACGCCCGAGACGATGTAGAGGATGGCGGCGAGATTGGCGTTCATGATGTCATTTCCCCCAAGTGGCTCTGGCCGCTCACTTCTTTTCTTTCTTCTTGTACATGGCCAGCATCCGCTGGGTGACCAGGAAGCCGCCGAAGATGTTGACCGCCGCGAAGGCCGCGGCGAGCGCGCCGGCCCCCTTGGAGATCCACACCGAACCGGTGGCGGCCTCGCCCGCGCCGCCGTGGGCGGCCGCGGCGAGCAGCGCGCCGACGATGATCACCGACGAGATGGCGTTGGTCACGGCCATCAGCGGAGTGTGCAGGGCGGGCGTCACGCTCCAGACGACGTAGTAGCCGACGAAGATGGCGAGCACGAAGATCGCCAGGCGGAACACGGTGGGGTCGACGGCTTCCATGGGAGCCTCCCTTTCTATGCCGGTTAGGCGGTCTTCAGGTTCGGATGGACGATCTCGCCGCCGCGGGTCACCACGGCCGCCTTGAGGATCTCGTCCTCGAAGTCGGGCGCGAAGGCCCCTTCCTTGGTCAGGAACAGGGCCGACAGGGCGAGCAGGTTGCGCGAATAGAGCGCCGAGGCGTCGGCGGCGATGCGGCCGGGCAGGTTGGCGTGGCCGAGGATCTTGGCGCCGTTGGCGGTGACCACGGTCTCGTCCAGCCTGGCGCCTTCCACGTTGCCGCCCTGCTCGATGGCCAGGTCGACCAGGATCGAGCCGGCCTTCATCGACGCCACCTGGGCGGCGCTGACCAGCTTCGGCGCCGGACGGCCCGGGATCAGGGCGGTGGTGATGACGATGTCCTGCTTGGCGATGTGGCTGGAGACCAGCTCGGCCTGCTTGGCCTGGTACTCGGCCGACATCTCCTTGGCGTAGCCGCCGGCGGTCTGGGCGTTCTTGAACTCCTCGTCCTCGACGGCGAGGAACTTGGCGCCCAGGCTTTCGACCTGCTCCTTGGTGGCGGGGCGGACGTCGGTGGCGGTGACCACCGCGCCCAGGCGGCGGGCGGTGGCGATGGCCTGCAGGCCGGCGACGCCGACGCCCATGATGAACACCTTGGCCGCGGCGACGGTGCCGGCGGCGGTCATCATCATCGGCAGGGCCTTGCCATAGGCCTCGGCGCCTTCGATCACGGCGCGGTAGCCGGCGAGGTTGGCCTGGCTGGACAGCATGTCCATCACCTGGGCCCGCGTGATGCGCGGGATGAACTCCATGGCGATGGCGCTGGCGCCCGCCTTGGCCAGGGCGTTCAGCGTGTCCTTGTCCTGGTAGGGATTGAGGGCGGCCGCGACGATCGCGCCGCTCTTCAGGGCCGCGATCTCGGCGGCTTCGGGCGCGCGGACCTTGAACAGGACGTCGGCGTCCTTGATCGCGTCCTTGGCGGTCTTGGCCAGCTTGGCGCCGGCCGCTTCATAGTCGGCGTCGAGATAGGAGGCGGCCGTTCCGGCTCCGGCCTCGACCACCACCGAGAAGCCGGCGGCGGTCAGTTTCTTGACGGTCTCGGGCGTCGCGGCGACCCGTGTCTCGTTCGAGCGGGTCTCTTTCGTGACGGCGATGACGGCCATCGGCATACCTCCCCCGGGAGCGTTGTTCGCTCAAATAACTTGAGCCGCTCTTTAGGGGAGGTTCTTGCCTCTTGTCGAGAAATACCCGCGTGTCGGGCGCAAAAAATTGCCGATGTCCACCGGTGTCAATGAGCCGGGGCGGCCTTCTCGCGGAGCGCCAGGATTCCGACCACGGCCAGCACGACGGCCGTTCCGGCCGCGCCGATGAAGCCCGCGGGGGTGCAGAAGAGCAGGGTGATGAAGGTGAGCAGCACGGCGATGGCCAGCGAGCCCCACTTGGTCATCTTGCCGAACGCCGCATAGGTGGCGGCCTGTTCGTGGATGTCCATTTCCCCACGGTGGTAATCGGACGCTTGATTGGCCATCAGCCAGGCTCTCCTAGTTGTTTCCTCACAGCCGAAGTATAGCAACGCCGCGCGGCGCTCAAGCTGGGGCGGCGCGATGACGCACGCGGGGGAAGGCTTGAGAATCGTGTTCGTGGAAGTCGGCGCTTGCCCGCGTCCGGTGGGCGGGGCGAGGGTGCTCTACGACTACGCCAGCCGCCTCGCCGAGCGCGGCCACCAGGTCAGCATCGTCCATCCGGTCGCGCCCAGCCGCCCCGATCGCCTGCTGAAGCGGCTGCGGCTGAGGTCGCGCTGGCGGCGCTGGAAGCGCGACGGCAGCTGGTATCCGGCCTGGGCGACGATCTCGCCCAAGGTCGAGCTGATCTGGGCGCCGGACCTGTCGGCGCGCAGCGTGCCGGCCGGCGACGTCGTCGTGGCGGTGAACTGGAAGGTGGTGCGCGCGGTCGCCAACCTGCCCCCGCGCCACGGCGCCCGGGTGTTCTTCGCGATCCACTGGGACTTCGGCTACGTGCCGCAGGCCGACGTGGCCCCCCTGGCGGCGGCCTGGGCCGAGCCCATGCGACGCATCGTCATCGCCAAGGCGATCGAGGAGGAGGCGACCGCCCGCGGCTTCGCCGTCGAGCGAGCGCCGCTGGGGCTGGATTTCTGGAACTACGGCGTCGATGCGCCCCTGGACCGGCGCGATCCGTTCCGGGTGGCCCTGCTGCACCACACCTCGATCTACAAGGGCTTCGCCGACGCCATGGCGGCGCTGGAGCGGGTGCGCGAGCAGCGTCCCGAACTGGTGGTCGAGATGTTCGGCCCGGCCGCGCCGGACGACCTGCCCGACTGGGTCGTCTATCACGCCCAGCCGACCGACGCCGAGATCCGGGCGCTGTACAATCGCGCCGCGATCTTCCTGTCGGCCAGCCACAACGAGGGCTGGGGCCTGCCGCCGTGCGAGGCGGGGCTGTGCGGGGCGGCCCTGGCGATCACCGACAATCTCGGCCACCGGGAGTTCGGCGTCGACGGCGAGACCGCCCTGCTGAGCCCGATCCACGATCCGGCCGCCCTGGCGGCTAACGTCGTGCGGCTGATCGACGACGCGGCCCTGCGCGCGCGGCTCAACGCCGGCCTGCGTCAGGCGCTGGCGCGCTACGACTGGGACAGCGCGGTGGTGCGGCTGGAAAGCCTGCTGCGCGACGCCGCCGGCGTGCCGGCCTAGCTCAGCAGCGGGCGGGCCTGGGCCTCGACCAGGTCGGCGGGCACGTCGGCGATGGCCAGGCCCGGCGCGTCCAGGGCGTTCATGAAGCGCGAGTGCGCGAGCACCGGCCAGGGGCCGAAGATGCCCAGGGCCGGCGTGCCGACGGCGGCTGCCAGGTTCAGCGGCCCCGAATTGTTGCCGATCATCAGGTCCGAGCGGGCCATCAGGGCCGAGCCGACGTCGAGCTTGACGTCGCAGACATTGACCTGGCCCGGCGCTGCGTCCGGGCGGGCGATCTGGGCGTCCACGGCGGGGGCGTCGCCGAAGCCGCCCAGCCAGAAGCGCGTGCCGCCCAGGTCCGACAGGCGGCGGGCCAGCTCGCTCCAGCGCGCCAGCGGCCAGCAGCGGGCCGGCTCGTAGGAGCCGACGCCGAACACCACCCAGGGGCGGGGCAGGCCGGCGAAGCGGGCTTCGACCGTCTCCAGCGCCGAGGGCAGGGGGATCAGGGCCGGCTCGCGACTGGCGACCGCCAGGCCGTGAGCCTGCTCGAAGGCGGCCAGCTTCTCGATCCGGTGGGCCGGGCGCATGGCCTTGGGCAGGTAGGGGCCGTGGGTCAGCCAGCGCTGCTGGCCGTGGGCCATGCCGAAGCCGCGCCGCTCGGGCACGCCGGCCAGGGCCGCGCCGATGGCGGGGCGGTCGATCTTCTCGAGGATCCACACCGCGCGCGGCCGGCGGGCCCGGCACAGGGCGTAGAAGTCGGCGATCTCCTGCACGTCCTTCCAGGTTCCCGAGCGGTAGTCGAGATAGTCGATGGCGGTGATGCAGGTCTCCGCGCCCAGCAGGTCGCGGGCGCGGCTGGTCGGGCGGGCCGCCAGCAGCACAGTTTGCTCGGGAGTCTGGGCGGCGATAGCGCGCAGGGTCGGCAGGTGCCAGGTCAGGTCGCCCACGCCCCGGTCGGGCATGTAGACCATGACGAGGCCTTTGCCGGTCCCGGCCGAAACGGCGGGGTCCAGGTTCACGCCCAGGCCGCCAGCAGGCCGCGAAGTCCGGCGACGAAGGCCAGGGGTTGATCGAGCATCACGTGGTGGTCGGCGTCGGGAATGGGCAAGCGCAGAACGTCCTTGGGCATCTGCGCGACCATATAGTCCAAGGTCTCGGCGTGCATAAGCCCCGAGCGCTCGCCCCACATCAGGGCGGCCGGGCAGGCGATCTCGGTAAGCAATTGGCCAAGGTCCGGCATCGAGAACCGCTGCCAGATGGCCGGGTCGAACTTCCAGGTCCAGCCGCCCTCGACTTCCTTCAGCGAGCGGCGGGCGATGTGGTCGGCGATATAGAGGTTCTCGCAGGGCTGGGGCGGGGCCAGGCGGAAACGGGCCAGGGCCTCCTCCAGGGTCGGATAGACCTTGGTGCCGAAGCCCGAGCGCGGCGGCGGGCCCTTCCAGCGCTTTTCCGGCGGCTGGATGCTGGTGTCGACCAGGATCGCCCCGCGCAGGCGTTCGGGGTGGCGGGCGGCGCAATAGAGGGTGGGAAAGCCGCCGAACGAGTGGCCGACGAAGATCGGCTTCACCCCGCCGGCTTCGAGTTCCGCCGCCTCGACGGCGGCGAAGGCCTCGGCCGCGAAGGTCTCGGCGCTGTAGGCTTCGCGCCAGCCGCTGCTGCCCATGCCGGCCCAGGAGATGGCGGCGATCCGCCACTCCTTGGCGAAGGACGGGGCGATGAAGCTCCACCAGTCGGCGTGGGCGCCGTTGCCATGCAAAAAGAGCAGGCCCGGCTTGCCGATCTCGCCCCAGGTCAGAAGCTCGATGGGCGTTCCCAGCACGTCGATGGTCGAGCGTTCGGGCTGATGGGCGATCGCCGCCTCGAACCAGGCGGGAGCGGGCGGCGGCGCGCCGTGGAACGGGGCCAGCAGCGAGGCGGGAGCGTGGTCGTCGGCCATGGGCTCAGCCCTCCTCGCGGAAGGCGACCTCGCCGGGGCGGGGCTTGCGGGGGGAGAGCGCCTTGAAGATCCCGGTGCCGGTCATCAGGGTGCGTTCGCCGGTCCAGATGCGGCCGCGCACGGTGAAGACCAGGTCCTCCTCGGCCAGCAGCTCGCCCCGGCCCTCGACGAACTCGCCCAGCTGCGCGCCCGACAGGAAGTCGGTCATCAGCCGCACCGTCACCCAGCTGTAGGACTTCTGCAGCGAGATGATCCGGCCCCAGGCCATGTCGGCGAAGCTCATCAGCATGCCGCCGTGGCAGTTGCCCAGGCCGTTGGTGTGGTGCTCCTCGACCCGGAAACCCAGCGTGGCCTCGCCCGGCCCGTCGGCGCGCTCGTACAGCGGCCCGATCTGCCGGCCGAAACCGCGCGTCCAGTTCAGCTGGGCGTAGCCGTCGGGAATTGCGGCGCTCTGGGCCTCGGTCAGGTCGTCGGACATGGGGGAAGTCTAACGGTCGTTTGAATGTGGCGGCAAGCCCCTCTCCCTGTGGGAGAGGTGTCGACGAAGCCGACGGAGAGGGGAGTGGCGCGAAATCGGCCAGCTTCTCAGCGGCTGAAAACGTCCCCCGTCCGGCCCTCCGGGCCACCTCCCCCAGAGGGGGAGGATCTTGTTGGACGCGGGCTCGCTCTTCAAGATGCTCCCCCTCTGGGGGAGCTGTCGCGGAGCGACTGAGGGGGTCCTTCCTAGGCGTTCACGCTGCCGAACTTCCCGGCCTGATAGTCCTGGATCGCCTGGATGATCTCTTCCCGCGTCGTCATCACGAACGGCCCGTGGGAGACGACCGGTTCGCGGATCGGGTCGGCGTGACCCAGCAGCAGCACCGCGCCGTCCACGGACGAAAGGTCCAGCCCCTCGCCGTCGGTCAGCTCGACGAGGTTCGCCGCGCCCGCCGTTCGGTCGCCGATCACGATCGACCCGCGCACCACATAGAGGAACACCGCCCGCCCGGCCGGGATCGGCAGGGACAAAGCCGCGCCCGCCTCCAGCCGCACGATGCTCATGGCGACGCCGGTCAGGGACTCGATCGGCCCCGTCACGCCGTCGACCTCGCCCGAGATCAGCTCGATGGTCGCGCCGTCCTTCGCGATCTTGGGGATGTCCGGCGCCTGCAGGCCGACATAGTGCGGCTTGGTCATCTTCAGGCGGCTGGGCAGGTTGACCCACAGCTGCAGGATCTCCAGCGGCCCGCCGCTTTTCTTGAACGCCTCGGGCGACAGCTCGGCGTGCACCAGGCCGCTGCCGGCCGTCATCCACTGCACCCCGCCGGCGTCGATGACGCTCTCGTGGCCGCCGCTGTCCAGGTGCGACAGCTGGCCTTCGAGGATGAAGGTCACGGTCTCGAAGCCGCGATGAGGATGCGGCCCGAACGGCAGGCCGCGATTGCCCGGACGGTAGGTCTGCGGGCCGTGGTGATTGAGGAACAGGAACGGGTCCAGCTGCTCGATACCCGGACCGGGCAGGGGGCGGCGGGTCGAGAGGTCGCCGATGTCGTCGCGATAGGCCGCGTGCAGGCGGGCGATGGTGCGGGTGGTCATGCGAACTCCTTACTCCTCCCCCGTGAAACGGGGGAGGTGGCGCGGCGCTATCAGCGCCGTGACGGAGGGGGCGACCGCAAGCTCAGCGCCCAGTCTCGGGGGGGGGGGGGGG
>NZ_JBWKPK010000009.1:12674-16251 GCF_059418205.1 Caulobacter sp. GW821-FHT09B11 | reverse complement strand
CCGCCCCCCACCGCAAGCTCAGCGCCCAGTCTCGCCCCCTCCACCACTTCGTGGTCCCCCTCCCCCGTTGCACGGGGGAGGATCGGTTATGCGATCCCCGCCGCCCCCAGCACCTTGCTCTGCCGCTCCGCCAGTCCCTCCTCCGAGAACCCCTCCAGCGAGGCCTCGAACAGGGCGCGCCAGTTGTGGCGGGCGCCCAGGTGCAGGAAGGCCGCGCCCAGGCCGATGGCGGCGCGGTCCATGAACACGAACTCGCGCGGGATGACGACGCCGCCGACCGATTTGAGCGCCTGGCGCACCTTGAAGGCCTCGCGGCGGCCGTACTCGCCGGGCGGCACGTCGTCGGCCACCGTGCGCACCCGGTCGTCAAGCAGCGGGCCGTAGATGAACCGCGCCCAGACGTTCAGCACGTCGACCAGCTCGTCGGTCAGGTTGGCGAAGCCCCAGCTGCGATAGGCCTCCATCTGGCCAGCGCGGTCGTCCTCGGAGAGGGCGCGGTAGAGCCGCACCACCCCGGCCACGAAGCGCGGCGGGAACACCCGGATGCAGCCGAAGTCGAGCAGGTTGAGGTGCGCGGCCCCATCCTCGCCGCCGCCGAAGGTGTAGTTGCCCAGGTGCGGATCGCCGTGGATGACGCCGATGTGGGTCATCGGACCCCACCAGGCCTCGAACAGCAGGGCGGCGATACGGTCGCGGGTCTCCTGCGGCGCGGTCTTGAAGGCCATCAGCCCCTGGCCGTCGAGCCAGGTCATGCTGAGCAGGCGCCGGGTCGAGAGCTCGGGGACGGGCAGGGGCGTGCGGATGTCGTCGCGGCCGGCGAAGAAGCCGCCATAGACGGCCATCATCCTGGCCTCGCGCTCGTAGTCGAGCTCCTCGCGCAGGCGGTCGCCGATCTCCTCGATCATCTCGGTCGGGTCGATCGCGCCGTCCATCCGCTTGAGCAGGGCGATCAGGGCGCGCAGCTGTCCAAGGTCGCTTTCGACGGCGCTCTGCATGTCGGGATATTGGAGCTTCACCGCCAGCCTGCGGCCGTCGGGGGCTACGGCGCGGTGCACCTGGCCCAGGGAAGCGGCCGCGGCGGCCTCGTGCTCGAAGCTGGTGAACCTGCTGGCCCAGTCGGCGCCCAGCTCCGCCGCCATCCGCCGGCGCACGAACGGCCAGCCCATGGCCGGGGCGTTGGTCTGCAGCTCGGCCAGTTCCTTGGCGAACTCCGGCGGCAGCAGGTCCGGCACCGTGGCGAACATCTGGGCCGCCTTCATCAGCGGACCTTTCAACCCGCCCAGCGCCGCCTTCAGCGCCTTGGCGTTGCGGGCGGACGCGTCGTCGCCGGCGAACAGGCTGTTGGCGCCGTAGCTGACGGCCGCGCCGGAGAGGCCCGCGCCGACCTTGGCGAACCGGGCCAGGCGGCCGGACAGGCGGTTGCGTTCTGGGTCATCGACCATCAGGAACCTCCCCCTATGGGGGAGGCGATCGCGCCAGCGATCGGTGGGGGGAGTGCTGGGCCGGCTAGCGATGGGGAAGCTGAAAACGGCCCCCCTCCGGCCCTGGGGGCCGCCTCCCCCACAGGGGGAGGCTCCTTAAGGGCGATCCTCACACCAGCGCCTCGAACTCGTCCACCAGCCGTTCCAGCTGCCGGCACCCCGCCGTCCAGAAGGCCTTGTCGCGCGGGTTGAGGCCGAAGGGCTTGAGGGCCTCGACATAGGTGCGGGTGCCGCCGGCGGCCAGCAGGTCCTCGTAGAGCGGCGCGAAGGTCGTCGGGTCTTCGCGGCGCTTTTCCATCAGGCCGCGCACCAGGAGGTCGCCGAACGCGTAGGCGTAGACGTAGAACGGCGCGTGCACGAAGTGGCTGACATAGGCCCAGTAGTGTTCGTAGCCCTCGTTCAGCACGACGGCCGGACCCAGGCTCTCGGCCATCGTCTCCAGCCACAGGCCGCCGATCTGGTCGGGCGACAGCTCGCCCTCCTGGCGGGCGGCGTGGAACCTGCGTTCGAAGCGGTGGAAGGCGATCTGGCGGACCACGGTGTTCAGCCCGTCTTCGATCTTGCCGGCCAGCAGCCCCTTGCGGTCGGCGGGGGTGGCCTCGGCCAGCAGGCGGTCGAACACCAGGCCCTCGCCGAAGATCGAGGCGGTCTCGGCCAGGGTCAGGGGCGTGTCGGCCAGCAGGGTGCCAAGCGGCGCGCACAGGGTCTGGTGCACGGCGTGGCCCAGCTCGTGAGCCAGGGTCAGCACGTCGCGCCGCTCGCCCATGTAGTTCATGAAGACGTAGGGGTGGCGGTCAGCGGTCACCGGATGCGAATAGGCGCCCGACTGCTTGCCGGCCCGCGGCCGCGCGTCGATCCACGGCTGGGTGAAGAAGGTCTGCGCCGTGTCGGCGAACTTCGGGGCCAGGGCCTGGAAGCTTTCCAGCACCACGTCCCTGGCCTCGGCCCAGGGATAGGTGCGCGGCTGGGCGGCGTCGAGCGGGGCGTTGCGGTCCCAGTAGTCGAGCGACTTGCGGCCCATGGCCTTGGCCTTGAGCGCATAATAGCGGTGCGACAGGCGCGGATAGGCCTCGACCACGGCCGCTTCCAGGGCGTCGACCGCGTCGGCGTCGACCTCGTTGGCCAGATGGCGCGAGTGGGCCGGGTCGTCGTAACGCCGCCAGCGGTCCTCGACCTGCTTTTCGAAGGCCAGGGTGTTCATCACCAGGGCCTGGGTCGAGGCGCGCTCGTGCAGGGCGTGAGCCAGGCCGTCGGCCGCGGCCTTGCGGCGGCGCACGTCGGGATCGGACAGGCGGTTCAGCGCCTCGGGCAGGGTCAGCTGCTCCTTGCCGACCTTGGCCGACAGTTTGGCCAGGGTCTCGTCATAGAGCCGCACCCAGTTGGCGACGGCCGGGCCGCGATCGACGATGTAGCGCTCCAGCTCGGCCGACAGCTCGTGCGGGCGCGACAGGCGCAGGCGGCGCAGCCACGGCGTCCAGCGGCGGGCCGGCTCGTGGGCCTCCAGCGCTGCGTTCAGCTCGGCGTCCTCCAGCTGGTTCAGCTCCAGCGAGAAGAACAGGCTGTCGGCGGCGATCTGCGAGGAGCGGGCGCGAAGATCGGCCTCGAACTTGGCCCAGGCCGGGTCGTCGCGGGCGGTAGAGGCGGCCAGGCCCGCATAGGCGCCCACGCCCCACAGGCCGTTCGTCGCCTCCTCATAGAGCCGGATGCCGCGATCCAGCAGCTTGCCCAGCCGCGCCGGCTCGCCCCGCGCTTCGAGGAACATGCCCTCTAGCGAGGCCAGTTCGTCATTGGCGGCCTTGGCGGCGACCAGGTCGGTTTCGATCCTCGGATCCTCGCGGCCGGCATAGAGGTCGGCGAGGTTCCACTCGGGAAGGGCGTCGGGCTTGAAGGGGGCGTTCATGGTGTGAAGGGATATGGCGTCTGGCGGGGATGAAGCAATCGGGAAGGGTGGAAAACGCGAGGTCGGCAGCGAAGATCCTCCCCCTGTGGGGGAGGTGGCCCGGAGGGCCGGAGGGGGGACGTTTTCAGCTTTCGAGGTGCGGGGAGTCATCAGCCGCGGGGGGGGGGGGGGGGGGGGGGGGGGGGGGGGGGGGGGG
>NZ_JBWKPK010000009.1:12129-12664 GCF_059418205.1 Caulobacter sp. GW821-FHT09B11 | reverse complement strand
CACCTCCCCCACAGGGGGAGGATCTAGCTGTGCGCCTTCACCAACGCCTTCGGGGCCACGATCGTCCAGGCCGTGCGCAGCAGGCCCGCCAGTTCGTCGGCGTCGATCGCCGCCAGCCGCACCAGCACCGCCGGATAGCCCAGGTAATGGGAGTCGTCGAAGAACCGTTCGGGGGCGGCCTCGATCAGCATCTGCTTGGTCTCGATCAGGCAGCGCACGGCGATGACGCCGGGCACCAGCACCCGCCTGGCCTTCGGCGCGGGCCGGGCCAGATAGCCCCAGGCCAGGCCCTTTCCGGCCACCTCATAGGCGACCTGCTCGCCGTTGGAGGCTTCCACCACCTCCGGCAGGGCGATCGCCAGGGCGCGCAGGGTTTCGTCATCGACCATGCAAGTATGGAACGCTCAACTCCTCCCCCGTGCAACGGGGGAGGTGGCGCGCTGCGTATACGCAGCGTGACGGAGGGGGCGACCGCCGCTGCCCAGCCCAGTCTCGGGGGGGGGGGGGGGGGGGGGGGGGGGGGGGGGGGGGGGGG
>NZ_JBWKPK010000009.1:0-12123 GCF_059418205.1 Caulobacter sp. GW821-FHT09B11 | reverse complement strand
CGCCCCCCCCCCCCCCCCCCCCCCCCCCCCCCCCCCCCCCCCCCCCGCCGCTGCCCAGCCCAGTCTCGCCCCCTCCACCGCTTCGCGGTCCCCCTCCCCCGCAGCCGGGGGAGGAGCAGGTTTCGCCGAATAGCGTAAACCGTTGTTAAGGCTCGCTGTTAAGGTCTGCGACACCTCTCCGAAAGCCGGTGTTTACCCCCGTGCTGTACCACTCTGAACCAACAAGAGCCTCGCTCCATGTCGGGCGCGGCCGGTTCTGGTGGATGGCCTTCAATGACCAAGACGGTGCTCGTCGTCGACGACGATCCGACCCAACGTCGACTGATCCAGGCGGTGCTGGAGCGCGAAGGATTCGCCGTCTCCCACGCCGAAAGCGGCGACGCGGCCATGGCCCACCTGGCGGCCGGGGCGCCCGCCGACGTGATCCTGCTCGACCTCGTCATGCCCGGCCTGCCGGGCCAGGAGGCGCTGAAGGAGATGCGCGCGCGCGGCTACGCCCAGCCGGTGATCGTGCTGACCGCCAGCGGCGGCGTCGACACCGTGGTCAAGGCCATGCAGGCCGGCGCCACCGACTTCTTCATCAAGCCGGCCAGCCCTGAGCGGATCACCGTGTCGATCCGCAACGCCCTGTCCATGGGCGACCTCAAGGGCGAGGTCGACCGACTCAACAAGCGCGTCTCGGGCCGCACCACCTTCGCCGACCTGATCGGAACCTCGCCGGCCATGACCATGGTCAAGCGC
The DNA here is from genome assembly GCF_059418205.1 of Caulobacter sp. GW821-FHT09B11. Taxonomy (NCBI): domain Bacteria; kingdom Pseudomonadati; phylum Pseudomonadota; class Alphaproteobacteria; order Caulobacterales; family Caulobacteraceae; genus Caulobacter; species Caulobacter sp. GW821-FHT09B11. The sequence goes on along the minus strand of NZ_JBWKPK010000009.1, from coordinate 11,382 downwards.
ATCGGCGAGCGGGCGGCCAAGAGCTCGATCCCCGTGCTGATCACCGGCGAGAGCGGCGTCGGCAAGGAGCTGATCGCCCGCGCCGTGCACGGCTCGTCGGATCGCGCCGGCAAGCCGTTCGTGGCCGTCAACTGCGGCGCCATCCCGGAAAACCTCGTCGAGTCGATCCTGTTCGGCCACGAGAAGGGCAGCTTCACCGGCGCCTCCGACAAGCACTCGGGCAAGTTCAAGGAAGCCGACGGCGGCACCCTGTTCCTCGACGAGGTCGGCGAGCTGCCGCTCGACGTCCAGGTCAAGCTGCTGCGCGCCCTGCAGGAGGGCGAGATCGACCCGATCGGCTCCAAGCGTTCGGTCAAGGTCGACGTCCGCATCGTCTCGGCCACCAACCGCGACCTGTCGGCCGCGGTGAAGCAGGGACTGTTCCGCGAGGATCTCTATTACCGCCTGAACGTCTTCCCGGTGGAGGCGCCCAGCTTGCGCGAGCGCCGCGAGGACATTCCGGCCCTGGTCGAGGCCTTCGTGCGCCGCTTCAACGTCGAGGAAGGCAAGCGCGTGGTCGGGGCCTCGCCCGAGACGCTGCAGATCCTCTGCGCCTTCGACTGGCCCGGCAACGTGCGCCAGCTGGAGAACGCGGTCTATCGCGCCATCGTCCTGGCCGACGCGCCCTACCTCCAGCCCTACGACTTCCCGGCCATCTCGGGCGTCGTGGCCCCGCCGCTGGAGGCCTCGCCGACCGAGGCCCCGCCGGAGATGATTCAGGCCGCCGCCATCTTCGCCGACGGCCCGGTCGGCGAAGCGCCGGTGCGCATCCTCGACGGCCACGGCCACCTGCGGACCCTGGAAGAGATCGAGCGCGACCTCATCCAGCACGCCATCGAGGTCTATGCCGGCCACATGAGCGAAGTCGCCCGCCGCTTAGGCATCGGCCGCTCGACTCTTTATCGCAAGGTGCGCGAGCAGGGCATCGACGTGGACGTGAAGGAAGCGTCGTAAGCGCTAGAGGCGTCCGGCTGCTTCAAATCGACGCTGAATTTCGAAGGTGAAGGCGACTTCCTCGGGGTCGACTTCGCCGTCTGCGTCGATAACGCGTCGGATCGAGCGCATCAGCGCCTTCGGATTGCCCTCGCCTTGGCACATGCGGTTCAGAGCTCTTTCAAAGGCGCGCTCATCGGGAACCCATGATTGAACGCGTCGGCGTATTTCGTTCTCGCGCAGCGGCTCGTCCGCGCTCAGCAGAACGTGTTTGACGATCTCGTCCTGTTCGTCACGGTCCAGATCGCCGTCAGCGGCACCTATGAAGCTGAGAATGATAATTTCGTCTCGGCAGGCCTGCACGGCCAGGAGTTCGGGGCTCTTTGCCGCTGCCTCGTCAGCGTCCATGTACCTGAGGAGCGGGTGCGTTCGAAAATAATCGAGGGCATCTTCATGGACCTCGCCTGTCGCTAGATCCGTAGCTTCCACGATCCGCGAGGCCATGAACATTCGCATCGACTGTCTCATGTGACAGTAGGCGGTCAATCGAACCTCCGCGACTTCGTTGAGGAGGTTTCGCAAAGTGATGCATCGTCCCGACAGTTGGCGTTTGGCGTCCTCATAAACGATGTGGAACGCCATGGGCGTAGCCGGAGGGTCTTCGACTACGACCTCCATGCCGACGTCATCAAATTCTGAGCCGGCGATCTGACGGCCCAGGCGTTCGGCTCTGGCTCCAGACAGTCGCCGGTGAAAGGCCGAGCGGGCGGTGACGAAGTGATCGATGCTTAGCGTGGTCATGGTTTCTCCCCCTGACCTTCAAGCTAGAGCACGATCTGAGGAGGAGTCGATAGATTTACTCCCGCGACGTATCTCGCGCGCCCCACCGCGCCGCCAACGCGATCGGAACGCCCACCAGCAAAAGGTGGGCGCCGAAGTTGTTGATGAAGCGCGGCCAGGCGAAGGCGGCCGGCGGCGCCACGGCGCTGAGCGGCAGCACCACGTAGTTCATCACGACATAGGTCGCCGCCCCGTAGGCCAGGCCCATCAGCACCGGCCGCCGGACCAGCACCGGCAGGCGGCGCGCGGCGGCGACGTAGAGCCCCGCCATCACCGACATGATGAAATAGTGCAGGACGAGGCCCAGGGCCGCCGTCGCGGTTCCCCCTTGGAACGCGGCCTTGCCCAGCAGGCCGCTGGCGATCGCGTGCAGGATCCGCTCGGGCGGCACGCCCTTGGTCACGCTCCAGAAGGTGAAGGCGTCGGTGATGTCGAGCGTGCCGGCGACCAGCGTCGCCGCCGCGACGACGAGCACGAACGGGCGCGCGCCTGACGCGCGGCTGTCGATGGTCATTGGACGGTTCCTCCCCGTTCCCGGCGGCGAGGCTATTGCGGCGAACGGCGTTCGGCAATCTTGGCGAGGTTCAGTCCTCGGCCTCTTCCGCCGTCTCGGGCTCGGGCTGGCGGCCGCGGCGGGAAAAGCCCTTGCCGCGCTGCATCGGCTTGCGCTCGCCCTTGGCCTTGGCGGTGATCTCTTTGAGCTTGATGGTCTGGTTGACCGACAGGGCCTGGCCGGCGCCGCCCTTTTCGGGATCGCCGAACGCCCGGCCGTAGGTCTCGATGCGCTGGGCGACCGAGCCCAGGAACTCGCCCTCCCAGTCGGAGAGCTCGACCCCGCCCTTGTCGGCCATCCGCTTGGCCTTCTTCAGGGCGTTCAGGGCCGCCTTCCTGGCCTGGGTGCGGGGATCGGGCGGCTTGGCGCGCATGGGCCAAGCCTAGCATCAAAAAGGCCCTCTCCGGGGAGAGGGCCTTTTCAAAATCAGATCTCGCCGATGGCCGAGAGGTAGAGGTCGAGGATGGCGTCCTCTTCCTGGCGCTTGGCGCGGTCGGTCTTGCGCAGGCGGACCACCTTCTTGAGCACCTTGACGTCGAAGCCGTTGCCCTTGGCTTCGAGGTAGACTTCCTTGATCTGCTCCATGATCTCGGCCTTCTCGAGCTCGAGGCGCTCGACGCGCTCGATGATCGACTTCAGCTGGCCCTGGGCGGTGGAGTTCAGAACGTCGGCGTGCGGGATGGCGTCGTCGGCCATGGAGATCTCTCGCGAAAGGGGCTGGAACCGGAAGGCGCGGAACCTAGTGCGGACGGGCTCGAAGGGAAAGCCGATTCAGAGCAGGCCGTGGGCTTGAATCACAGGTCGCAGGGCGGCCGGGTCGACGAAGTGGTGGACGTGGAAGCCCATCGCCCGCGCCGCCTCGATATTGGCCGCGCTGTCGTCCACGAAAAGAAGATCCGTGGGCGACAGGCCCGTGCGCTCCAGGGCGATCTCGTAGATCCGGCGTTCGGGCTTGATGGTCCGCTCCACGGCCGAGACCACCGGATCGCGCAGGTGGCGGAAGACCGGGCTCATGGCCTGCACGCCGGGCCAGGCCTGGCTGGACATGTTGGTCAGGGCGTATTGCGGCACGCCGACGGCGGCCAGGTCCTCGATCAGGGACTCGGTCTCGGGGATCGCGCCGGAGAACATCTCGTCCCAGCGGTCCCACCAGGCGGCCAGGTGCTCGACGTGCTCGGGGAACTGGGCGGCGCGCAGGGCGATGTTCTCGCCGAAGGTCAGGCCCCGGTCGGTTTCGCTGTGCCAGTCCATGGTCCCGACATGCGAAAGGAACCGGTCGAGATCGGCCGGTTCCTTGAAGATCTTCGCGTAGAGCGTGCGCGGGTTCCAGCGCACGATGACATTGCCGACGTCCCAGAGCATGGCCCTGGGAGACGCGGGCAGGGTCATTAGCCCTGCTTGGCCTTGAAGCGCGGGTCGGTCTTGTTGATGATGTAGATGACGCCCTTGCGGCGCACCATCTTGCAGTCGCGGTGGCGACCCTTCAGCGACTTCAGCGAGCTGCGAACCTTCATGACCGTCTCTGTTTTCAGCGGAGAGGTTCGGGCGCGCCAAGAGGACTCGCCGGAACATCCGGATGTTTCGGAGGGCGTGCGTATAGGCAAGACCCGGGCGAGAGTCAATCGACCTGGGGCCTTTCGCGCGCGGCGTTTGCGCGCTGTGGCTCTCAGGCCTCCGCCTGGGCCTGCGAAGGCGGGGCCGGCTTGAAGGAAAGGCCCTTGGGCGGAGGCGGTCCGAAGCGGTTGTCGGCGTTCTTGCCGGGCAGGGCGCCCAGCGCGACCAGCAGGCCCGCCAGCAGCAGCACGGCCACGCCCAGAGCGCTCTGATAGGGCTGGGGCGGCAGGATGAAGCCGCCGCCGAAGATCAGGGCCGTCTCGGCGATGAAGAAGCCGCCGGCCCACCAGCCGCTGCGTCCCAGGTCGTGCAGGCGCGGCGCGGCGGCGATCAGCAGCACCACCTGGGCGGCGGGCATCGGCCGCTTGAACACCAGGGCCGAGATCAGGGCCGCGGCGATGGCGACGCCGACGATGACCCAATAGGTGGCGCGGTTGATCCGGCCCTTCAGAAATTGCACGTGCGAGCACTCCCAGTTCGGCCAAGCCCTTAGAACAAAGCTTCGCCGGTGGCGATGCGAAGGCGGGAACTCACCGCGTCCTGGCGTCCTTGTGATTGAAGCTTTCGCACGAACCCCGGTAGCCTGCCCGCATGGATAAACGCGTATTCCTCGTTCTGCTGCTGGCCGGCTGCGCCGACACGACCGTCAACGCGCCGCTGGCGCCGTCGACCCCGGTCGCCCCGCCTCCGGCCGCGCAGGCGCCCGCCGCCCCGACCCAGCCGAGCGCCGTGACGGCGATCGAGACCGGCGGCCAGGTCGCCGCCTTCAACGCCTGGCTGGCCGACTTCAAGCCCCGCGCGGTGGCCGCCGGCGTGCCCCAGGCGGTGGTCGATCGCGAGCTGGACGGCCTGACGCCGAACCCGCGCGTCATCTCGCTGGACGGCCGCCAGCCGGAATTCTCCAAGCCGGTCGGCGACTACATCAAGGGCGTGATCAGCGACGACCGCGTGGCCGTGGGCCGCGCCAAGCGCGATCAACTGGCGTTCCTGCCGACCGTCGAGAGCCGCTACGGCGTGCCGCGCGACATCCTGCTGGCCGTCTGGGCCATGGAATCGGCCTTCGGCAAGATCCAGGGCGACTTCGACGTCGTGCGCTCGATGGCCAGCCTCGCCGCCGACGGCCGCCGCCGCGCTTGGGCCGAGGGCGAGCTGATCGCGGTGCTGAAGATCATCGCCTCGGGCGAGGACCGCCGCGACCAGCTGAAGGGCTCGTGGGCGGGGGCGATGGGCCAGACCCAGTTCCTGCCGTCCAGCTATCTCTCCACCGCCGTCGACTTCGACGGCGACGGCCGCCGCGACATCTGGGGCAGCGACGCCGACAGCCTGGCCTCGGCCGCCAACCTGCTGGCCAAGGGCGGCTGGAAGCCGGGCGTGGGCTGGGCCAGGGAAGTGATCCTGCCGGCCGGCTTCGACTACAGCCTGGCCGAGGGTCCGCGCGAGGTTCCGTCGTGGTGGGAGGCCAAGGGCGTGAAGCGGGCCGACGGCCTGCCCTGGACGGCCGCTGACGCCGCTCAGCCCGCCGGGCTGATCCTGCCCGCCGGCGCGGCCGGGCCGGCCTTCCTGGCCCTGCCCAACCACTTCGCGATCCGCAAGTACAACAACTCCACCTCCTACGCCCTGGGCATCGGCCTGCTGGCCGACCGCTTCGGCGGCGGCGGGCCGCTGGTCGCGCCCTGGCCGGTGGAGCAGCCGCTGTCGCTGGCCGACCGCATGGCCGCCCAGATCGCCCTTGCGCGCCTGGGCTTCGATCCGGGCCCGGCCGACGGCGTCATCGGCGCGGGCACCCGCAAGGCCCTGCGCGCCTGGCAGCAGAGCCGCCAGCTGCCGGCAGACGGCTACCTGTCGTCGGACATGGTGGTGAAGCTCAAGGCCCAGGCGGCCATCACCTGATCCCTCTCCCCTTGCGGGAGAGGGTGGCCCCGCGGAGCGGGGTCGGGTGAGGGGTGTCTCAAACGCGAAACGCCGCGGCAGCTGTGCAGCTGCCGCGGCGTTTTTCGTGGGTGCGACCCCTCATCCGTCGGCTTTCGCCGACACCTTCTCCCGCAAGGGGAGAAGGGTCTTACGCCGCCTGGCTGACCTGCGGCGGGAACACGTCGTCCATGCGCAGATAGGTGATCAGGCGGGTGTCGACCGACAGGATGGCCTGCACGAAGCGCAGCTCGTCGGCGCCCATGTCCGGGGCCGGCTGCAGGTGGTCGCGGGTGATGGTGAAGGTTTCCGACACGGCGTCGACCAGGATGCCGGCCAGGCGGTCATGGCACTCGACCACGACGATGACGTGGCGGGTTTCCGGGACGGTGACGCCCAGGCCCAGGCGGTTGCGCAGGTCGATGACCGGCATGATCGCGCCGCGCAGGTTGATGACGCCCTTGAGGAAGCCCGGCGCATGCGGGATCGGGGTCGCCGGGGTCCAGCCGCGGATCTCGCGGACGGTCTTGACGTCGATGCAGAACTCCTGCTCGCCGATGCAGAAGGAGATCAGCTCCAGGGCCGGTTCGGCTTGGTCGGTCATCAGGAAATCCCCGGGAATTGGAAGGCTTGCGCGGACGTCTCCGCTCGCCTGCCACAAGAGCCCGGGCGCCGTTTAACAACGGTTAATGCTGAAGTTTTCCGGTGGTTTTCGAGGCGAGGCGGATTGTCGCGCCCCTGCCGCGTCCATGGGCGCCCAAGGAACGGGCGTCAGCTCGCCGCGCGCAGGCGCTTCTTGAGGAACATGGCCGCGTCGGCTTCGGCCAGGGCCGCCTCCGGCTCGGCGCCGGCCTCGATCTCGCGCACGCCGAACGAGACGTGCAGCGGCGCGCTCCATTCGCCGAACTGGACGGGCACGTTGCGGATCGCGTTGGCCAGGCTTTCGCCCTTCATCTCGGCGGTGGCCTTGTCGGCCTGGACCAGCAGCACGGCGAACTCGTCGCCGCCCATGCGACCGACGATGTCGCTCTCGCGCACATTGGCCAGCAGGCGCTCGGCCACGGCCTTCAGCGCCGAGTCGCCGGCGGCGTGGCCGAAGCGGTCGTTGACGGCCTTGAAGTTGTCGAGGTCGAAGAACACCAGGCTGGCCGGCGAGCCGTAGCGCTGGGCGAAGGACGAGACGCGGCGGACCTCGCGCAGGAAGGCGCGGCGGTTCAGCACTGGGGCCAGCACGTCCATGTCGGCCAGGGTCTCGGCCTCGGTCAGGCGGTACTTCAGGCGCGAGACTTCCGAGCGAAGATCGTCGATCTCGGTCATCAGGGTCTGCAGGGCGGCCTGCACCTGGGGCGTCAGGTCGGCGGGCTCCAAACCGAGAAAGCCGGCCTTGTCGACGGGCACGCTGCCGCGCGGCGCGGCCGACACGCCGGCGGCGTCGGCGAGCGCCCGACGGCGGATCGCGGAGAAGGTTTCGGTGCGGGCGCCTGAGATCTTCATCGGAGGTGCAGCGAATCACTTTCGGTCAAGCTGAATGGAAATCTGCGTTTTCTCGTTAACCATGACAATGGCGGGCCGGGGCCGGCGCCAATACGCCGCAGGCGAGGGGCGGGGCGCCCCAAGCGCGCCAAAGCCCGCGCAACCTGCGGAAGCGACATGAAAAACGTCCGAGAACGGGCTTTGGCCTGGGGAAGCGACCCGCTATAAGGCGCGCGATTCAAGGGGCCGCCCTGGCGCCTTCGTCGTTCTAGGAAGACGCCGATGACCACGTCCGCGCCGCCTGTCGCCATCGTCATGGGCAGCCGCTCCGACTGGCCGACGATGAAGAAGGCGGCCGACGCCCTCGACGAGCTGGGCGTGGCCTACGAGGCCAAGGTCGTCTCGGCCCACCGCACGCCCCAGCGCCTCGTCGAATTCGCCACCGGCGCCAAGGCGGCCGGCTTCCAGGTGATCATCGCCGGGGCCGGCGGCGCCGCGCACCTGCCGGGCATGGTGGCGTCGATGACGCCGCTGCCGGTGCTGGGCGTGCCTGTGCAGTCCAAGGCCCTCAGCGGCCTCGATTCCCTGCTGTCGATCGTGCAGATGCCGGGCGGCATCCCCGTGGCGACCCTGGCCATCGGCGAGGCGGGCGCCAGGAACGCCGGCCTGCTGGCGGCCCAGATCCTGTCGCTGGCCGATCCCGCGCTCGCCGCCCGCCTGGACGCCCAGCGCGCGGCCCAGACCGACAGCGTCGCCGAAAGCGTCGAGGACTAAAGATCATGACCGCCTCTCCGGCTCTTCCCCTGCCCCCCGGCTCCACCCTCGGAATCCTCGGCGGCGGGCAACTGGGCCGGATGCTGGCCCAGGCCGCCTCGCGGCTCGGCTTCGACGTCGTGATCCTCGATCCCGAGGAGAACAGCCCGGCTGGCCGCGTCGCCGCCCGCCAGATCGTCGGCGCCTATGACGACCGCTGGGCGCTCAAGCGCCTGGCCGAGGCCTGCCAGGTCGTGACCTACGAGTTCGAGAACGTGCCGGCCGACACCGTCGCCGAGCTGACGGCCCTGGGCTGCGAGGTCGCCCCGGGCGCCGCCGCCCTGGCCGCCGCCCAGGACCGTGTCGTCGAAAAGACCTTCCTGGCCGAGATCGGCGTGCCCACCGTGGCCTTCGCCCCGGTCGACGACGAGGAAAGCCTGCTGGCCGCCGTCGCCAGGATCGGCGCGCCGAGTCTCTTGAAGACCCGTCGCGAGGGCTATGACGGCAAGGGTCAGGCCTGGATCCAGCGTCCGGGCGACGCCGTCGCCGCCTTCGAGAAGATCGGCCGCCAGCCGGCCATCCTCGAGGCCCCGGCCGATTTCGGCCGCGAACTGTCGGTGATCGCCGCGCGCGGCCGCAACGGCGAGATCGTCTGCTACCCGCTGTCGGACAACCACCATGAGGGCGGCGTCCTGCGCCGCACGATCGCCCCGGCCAAGGTCACCCCGGCCGAGCGCGACCAGGCCGAGGCCATCGCCGCCAAGATCCTCACCGCCCTCGACTATGTGGGCGTGATCGGGGTGGAGCTGTTCGAGCTGGCCGGCGGCAAGCTGCTGGTCAACGAGTTCGCCCCGCGGGTGCACAACACCGGCCACTGGACCCAGGACGGCTGCGAGGTCGACCAGTTCGAACAGCACATCCGCGCCGTCGCTGGCTGGCCCCTGGGCCCCACCGCGCCGCTGGCCCGGGTGGAGATGACCAACCTGCTCGGCCCCGAGGTCGACGCCTGGAAGAAGCTGGCCGCCGAGCCCGAGACCCGCATCCACCTCTACGGCAAGGGCGAGGCCCGGCCGGGCCGCAAGATGGGCCACGTCAACCGCCTGCGGCCCCTGGAGGGCTGAGATGGGCGGTCAGGTCACCATCGGCCTGATCGGCGGCATGAGCTGGGAAAGCTCGGCGCATTACTATCGACTGATCAACGAGGCGGTGCGGGCGCGGCGCGGGCCGACGGCGTCCGCCCAGTGCCTGCTGTGGTCGTTCGACTTCTCCGAAATCGAGGCCCTGCAGCACGCCGGCCGCTGGGACGCGCTGGCTGAGCGCCTGGTCGAGGCCGGCAAGGCGCTGGAGCGGGGCGGGGCCGACTTTCTGGTCCTCTGCACCAACACCATGCACCGCCTGGCCGGAGAGCTTCAGGCGGCTGTCGACCTGCCGCTGCTGCACATCGCCGACCCGACCGGCGCGGCGATCCAGGCGGCGGGCCTGCGCAAGGTCGGCCTGCTGGGCACGGCCTTCACCATGGAGCACGCCTTCTATCGCGGACGTCTGGAGGAGCGGTTCGGGCTGGAGGTGCTGGTTCCGGAGGCCGACGACCGCGCCCTGGTCCATCGGGTGATCTACGAGGAACTGGTGGCCGGGGTGGTGCGCGAGGAGTCCCGCCAGGCCTATCGCCAGGTCATCGCCCGGCTGGTCGAAGCCGGCGCCGAAGGGATCATCCTGGGCTGCACCGAGATCATGCTGCTGGTGGGGGAGGGCGACAGCCCGGTCCCGGTGTTCGACACCACGACCCTGCACGCGCTGGCGGCCGTGGAGCGGGCGCTGGGCTCCTAGGTCCTTCTCCCCTTGCGGGAGAAGGTGTCGGCGAAGCCGACGGATGAGGGGTCTCTCAAAAGCAAGACGCCACGCCAGGTCGTTCCGTTGTCGCGGCGGAAAGGCCTGTCGACCCCTCACCCGACCCGCTTCGCGGGCCACCCTCTCCCGCAAGGGGAGAGGGATCAGGATCTGGCGTACCGCATCTTCGCCAGCGCGGTCAGGAACTCCGCCGCCAGGTTCGGAACCTTCACGCCCGCCTTCCACTTCTCGAAGGCCATCACGCCGTCGATGCGGGCGTCCAGGTGCTTGAGGGCCGAGTCGCGACCCGAGGCGAGATCGACGGCCAGGGTCGAGACCAGGATCCCCGACAGGATGGCGCGCTTGGAATAGTGGTTCTCGTCGGTGGCGACGTCGCCGGCCCAGCGCCACAGCTGGTCGGCGCTTTCCCACAACAAGGTGAGCGCCAGCGGCAGGTTGGTCGGGAAGGCCATGAAGGCGGCCCAGCGGCGGACGGCCTCGCTGTCGTGGGCGGCCGCGTCGATGCGGGCGATGACGCCCTCGCGAATCTTCTGGCGAATCTTCAGCGCCGCCGGATCGAGTTTTCCGAGCGTCGCCATGGCCTGGGCGTCGTGCCGGCGGGCCAGCAGGGCGGCCAGATCCCGCGGGCCCTGGGGCAGCAGAAGATCGGTCTCGCCGGGCGACAAACCGGCCGCCGCGGCGGCCGCGCGGGCCAGGGCGGCGTTCCAGCCAAGGCGCGGCGACAGGCGCAGGGCCTCGTCCAGCACCTTCTGTTCGGCCTTGTCGGCCCAGTCCTGCGTGGCTTTGGTCGCGGCGTCGCTCATGAATCCGAGTCTACACCGGTGTTTAGCGCTCGTCGCGCATGGACACGCGCCCTCGCCTCTGCTATCTGCCGCCCCTCGTCGCCCGGAAGCACCCCTTTCAGGGCGTAAGGTTTTTATTCGCCCGCCCGGCCCCTCAAGAGGGACTTGGGAAATTGGTCGGGCCGTCGAATGGAGAGTCACCCCTGGTCCAGATTTTCGTCCGCGACAACAACGTCGATCAGGCCCTCAAGGCCCTGAAGAAGAAGATGCAACGCGAAGGCTCGTTCCGCGAGATGAAGCGTCACGTGCATTATGAAAAGCCCTCGGAAAAGCGCGCCCGTCAAAAGGCCGAAGCTGTCCGTCGCGCTCGCAAGCTGGCCCGCAAGCGCGCTCAGCGCGAAGGCCTGCTGCCGATGCCGAAGAAGGCTACGCGTTAAGAGCGCCGTCGAGGCGCGGATCTTCGCGCCTCCGCGTTCCACGCACCCGAAAACAGACGAAACCCGCGCCGGGCGACCGGCGCGGGTTTTGTTTTGCGCGAAAGGCGCCTCCCCCGTGCAACGGGGGAGGTGGCGCGGCGCCATCGGCGACGTGACGGAGGGGGCGACCGCCGGCACGGCGCCCAGTCTCGGGGGGGGGGGG